>JAQVON010000008.1 GCA_028702595.1 Mariniphaga sp. | reverse complement strand
TTACAATTCCATAGGCGGGGCTAAATTTGTTTATCTGATGGCGAATGATGTGATTAAAAATTATATTTGTAAAAACAGTCAAACTTTTTTTGAGTTTTATTCCAGTTAATAAGGGGTAGGTACATTTCTCCGGCAATCGGGGGAACATATATTTGGAATAACCACAGAAACATTTTAAGTTTGGATATCGGATTAAATCGGCAAATTTCAGTCAGTGCCGGGTTCGTTCTTTGGAGGTAATTCCGAAAAAGTTTACCTAAAAGTTTACCTACAAAAAAAGGGGTGAAAAATTCACCCCCGTAACTACTTGATTTTTAGGTGGGCCCAGCTGGGCTTGAACCAGCGACCCCCTGATTATGAGCAAGTGTATTTTGATTTCCATTTAAAATCATTTATTTTCATTTGCCTGATTATCAATTTTTTATCGAATTTAACTTTGTCAATAATTCTTATTTAACTATCTTTATTTGCCTATTTGTTGTACCTATGTTGTACCCAAAAATGAAGTCAAATGATTAGTTTTAAAACAGTTCTGAGGAAGAAAAAATTATCTACAGGCAAATATCCTGTTTATTTAAGAATTACGAAAGATAGAAAGACCATATTTTTTCGTACTCCTTATACTTCTTCTGAGAAAGAATGGGACGAAAAACAGGGCAAGTTCACCAAACATGCTTCTGATTACTTGAGTAAAAACAGACTGCTTTTGAAGTTTATCGATCGGGCGACGAATATTGTAACTAATCTGGAACAAAATAAATCCGACTATACGTTATCTGACGTTGAGCATACCTTGCGGATTGAAACCAATCCAGTCGGTAAGGCCATATATCCCTTTTGGGAGGAAATTATTTCAGAACAAAAGCTTGCCGGCAGGACAGGTAATGCCCGAATCCATTCAGATACGCTGATTTCAGTTAAAAAATTCTCCAAAGGCAAAGAATTGATCTTTCACCAGATTACACCGGAATTTTTAGAGAAATACGAATCCTGGTTACGTTCAAGAGGCGGTACTGATGGAGGAATTGGTGTCAAAATGAGATCAATTCGTTCCGTATTCAATAGTGCAATTAAAAGAAGCCGAATAAAAGAAGATCTTTATCCATTCAAATTTTATAAAGTATCAAAGCTCAAGGGTAAGGGAATCAAAAAAGCACTAAAACTCGAGGATATTCAAAAAGTGGCACAACTGGATTTAAGCGAGTATCCTACATTAATTGACACAAGAAATTATTTCATATTCAGCTTTTACACCCGGGGAATGAATTTTGCTGACATGGCAACTTTAAAATGGAATGATATTTCGGATGACCGGATTTATTACACCCGCTCCAAAACAAAAAGGAACTTTCAAATCAAGATATTACCTCCGGTTCAGGAAATTCTCAACTATTATAAAGGCAGAAGCACGCCAACGGATTATGTCTTTCCAATACTGCTTGAACAGGGAATGACATTTTCCCACCTCGAGAACCGGAAAAGAAAGGTCCTGAAAAGATATAATAAACGATTAAAGGAAATTGCATCCTTGTGTGGTATTGATAAGCCGTTATCAAGCTATGTTGCCCGTCACAGTTATGCAAACAGCCTAAAACAAAAAGGAATTTCGACCGATATCATCAGCGAATCCATGGGACACCAAAATATTGCGATTACACAAGCTTATTTAAAAGAGCTGGATAATTCCCTGATAGATGAAGCGATGGAAGTATTACTGTAATCCTTTCTTGCTGTTTTCCCGGAATATGTCACGCTCATGAAATCTCAAACCTGTAAACACCGCTCCTTTTTATTTTCGGAAGATTTTCAAAAGGAAAAGAAATGAATGGCCTTATGCCGGAAGCTTTTGAGAACCCGTAGGGCTTGTCTTCCGAAAATGAAGGAATCTTTGTGACAGGTTTGAGAAGAACCTCATTTGGCGACTTGTGCCATATTGCAATCTGCTGCTACTTGTTCGGAAAGTAACGTTTTTACAGGTATAAACGTTACTTTTCATGAAAGTTATTATAGACCAACCTCCTCCTTCCGGTAAAATGGCCAAAGATCGCCCTTCCGAATGTATTCCTTATAAAACAAGATTCTTTAAACGGCGTGTTACTTCTCTTTCCACCTGTTCAAATTCAGGCAAATCTTTTATCTGATCAGCCATTGAACGCTTCCAACGTCCCCTGTACTGGGGTAATCGTTGTTCCAATTTTGTGTGAAATTCGGATGGGTTAATCCCTTTGCTATCACATTTTGCTTTGAATTCATTTATTAAGAAATCAATTTCCATTCCATGAACTTCAGATAAATACCAAATATCATATAAGTCTCTCGCTTGCATCCGTTGCATTATTGAACGCATCTTTTCCACCAAAACCTCTTCAAGGGAATAACAAAGCAACTGGTGCCCTTCCTGGTCGCGATAACTACAAAATACTTTTCGTTTTTCCGGTGCGAATTCAAGCTTCTCGCTTCTTGAAATATCTACTTTGACCTTTTTGTTGGCCCCTTTCCCTCCAAGGGGGCCAACATAGCTGATATAAAAATTAATTCCTCCATCTTCGTGTTCATTGTCATCAACAATTTCCAAAGGGATATTAGCCTCGTCTTCAATATATTCAAATACTTCTTCGAACCATTCAAAAATTTGCTCGTTGGCAATTTCGCTATTTAACAAAGAGAAATCAAGATCTTCCGAGTAACGGTAGTCTTCGAAATATACCTTTTTCAGAACTGTACCACCTTTGAAAATAATTTGCTCAGATAGCTGAGGGTGCCTGGCTATTCCCTGCAAAATCCATGACAAGATGTAATCCTTCTCAATTTGTTGGTCGCGCACGCCAACTGTGCGAGCTTTACTTTGTAATTCTCCTGGTTTTATCATGTATAAATGGCCGATTTAATAGTTTCTGTTTCTAAATTTTGTTGAATCCCCCATCGACTGATTAACTTGCCCGATTTGGGCAACTCAGTATCTAACAGTACATAGGAGGACGTCTTCTTTTTTTGTAGTTGTTCTACGATATCATTTTCAATCTCCAGAATCTCAAGCAAAAAGCCTAACCGTTTGATTACTGCTTGGGATTGGAATTGCTCGGCATACTCCAATAATTTATTGAACTTAATTTTGTCCTTCGACATGTAGACTGCTCTCGCTATTTCAACAATCCCTCCTGCGTAGTCCGGTCTAAATAGGCAGTCAATAAAAGTTTTTTCCAATTCAGAACATAAAACCTTGTTATAACTGTCAATCCATATTTTCTTAAATCCAAAAAAATGTTTTTCATTGTGATAGATAAACTGAAAATCCACATTTTTTATTTTCAAAGTAGATGGCCTCATTTGCTTTGCTACCACAATTTGCTCTTTTAGTGACGGTTGCGTGATCAGGTTATGGATTTGCAATGCAGAATAATAACCAATATAGTGACTCGTTCCTTTAGTAAGTGGCTGTGCCAGTAAATGCCAGTCCGGCATGAATTCTTCAGGATCTTTTTCGTAGGGAATAATGTAATACAATCCCTTTTTCAATCGCATAAGAAGACCTCTTTTTACCATATCGCTAAGCAACTCCTTTAGTGCACTTTCGCCTGATAGGGGCAGGGCTTGTGATGCTTCGGTAAAATCAAAGCAATCCTGCTCCTGTTGGTTAAAATAGGATAAGATTTCACTGGATTGTGTTGATATATATTTACGTTTCATAGTTCAATTGTCAGCTTTATCCTGACTACAATGATACGAAAAATAATCTGACTTCAAATAAAAACACTCATGTGATTTTATGTTTTGAAGTTAAAAAGTCAGCTTTATCCTGACCTAAATGATACAAAATAAAAATACCAATTATCTATTCCGTTTGGATTTTAGTGTCTTATGAAGGCAGGCAAATCCTATACAACCAGCAGCCACACCACCTCCAACATCAAAAATGCAATCACAACCCCAATCAAAACTAAAAACCATTTTGGAATGACCACTTTTTTCTGCAACGCATCTTCATGATCTTTCAATATTTGCTCCAGCCTGCCGGTGTTCAGGTCAACCTGCAGTTTCTCTTTTTTCAGCTCCTTGAGCTGTTTATCAATTTCCGGGGCCACTGCCTTGATGTTTTCAGTGGTTTTGTTGAGCTGTTCAATTTCACTGGTAAGGATATCCAGTAGTTTTCGCTGGGATAAATTATCTCTCATAATTTCAGATTTTAATTCGGTTTCGGTTTGTCCTGCTGTTTTGCCGGATCAGTTTCTGCAAATTGGCAGCACTCAGTGCACGGTGAACCGAGCTGGCTTTGATGGAGTCTTCACCTACCTGGAACTTCAGCCCTACCACTTTGCCGTTTGAGGCTTGCTTCAATTGGGTTGTTATGCCCTCTTGTTCCATCAGCCGGGCATATTCGAAGATGTCATCCGGCTTCAGTTGCCAGATTTTGTCATGTGCCAGGCCTACGGCCCGCCGCAACCTGTTTTCTTTTGCCTGCTGTACTTCCCGGGCGACTGTCAGGTTCATTTCCCTGGCGATCCGTTCGGCAACACGTTGTGCTTTTTTGCCGATGTAGTTGTCTTTTGCGGCTTTGCCTTCCGTATTGATCCGGTTCACATAAATATGCAGGTGCGTATGTTGCCTGTCCTTGTGCAGGAACGAAATACCCTGGTTGTCCGAAAGGTTCATATAGCTTAAAAACCTTTCGGCGATGTTAATGAAGTCTGATTTTGTCAATCGGTTCCCGTCTTCCCGTGACGGGCTGAGGACAAACGAAAATGCATTTCGCTGGCACCGTGCATTCAGGTTCTGGAACACCCGGAATTCTTTGGCGATTTCCGTCCCGGTTTCACCAACAAGCCGGTAACGGCAGATCTCTTCTGCTTTGATCTTGTTTTTCGCGTAATTGACCGCATTGGAAATATGCGATATGCTTTTGGCTTTCCCGATCATTGTTCAAATTTTTGAAGGTGCTGTTTGATCAGTGTGATGACTTCCTGTAGTTCATGCAGGATCATTTCATTTTTGTAGAAGTGCGGGCTTTTGACCAGGTTGGAGATCAGTTTGAAGTTATGGTGGTACATATGCAGGTTTTTATAGATATCCAGTTCCTGCGGCGAAAAGCGCAGGGTCACTTTTTGGTTGAGCGCAGCGCGCCGGGCAAATTCGCTGGTGCTCAAACCGGTCTCTTTGGCGGCCATGGCAACCGCTTTTTTTTCGATATAGCTGACCCTGAAAGAAATGTATTGTGTTCTCATCTTATTAAAAGTTTTTGTCCCCATGAAAAATCGAAGATTTTTCTCCCTTTGCGAGTTTAGGAGCAAAGCGAGATGGTCTTGTGCAACAAAGACACATCTCGAAATAGCTTACCGCAGATGTGTGCAAAACCGCTTGCCACCGGTCACCAAAAGTTCGTTCATATCTTTTTTTGATGCATAAACCCCGGACAGGTCCACGCTGCCTTTCACCTCTTCCAAAAGTTTTTGGGCCGCTTTTTTTCCGGCCGCGTCATTGTCTAGGTAGAGGCAGGTTTTGGGGTAACTTTCTGCAACCGGTTTGATCCGGCCGGCAAAAGAGAGGGAATTCAGGACCAGAAAATCAGACTTCAGCGGTAAGCCGGGATACAGGGTCAGCAGGCTGAAAAAGTCAAACATCCCTTCGGTGACCGAAAGCATGCCTTTCGATCTTGAAAACAAAGAATAGTTTTTCGGCGAACTGGAATTTTTATAATATGGGTTTCGGAGTTCCCAGCCGCCGGAAACATTTTGCAGGCCGATGGCAAAATAAGTTGAACCTTTCAACGAATAATACACCTGCCGGGCATACCTGGCAGCCCGGGATGGATCAACTTTCCGGCTTTCGAGATACCCGATCAGTTCAGGGTGTTTTAGTGGTAGCACTTTTTCAATCCGGATTTCATCTTTCGGTTTCAACACGGCAAAAGGATTTTGCTGTTGAAAAGAGAAAGATGGAATCATACCGTTTAAAATATTCAGCGCCTCCCGGACACTGCAGTTGTTATTCAGCCTGATCACCAAATCGATCACATTGCCACCAATCCCGGCCCCGTGGTCATACCACCGGTTGAGTGGTTTGGATACTTTAAATGAAGGATGGGTTTCTGTTCTGAGCGGGCTGAGGTACCAGGCTTCCTGATGGTTTTCCTTTGCCGGGGTGAACCCGTTTTTTCCCAGGTACTCAATAATTGAAATTTCCCGGGCTGTGTCACATGCCGATTTTTCTGTTTTCATTGTTGTCTTCGTTTCAGTTTTCATTTCAATTTTTTTTTCATTCGGTTTTCATTGCAGTAAATTTTTCCATCCGGGTAAACTCCCGGTAATTTTTGATGAAATGATGAGAAACGGTCTGAAAGCCTTTCCCTATAAGGGATTCAAGCCTCATCATTTTTTCATCGTTTCATCGTTTTGGTCCCGGTAATTTTTCGTTTTCTCATCATTTTTTATTTTGATGAACTTTTGATGAGAGATTGATGAGAGATTATCTTTCTTATTTTCAACAGCATATACTATTCTCTCATCAATTCATCAAAATTTTCAAGTAAAAAGTCCTTTTTTACGGTATAGAAACGCCCGGTACCGGTTTCACGGCTGATCTCCCCTTTGCCCCAGAGGATAAATTTCTCATAGGAAAGCGAGTTTTCTTTGGGCGTCAGTTGCCAGTCCTTTTTGAGGATCCTGCGGATCTGGGTCAGGTCTGTCTTCACCCTGGTCTGGTTGACGGCATACATGGCATCCAGCGGGCAAAAATCGATTTCATCCAAATCATATTGTTCCATTACCACCAGCAGGATATTGGCCAGCTCCTTTTCCACACGGCTTCGGTTGTGTTTAATAAGGTTCAGCAGTGCCGTTGTTTGGATTTGCTGCGGGTGAAACCACATCCGGCTGCTTTCCCAGGTGCTGAGTTTCCGGTGGTTCAAATAAAACAGGAAAGCCGGGATCTCTTTGACCAGTTTGCTTAAAAGCTGTGTATCCTCTGCCTTCAGTTTTGGGATTTTCCTGACCCAGAAACGTTCTTCCGCAGCATCGATCTTGATGAAGTTGTCCTCGTTGTTGCTGCAAAGGATAAACTTTCCGAAAAACTCAATTTCGACTTTGTCCCTTCCTTTGGCTTCCAGCTTGTTGTAGTTGGTTGTGCTGAGGTATTTGATCCGTTCGGTCAGTTCTTCTTTATTAAAGAGGACTTCATCGATACAGATCAGCAGTTTATTGGTCCAGTCCGAATTAAACTGGCTGCCGAAATTGTCGTTGGTCAGGTAGGTGAGGTTGTTTTCAAAGATGGCTTTCAGCCACTTCAGAAAAGTACTTTTCCCGGTTGACCGCTCCCAGGACACCAGGCAAAGGATAGGCAGGATATGCACTGGTTTCAGGTAAAGCAGTTGCAGGTAATCCAGCCCCAGTTCGTACTGGCTTCCGAAAATGTGCTTCACAAAGAACAGGGAAACCATTGTCTTTCCTTCTTGGGGCGAGTGGCTCAGCGGGAAATACCGGTTGTAGAAACCGGAATAAACCTGTTTATAATCCATATGCCCGGGGATGCAGGTAAAACCGTCATACCTGGGAATCCGGCCGATAAAGTCCTTGCCGTAGTCCTGTTTGATGGTATCAATGTTCCAGGGAACCAGGATTTCGTTGAAGTCACCGGCAATAGTCGGTGCATTGACTTTCTTGAAATAGCAGGTCCCAACCCGGATGTACTGCATCTTCTCCATGCCTAAAAACATTGACCAGGTTTCCTGTTGCGGGAAAGGGAGTGGTTAAATGCTTCTTCCGTTTCCAAATCTTCCTGGGAAAACCCCATCAGCCATTCATCGATGTCTTTTTTGTAGAAAAACTTCTGGCGGATGTTGGCATTGTTTCCGGTTGGAATCTGGTTTTTGCTGAGCAGCTTGTAAATCTTGCTTTTCGAAAGCCCGGTGTACTGCGACAGGTCTTCAACATTAAAAACCGCTTTGCTTTGAAACAAAAGGCTTTTAATCTGTCTGAGTTCGACCAGTACCTCTTTTGAAAGAATTTCATTTTCCATGATTGATACTTTTGATGATTACTGATGTTGCCAGGTGCAACAAATTGTCACCAGCGAAGATAGACTCACATCTGGCTGACCATCAAGAAAGTATTTTGGATTACGGGGGATTTACGGGATAAATACCGTCTATTGACGAAGTGTTTTTTGAAAAGGCTCCAGGTTGTTTTGGAATTCCTGTTCCTTTTCGTTGACCAGTTCCGAAAACCGGGAGTTAAAACTGGCCCGGTTAACCGGTGATCCATTCAACGTGAAGTTGGCCTCCACGAATTTGAAGAGCAATTCCTTTTGTTCCTTTTTGAAGTCTTTGATTCCACCAGCGATCAGTAAATGAACAACCCTTAGAAGTTTTTTATAATCCGCCGCAATCCGGTTGTCGGAAACCAGTTTGAAGTCGATTTTACTTTTGGGCTGGAGGTTATTGAGCAAAAGGTTCAGGTTTTCACGGTCCGTTTCCGAAAAGCCCAAGTCCGAGATGAGGATACCATTCATGTTTGACCGGGTAAAATGAAAACACGCATTGAGTTCATTGGCCTGCAAGCGTTTTGCTTCATGGTCAGCGCCAATGATAATGAGCAGGGTAAACAGCACCAAAACTGTGCCGGCAGAATAAATAACTACGCGTTGAACATCAAAACCAAAACCGAAGAACACAGCCAATGCAATCAACAGGAAAAACACCAAAAGAGAAACAATAACAGAGGTATGGTTACGGAAAATCCGATAATAAAAAAGCCTCCTGACCCTCAGTTTCAGCAGGTACAAAAATTGGCCGGTTTTACGAATTAATGCTTCCATTTTCTGTTCTGTTTGTTTTCAGCAGCTGGTTCTGACGGACTAAACTTAATAAATAAAACAAATGCTGTCAAATGAAAATTGCGCCGGTGGTATGGGTTGGTGTATTTTGGGTTGAATTGGGTGAATTGGCTGAAAAAGGCGGCGAGAAATGAACACAAACTAATTCAAGGCTATGGCATTCTCTTTTTCAAATTACAATTGCCAAAAAGGTTCACTCCGAAAAATAAGATTGATGATTATTTTGACATTATCAACGAGCACAAAATATCATAGTATGTATCCCGATATATTACGCCGGCTACTTTTCTTAATAAAAATGAAAATGTCTTAAAATGTGTTAACAGCAAAAGCTTGTTTTTTTAGAAAATATTTAAAAATTTTATTTTCGTTCTCCCGAAAAAATATCAAACAATACATATTAACTATGGATATCATTGTTGATGGAATAACGAAAACTTATGGCCGTCAAAATGCGGTCGATGAGTTAAGTTTCCAGGTAAAAACAGGCGAAGTATTAGGTTTCCTCGGGCCCAATGGCGCCGGAAAAACAACTACCATGAAAGCCATTACCGGCTATATTGAAACGAATGGTGGCGACATTGAAGTTGGTGGTATTTCGGTAAACAAAAATCCCGGAGAAGTAAAAAAACACATTGGTTATCTTCCTGAACACAATCCGCTTTATCAGGATATGCCTATAATTGATTACCTGGGCTTTGTTGCCGGATTACAAGGCTTAGAGAAAAATGAAATTGAAAGCCGTGTTACAGAGATGATTCAGGTATGTGGGCTTTCCAGTGAAAAACACAAAAAAATCAGAGAGCTCTCAAAAGGATTTAAACAAAGGGTTGGCCTTGCCCAGGCTCTAATTCATAATCCCGAAGTTTTAATTCTTGATGAGCCTACCACCGGTCTCGACCCCAACCAAATTGTGGAAATCCGGGAATTGATAAAAAATATTGGGCGCGAAAAGACGGTTATCCTTAGTTCGCATATTCTTGCCGAAGTGGAAGCAACCTGCGACCGGATACTAATTATCAATAAAGGGAAAATTGTGGCCAATGGCACTGCCGAAGAGCTACGCCGCCAGGCGCAGGGGAACGAGCTACTCACAGTAGGCCTTGGTAATGCCGACCGAAACGAAGCTTTTAATGCATTAAAAGAATTACCAAGTGTGGCCTTAGTTGATTTTGCCAACGGAGAAGGTGCGGTGTTTGCAGTACATTCCAAAGAAAGGCAACAGTCTGCAAAACCCATCTTCGATTTGTGTATGCAAAAAGGCTGGTATATCTGTCAGCTCACACCGGTTGAAACAAAACTGGAGGATATTTTCCGCCAGGTAACGCAAAATTAGGTCAGCCGGTTATTAAATTTTAAGTGACAAGTAAAACTATATTTATTCATAATTGAAAGAGCGAAAGCCTTCTATCGCGTTTTCCGGGTTTCGTAATTTCAACTTCCAATTTATTATATGATGAAACAAATTTGGATGATTACCAGGCGAGAATTACAGTCGTTTTTCGACTCGCTTATTGCCTACATTATGATTGTCGTATTTTTGGCTCTGAGCGGATTATTTACCTGGCTCTATGGCTCCGATATTTTCTATGTAAACCAGGCAAGCCTGCAATCGTTTTTTGGCATTGCCTTTTGGACCCTGTTCTTTTTTATTCCGGCCTTAACCATGAAACAAATTGCCGAAGAAAGAAAAACAGGAACCATTGAAATGTTGTTGACCAAACCCATTTCCGAGTGGCAACTTTTATGGGGAAAATTTCTGGCCACTCTTATTCTCATTGGCATTGCGCTGGTCCTCACCCTGCCGTACTATATAACCGTTTGGAAATTGGGCCCCATCGACCACGGAGCGGTTTGGACTGGTTATTTCGGGTTGTTGCTAATGAGTAGCGCCTACATCAGCATTGGTTTGTTCGCCAGCACCATTACCAACAACCAAATTGTTGCTTTCCTGCTGGCGTTGTTTATCGGAATTTTCTTCCATATTATTTTTGAGTTTTTAGCATCAAACATGAGCGGAATACTGGGGTCGGTATTTAATTACCTAAGTATTTCCAATCACTATCAGTCTGTGTCCCGTGGGGTTATCGATTCAAAAGACCTTATTTATTTTCTGTCGATAATTTTTATGGGCATCGTGAGTGCTGAAGCCGTTTTAGTGAAAAGAACCGTAAACTAAATGCCATGAGAAACAGGACACTTTTACCATATATTTTGGTGGTTGCCGGTATATTAATTCTGCTGAACATACTGGCGAGCCGATTTTTTTTCAGAATAGACTTTACCGAGGATAAACGCTATACGCTTAGCCAGGCTACGAAAGATTTGCTTGGTGAGCTTGATGAACCCGTAACCATTACTGCTTATTTTTCTGAGGGACTACCTCCGAACATTGATAATACCAGAATTGATTTTAAAAACATGCTTTCGGAGTATGGAAGCCGTTCGCACGGGAATATTGTTTATGAATTTATTAACCCAAACAAAGACCCGATGGTTGAGCAGGAAGCCGTTCAAAACGGTATTTCCCCGGTGGTTATAAATGTGCGCGAAAAAGACCAGAGTGTACAAAAGAAGGCCTACCTGGGGGCGATTCTAAAATATGCCGAAAAAACCGAAGTTGTTCCGTTTATACAGCCTGGAACCGCAATGGAATATACCTTATCGTCGGCCATCAAAAAATTGGTTGTTGAAGAAAAGAAACTGGTGGGATTTATCCAGGGACACGGCGAAGCAACCCTGACGATGATGCCGCAAGCCATGCAGGCGTTGGAAATATTAAATGCAGCCGAGCCTGTAAACCTTACCGATTCAACCTATCTGGCACGGTACCAAACACTGGTTTTAATGGCTCCTTCCGATTCAATTCCTAAAAAACATTTTAACATGCTTGACGATTACCTGGCACAGGGAGGTAACCTGGTGGTAAGCATCAACCGGGTTGATGGGAATTTACAACAATCGATGGGGACCGAAATTACAACCGGCCTGGAAAGTTGGCTGGCAGAAAAAAACATAGAGGTTGACCCCAGCTTTATTATTGATGAAAATTGTGGAAGCGTAAACGTGGTACAGCAACAAGGTCCTTTCTCGTTTACCTCCCAGGTTTCGTTTCCATACCTCCCGGTTTTTAACACCTTTGCCGACCACCCGGTTACGTCGGGTCTCGAAACGGTGATTATGCAGTTTGCCAGCCCGGTGAATTACACGGGCGACTCGGCACTTACTTTTACGCCCCTTATAAAAAGTTCGGCTAAATCCGGAACACAAAGCACCCCCATGTATTTCAATATTGAACAACAGTGGACAAATAGCGATTTCCCGAAGCAGAACATAACCGTAGCCGGCTTGCTTGAAGGTAAAATTTCCGGCCAAAACAATGCCAAACTACTGGTTATTGGCGATGGCGATTTTGCTGTTAACGGAATTGGGCAACAAGCTAAACAATTATCGCCCGATAATGTAAACCTGTTGGTAAATGCCATCGACTGGATGTCGGACGATACCGGACTGATAGAATTGCGTACCCGTGGCATTACATCGCGTATGCTCGACCAAATTGAAGACAGCCGAAAAAACTTCCTGAAATGGCTAAATGTTTTGTTACCGCTCGTGTTAATCATACTGTATGGTTTGTTTAGAGCCCAGCGGAACCGCATGTTGCGCGAGAAACGAAGAAATCCGGAATTCAATAAATAACATTTTAAAAATCTACGAAAATGTTTCGAAGAATAAATTTAAAAGCATTAGTAATCCTTTTTGCGGCACTTCTATCCATTGTAGTGGTTGTTGAACTGGCAGATTCGAGAAAGGGAGGCCGGACCTTTAAAAGCCAACTTGTAAGTGTAGAAGCCGATAATATTACAGCTATTGAAATCTTTCCCAGAACAACCAACGGACAGTTAGTTAAGTTGTTCAAAGAAGAGGAGCGTTGGAAAGTGGAGTCGGAGGGTAAAAAATACAATGCCGACCCATCAACGGCAAAACGCTTGATTTCGCAACTGAACGACATGAAGCCCAAAAGCATGGCAGCAACAAAACAAGAAAGATGGGAGAAATATGAGGTTACAGACAGCCTCGGTACACGCGTAAAACTGTTGAATGGTTCAGAATATATGGCCGATTTAGTAATTGGCAAATTCAGCTTTTCGCAACCACGTAACATGACATCGTATGTTCGGTTGGCAGGTGAAAAAGAAGTGTATGGGGTAGATGGAATGTTGGGCTCGTCGTTTAACCGCGACCTGAATTCATTCCGCGACCGAACAATTATTAAATCGGACAAAACCGAATGGACAAAATTAATATTCGATTACCCGGCCGACAGCTCCTTTGTTTTGGAAAAGAAAGGTGCAGCGTGGATGATTGGCGATGCTAAAGCCGACTCGGCTTCCGTGGCGCAGTATTTAAATAAAATTGCCAATTTATCGGACGGTAATTTTACCGATTTAAAACCGGTAGTTGCACCAACCCACCAATTAACCATCGAAGGAAATAATAGCATGCAGAAAGTTGAAATAACAGGTTATTGGTCTGATGGAGAGGATTTTATTTTGTCGACCAATCAAAATAACGGGGCATATTTCAACTCGAAAACAACGGCTGAAAAAATATTCGTTCCGAAGCTGGAGTTTATACAAAAAGAATAAGGCCAGGTATCGGGATTTTAATAACAACGCCATTTTACAACGCATGTTATACCACGCTTTTTGGTTTACCGGAAGCTAATGTTCGTAATTATATCTAAAATATAACTATAAAATAAAAGAAATTATTTAAACCAATAATGGAGGATTTTCTTATGAAAGAAGTAAAATTTTACATCCGAATATTATTATCCCTTATTATAGTGATAATAATTTTTCAACAATCTTATGCCCAGGTAAAAGATAGTCTGGAGCTTTATACACCCTACACAAAAGTAGCGGTTTCGCCTGGTAGCACTGTCAACTACAAAATTGATGTCATCAATAATGGCAGTGTTACGCGTAATGAGAATATTATAATCAGTAATATTCAAAACTCATGGACAAGTTCTCTCACAGCAGGTGGGCTAAATATTAAAAAACTGGCAATTTTGCCCGGCGAGAAAAAAACGGTTGACCTTAAGGTTGAAGTGCCGTTTACAGTACGAAAAGGGAATTATACCTTTTATGCAAAAGCCGGAGAAAGTGCAAGCCTGCCTTTAACCATTAATGTTTCCTCTGCGGGTTCAAACGAAACCGAACTTACTTGCGACCAAAAAAACATGGAAGGTACGCCTAAATCAAACTTTTCGTTCAGAGCGGTGCTAAAAAATAAAACAGCCAGCAAACAACAGTATGCGTTAATGGCAAGCCCTCCACGTGGCTGGACCGTTGCCATTAAACCCAATTACAAACAGGCCACCTCAACCGAGGTTGAAGCCAACGGAACGAAAGATATTACCTACGACATTGAACCATCGGCAACCGTTAAGGCAGGCACTTATAAAATTCCGGTTAAAGTTGTATCGGGCACTACTTCGGCTGAATTGGAGTTTGAAGTGGTAATTACCGGTACTTACGAGATGTCTTTCCATACTCCTTCCGGCCTTTTGAGTGCTCGCATGACTGCCGGTGACGAAAAAAAGGTTGAAATGGTTGTAAAAAATACGGGGTCAGCTTTGCTGGAAAATATTGAAATAAGTGCCTCAAAACCGAAAAACTGGGAAGCTACATTTCAACCTGAAAAAATTGAAAAACTGGAACCCGGAAAATCAGAAACGATAATTGCAACCATTAAAGCCGATAAAAAAGCTATTCCGGGAGATTATGTAACAAGATTTACCGCCAAAAACCCGGAAATAAACGAAACACTATCGTTTAGGGTAATGGTTAAAACTCCTGTGCTTATGGGGTGGCTTGGTATTTTAATTATTCTCGTGGCACTGGGTGCTGTTGCCTTTTTATTCAAAAAATACGGAAGGAGGTAAGCCGTGGCTGAACCAATTATACAGTTAATTAATTTAACAAAAAAATATGGCGATTATACCGCGGTTAACAAGTTAAATTTAACCGTCAACAAAGGCGAAATTTTTGGGCTTCTTGGCCCCAATGGAGCAGGAAAATCGACCAGTATTTTAATGATGCTTGGACTGACAGAACCAACCTCGGGCGAAGTGCGTGTTTGCGGTATCGATTCTACCTCCCACCCAATTGATGTAAAAACAAAAGTGGGGTATCTGCCCGAAGATGTTGGCTTTTACGATGACCGCACCGGACCTGAAAATTTGGTTTATACAGCCCAGTTGAACGGAATACCACTTAAAACGGCTCGCGCAAAGGCCAAAGAACTAATGGAGCGGGTAGGTCTTGCAAGGCAAATGGACAAAAAAACCGGTAAATACTCGAAAGGTATGCGTCAACGTCTGGGACTGGCCGATGTTTTGATTAAAGACCCCGAGGTGATTATTCTCGACGAGCCTACTTCGGGAATCGACCCAAAAGGTGTTCAGGAATTTCTAAAACTGATTGTGGAGCTAAGAGATGAGCACCAGATAAGTGTGCTTTTTTCTTCGCATAACCTTCACCAGGTGCAGCAGGTTTGCGACCGCGTGGGTATTTTTGTTGAAGGAAAACTGCTGGCTGAAGGAGACATTCAAGGCTTATCGAAGCAACTGTTTACCCATGGGATGTACTTAATTGAACTAAGCATTGAAAAAAGCAGCCTGCCAAAAGATGTTGAACACGATGAAAATTGGTTACGAAAAATACTTGAACCGCTTGAGGGAGTAGAAAAAATTGTCAAAGTTAATGAGCATTTCCAGGTAGAATGTGCCAGCGATATTTCGCCCGGTATTTCAAAACAAATTGTTGAATGCGGTTTGGGATTAAACCACCTAACCCGCAAGGAGTATGGGCTCGATGCCATTTATAACCGCTATTTTGAAGGAGGGAATAGTCATGTTTAAATCACACAACTCTATAGCAAGCCCTTATTGGGTTATCGTAAATAAAGAAATATCGGATACGGTCCGGAGCTGGCGTTTTTTGATAATGCTCGCGTTAATTGTTCTTAGCTGTATGGGCTCTCTTTACACGGCGCTCGACGATTTTTCGAAGGCCATTAAAGCCAGTAATCCCGAAGATACTTTCTTCTTTTTAAAACTATTTACCCACTCCGATGGTACACTTCCATCGTTTATTGTGTTTGTCAGTTTTTTAGGACCACTTTTGGGAATTAGTATGGGTTTCGACAGCATTAATTCGGAACAGAACAATGGTACACTCAGCCGAGTTTTAGCCCAACCCATTTTTCGCGATTTTGTGTTGAATGCAAAGTTTATGGCAGCGCTAATTGTATTGGGTATATTGTTTTTTGCGCTTGCTTTACTTGTTCTTGGTTTTGGACTTCTATTCATCGGTATCCCGCCAACGGCCGAAGAATTTGCGCGAATAGTTATTTTTTCCGTAGTTAATGTAATCTACGTGGCATTTTGGCTCAACCTCTCCATCTTGTTTTCAGTAAAATTTCGTCAGGCAGCCACTTCGGCATTGGCCGGGATTTCCATCTGGCTATTCTTTAGCATTTTCTATAGCATGATTGTAAACCTGATTGCGAAAGGACTGGCACCTTCGGTATTTTTAAGTGAAAACCAGGCAGTGGCTTTCCAACGTTTTATTCAAAACATTATGCGAATAAATCCCGGGCAACTGTTTAACGATGCCACCACAACCTTGTTAATGCCAACCGTCAGGAGTTTAGGCCCTTTAACTACCGAACAAATAAGCGGAGCAATTCCAAGCCCGTTGCCACTAGGGCAAAGCCTTATGTTGGTTTGGCCACAGGCAACGGCATTAATTGCCGGCACAATTGTATTTTTTGCCTTAGCCTATACTATGTTTATGCGCCGCGAAATTCGTTCACGTTAAACAGAAATATTACAACGGGCTTGGAATTTGTACCATGCCCGTTTATCTTTTATCACAGGGGAATACACGGCGTTTTCCTCTACGAGTATTGGTAAAACAACATATAGAATGTTTTCTTTGTAACTCGCCGATATTGTATCGGCTTTTAGTTCAACATGGAACCGGATTGGCACCATTCAAAAATCGTCAATCCGGTTTTTATTAAGTTAAAAATGCTCTCTTTTCTGAAAGTACGTACTCCTGCTTATTTTCAATGTGTGCAGCTTCAAGTAAATTGTTGTACCTATGTTGTACCCGGACCAAAAACACCAAGGCACCTTCATCGCTGAAAGTGCCTTGTTTATTGCTGTGGGCCCAGCTGGGCTTGAACCAGCGACCCCCTGATTATGAGTCAGGTGCTCTAACCAACTGAGCTATGGGCCCTAAGCGGGTTTCGATGCCTATGGAAGGTGTAAGATCTTTTAGAACGAAATCCCCATAAACCTGTTAAAATTCGAAGTGCAAGTTTACAACTTTACGTGAAAATACACAAGTATTTTTTCCCCGTTTCATAATAAAATTCAATATGAGATAATTCTGTTGAGTTTTTGCACTCAATCCCGGGTGGAAATTATTTAATGATTGGTGCTGAAACAGGTTTGTTTTTTTTAATTTAGCAGCTCAGAAAGTATTCAGCTTCATTAATATACTTCAGAAAAGAATGTATAATATGCATAAATGGTACAAAGAACAGGTGTTTCCCTGGCCTTGATTTTGCAGTGTTGAATTATATTTGTCTAATTTACAATATGTTAAGTTAAATTTTTGCTTATGAAAGTTAAAGTAGGAATGGATCGTCGAAATTTCATCTCAACATCTGCTTTGGGCACACTGGGTGTTGCAGGAATTTTGTCATCCTGCTCGGGGGCGGGACAGAAGAGGAATGAGGTCAATCTTCCAACATTGCTTGACCAGGCACCAGATGGGAGAGTGTTAAAAGCAGGATTAATAGGTTGCGGAGGCCGGGGGACAGGTGCTGCCGTTAATTTTTTGGACGCAGGCCCGAATTTGCAAATCACCGCTTTGGGTGATGTTTTCCAGGATAAGATTGACAACTGCCGCGCTCGTTTAAAGGAAGAGAAGAATATAGAAATAGCTGACGAAAATTGTTTTCTTGGTTTCGACAGCTATGAAAAGGTCATTGACTCCGGGGTAGATATCGTGCTTCTTTGTACCCCTCCGCATTTTCGTCCTATTCATGTAGAAGCAGCTGTCAATGCAAGGAAACATATTTTTATGGAGAAACCCATCGGGGTTGATCCGGTTGGTGCCCGCCAGGTGTTGGCATCGTCAAAAAAAGCTCAGGCAGCAGGTTTGAGCATGGTCAGTGGAACGATCAGGCGTGTCCAGAAAGATTATATGGAAACGCACCGAAGGGTAGCTAATGGTGCTATCGGAGAAATTACCGGAGCAAATATTATACGGAATGGCGGAGCACTATGGTATCGTACCCGTCTGCCTGAATGGAGCGATATGGAATATATGTTGCGTAACTGGGTGAATTTCTGCTGGCTATCAGGCGATCTTGTTACTGAACAGTTCATCCACGAAATTGATGTTATGAACTGGCACCTGGGGAAAAATCCGGAGCGAGCCATTGGCTGGGGAGGACGACAGCGAAGGGTGAGCGGCGACCTCTACGACTTCTTCAGTATTGAATATGTCTATGAAAATGGTATGCGCGCCCATTGTGCCTCCCGCCAAATCAATGGTTGCACCAATAAAAAGGTGGAACAGATCAACGGGACTAAAGGTTATGCCGATGCCGCCGGTAAAATCTTTGACCTCAAAGGAAACCTGGTGTGGGAGTACCCATTCCCTGCTGAGGGCGACACTACTTCCGAATGGAAGGTCACTAATCCCTTTGTACAGGAACATATAAACCTGGTTAATGCCATTCGTACAGGCAATCCTGTGAATGATGCCGAAGCTCAGGTGAATTCAACCCTGATCGCCATCATGGGAAGGATTTCTGCCTACACAGGGAAAGATGTTACCTGGGAAGAACTGATGAACTCTGATCTGTATCTGGGCCCCAAGGTATATGCTTTTGCCCCGGTGCCGGGAATTACCGAAGAGATACCACTGGCCGGAGTACCCAATACTGCAGGTTAGATTAATTTTTACAGGATGAAACGAATTCAGTTTTTTGCTTTGATTTTTTTTCTATCATTCGGATGGAAAGGATCAGCACAGGAGTTGGTTGCCTCCTTCGGGAAATTATTACAATGGCAGAGTGTGCTGGATGAAAAAAATGTTGTTGGAGAACCTCTGCGGTGGATGCAGGTAAACACAGAACCCGTTACCTGGAGGGTGGAAAAGGATGTGTTGGTCTGTACCGGATTACCCATTGGAGTTATCCGCAGCGAAAAGGAATACGAGAATTTTATGATGCACATCGAATGGCGACACATGGAAGCTGGAGGGAATTCAGGAACATTCGTCTGGAGTACAGCCGAACCAGGGCAAAACAGGCTCCCTGACGGCGTGGAGGTACAAATGCTGGAACTTGACTGGGTAAATCAAAATATACGGAATGGAGAAAAACCTCCTGTCGCTTATGTTCATGGTGAATTGTTTGGCGTTGGAGGAGTGGAGATCGTTCCGGATCATCCACGAGGGGAACGCAGCAAATCAATAGAAAACCGATGTAAAGGGAAAGGGGAATGGAATACATACGATGTGGTGTGCGTTGACGGAACCATCAAACTTGCCGTAAACGGGAAATTTGTTAATGGTATAAGCCAGGCTTCCCAAAAAAAGGGATATATCTGTCTGGAAGCAGAAGGAGCAGAAATCCATTTCAGAAATATCAAAATGGTTGAGTTGCCCTGACCCGGATTAGCGTTGAGCATAGTCTGAGCTGCTAGAACAAGCAATCATAAACTGACATAGAAGAGTCGTAGAGGAAACACTCCGGTGATCATTGTTCATACAATCGGTTCGGCATGTACTGTTGAAACAATACCAAATTTACTCATCATGATATTTTCTACCCTGGAGCAAATGTCATGCACCTCGTTCAAGGGCATATCAGGGGGGAGTTTTATATGACAGCTTAGTTCTGTATGTCTGCCATAGTTGTGAATATGAATGTGATGAAGATGTAAGGGCCGGTTGAATTCCTCCTGCATCGTGTTGTAAATGGATGTTACCAGCTCTTTGGAAGGACTTTCACCCAGTAGTGAATTTATTTCTGTAGCGAGAATTTGATAACTGGCCCAACCGATCATCAGCGCTACAATGAAACTTAATACAGCATCGGTCCACCAGAAGGAATTACCCAAAGCAATACCTGCCAGTATCACAATTGATGAAAGGGCATCGCTACGATGGTGCCAGCCGTCGGCTTTCAGAACAGATGATTTAGCTTTTTTTGCTGCCCAAAAAGCATACTGGGCCATAACCTCTTTTGCCAGGATGGAAAGGATGGTAACTACCCAGGCAATTGTGCCAAAGTTAGTCTGCTCATGTGTACTGAATTTTTTAACCGCACCTACAATAAAGTCGAAAGCAACAATAGCAAGCATTACACCTATAATGACCGATGCTATGTGCTCTGCCCTTCCGTGCCCGAATGGATGGTCTTCATCGGCAGGTTTCCCTGAAATTTTTCCTCCGACAAGAACAATGACTGATGAAAAAGAATCGGAAAGAGTATGCCATGCATCCGCAATAAGAGCCAGCGAACCGGTAACAATACCAGCCCAGTACTTGAACCCGAACAGGACAATATTCCCTGCTATCGAGATCCACCCTTCCCGGATAATATATTTATTGCTCTTTTTCATGTAACAAAATTAAAAATAATTGGGTTCCATCGGGAAAACAGAGGGAGATATAGTTCCTGTACATGCCATATTCGGATTAAATAATTGAGTACGTATCAATCTGGTCAATTTTTTAGGGGTGAGAACGACAGAAGAAACAGGAATAAAACAGGGAGAGAGGTTTAGGTTAAAAGATCCTGGTTGGATTCAATTTTTCTGAGAGCTTCGTGGGAAGCATTTTGCTGGGCTTCTTTTTTTGAGGTACCATTTCCTCGTCCCATTTCTTTGTTCTCGATCCAGATCACCGAAATAAACCTGGGTTTATAGTTTTTATCCTTGGAGGGCTCTTCTATGGTTTCGAACCGAATTTCTTTTTTGTTTTTCTGGCTCCATTCAATAAGCTGACTTTTGAAGTTGGAATCTTTGTTCTCTATTTCATTCAAATTAACATATTTCGACAAGATTTTTTTTGTCACAAAATACTTGGCTTTTTGGTAATCCTGGTCCAGGTATATAGCTCCAATGAGGGCTTCTAGAGCATCCCCGTAAATATGACTTTTGTCGACGTTTTTGGTTGTGTTTGAATCGATGAATACATCCAGCCCCATATCCAGGGTCAGCCGGGTTAAGAAAGAGCGGTTGACGAGTTTCGACCGGGTTTTTGTCAGAAATCCTTCATCCTGCTGCGGAAATCGGTTGTATAAGAAATCAGCAATAACAGCTCCCAGAATGGCATCTCCTAGAAACTCGAGGCGTTCATTGTTTACCATGTTCCCCTGGGAATCCTGCACTGAGGCCGATTTATGAATGAAAGCCAGGTCATATAGCTTCAGGTTCGAGGGGTAAAAGCCGAGAAGATCCTTTAAAACCAAATAAAACTCTTTTCGAGGAGATGAAAAGAGTTTTATTCGTTGTGTGATTTTTCGTAACACAGAGTTTTATAATTTTTTAAAAACAAGGGTGCCATTGTGTCCACCAAAACCAAAAGTATTACTCATGGCAATATTTATTACTTTCTGTTTTGCCTTGTTGAATGTAAAATCAAGGTTACTGTCAATTTCCGGATCATCGGTAAAATGGTTGGTTGTTGGGGGAACTATACTGTCCCGGATAGCCAGAATACAGGCTACTCCTTCAACAGCTCCGGCAGCACCAAGCAGATGTCCTGTCATGGATTTGGTTGAACTGATGCTTAGTTTATAGGCATGGTCACCAAAAATTTTTTGAATGGCTTTAGGTTCAGCAATATCACCCAGTGGGGTAGAAGTGCCGTGAACATTAATGTAGTCAATTTCTTCCGGTTGTAATCCGGCATCTTCAAGTGCCCATTTCATGACCAGACTTGCTCCGCAGCCATCAGGATCGGGTGCGGTCATATGGTATGCATCGGCTGACATGCCTCCTCCGACAATTTCAGCATAGATTTTAGCACCTCTGTTGACGGCACTTTCATACTCCTCAAGAATCATGGTAGCAGCCCCTTCCCCTAATACAAAACCATCACGGTCTTTGTCGAAAGGCCTGGAGGCTGTTTGGGGATCATCATTGCGGGTGGAGATGGCACGCATGGAGTTAAATCCGGCAATACCTGCTTCATTGATCGCAGCTTCCGAACCACCTGTAATCATGACTTTTGCCTTGCCAAGCCTTATCATAGTGAAAGCTTCAATGATGGCATGCGTCGATGATGCACAGGCTGTTACTGTTGTGAAGTTTGGACCACGGAACTTGTATCTTATGGATATTAAACCCCCTGCAATATTTGCAATCATCTTGGGAATAAAGAAAGGCGAGAATCGCGGATTGTCTTCCCGGTAATTTCTGGTTTCTTCAAAAAACGTCTGAAGACCTCCTATCCCCGCACCCCAGATCACTCCTGCCCGGTCATGGTCAAGTAAGTCCATGTTAAGCCCCGAATCAGCCATAGCCTGAGATGCTGTAATTAAAGCATACTGAGTATATAAGTCATACTTTCTGGCTTCCTTCCGTTCGATGTAATCCTCAACATTTAAATCCTTTACCTGACAGGCAAACCGGGTTTTTTGTTTCGAAGCATCGAAACTGGTAATAGGAGAGGCACCGCTAACCCCTGACGTGAGGTTGCTCCAAAACTCATCAACCGAATTTCCCAGCGGATTGACGGTGCCTACTCCGGTAATAACTACCCGTTTAAATTCCATAAAAATTACGGATTACTTGATAGCTTCTTCAATGTGCGAAATGGCTTCGCCAACAGTTGATATCTTTTCTGCCTGATCATCAGGAATAGCCAGGTCAAATTCTTTTTCAAACTCCATGATTAATTCAACTGTGTCAAGTGAATCTGCTCCTAAATCATTGGTGAATGATGCTTCGTTGGTCACTTCACTTTCGTCAACACCTAATTTATCAACGATAATTGCTTTTACTTTTGTTGCAACATCAGACATAATTCTAAAATTTTAGTTAATACTATTTGTGTTTTTAAATAAATCGGTGCAAAGTAATACATTTACACGTTATATTTCAAAGAAAATGGGTAAAAAAGATGAACATGACCAGGTATTTTAATTTTGTAATATTCTAAATTTGAACAAATTATTCAAATATTCAAACACCTAAAACCAATATGAAATGAATGTTATGAAGATTGCTATCTTTGCTTCGGGATCGGGTACGAATGCTCAAAAAATAATGGAGTATTTTCTTGAAAATGAAGAAATTAAAATAGATTCTCTTTGGAGTAATAACCCCAGGGCGTATGCCCTAAACAGAGCATCTTTGCTGGAAATTGAAACCTTCGTTTTTGACCGTCGACACTTTTATGAAACCGAAGATGTACTGCGAAAACTAAAAGAAAGAGATATATGCCTTATCGTTTTGGCTGGTTTTCTCTGGCTTATTCCCGAAAATCTGATCCAGAATTTCCCTATGCTAAATATTCATCCGGCTTTGCTCCCACAATATGGAGGGAAAGGTATGTATGGAATGAAAGTTCATCAAGCTGTTGTGGATAACCGGGAAAAGAAATCGGGAATCACGATCCATCTGGTAAATCAGAAGTACGATGAGGGAGAAATTATTTTTCAGGCTGAATGCCCGGTTTTAACGGCCGACACCCCTGAATTGGTGGCCGGGAAAGTCCATGAGCTTGAATATAAGTATTATCCCATGGTGATCGAACAGTACCTGCTGGGTAAAATCAAGTGATTGATTTAATCTTGTTTATATGCTTTCAACAGGAATGGATAGTTAAAAGTTTAGATGTCGACCGGTGATCTGTATGGAAAAAGATCAGGGTTTGATCGGTTATGGTTCATGTACTGGTTAAAAAGAATTACTTTTTGAGTCATGCCGTTAAATATTGTTAAAAGGAATTTTATTCATTTTTTATTCAAATTATCTTTGTTGCATGAGCAGAAAGATGTTGTTGACATTGATCGTTTTAATGGCACTGGTTCTTTCAGGGTTGATCCTAATCCAGACTAACCTCATTAAAACTGCATCAGATATCCGGGAGGAGCAGTTTGATCAGATGGTGAAAAGTGCTCTCAAAAGGGTAGTTGACCATATGGAAGAGCTGGAACGAAGAGATGCACGAGAAAGTGCAAGAATCGGCCGATTGCCGGGAATGGCCAATTCTCCGGGAAATATGGATGTTTTTCCCCGGCAAAGTACCGGACAAATTTCCGGACAATTCCGGTTCCAGTATTCAGAAAGAAGTGTGTTTGGAAACTACAGGGAAGAATTTCAGATCACTTTTACCGATACTACCCATTCAGGAAAAGACGGATTGGATCCCTGGTTCTCAGATGAAGCAAGTTCATTCGACCAGTTGCATGAGTTGAACCTCGACCAGGAGCGAAGAAGAGAACAATGGTTGAAAGACCTGAACTGGAGTAATTATAAAATATTGCTGGAAGATAGACCCTTGCAGGAACGTGTTGATTCTACCCTGCTCGCTGGGGCAATTGCTGATGTATTTAAAGAGTCAGGGATCGATCTTGATTATAAATATGCCGTGAGAAGTACTAACCTCGGACAGGATCGTTTTATCATGGGAAATAAAGACTATGACCCGGTTCGAAAAAAGGAATATACCAGCTTATTGTTCCCATACGATTTTGCCGGACAACAACCCAACTATCTTTATGTATATTTCCCGAAACGGTCGGGATTCCTCCTCCGGGCTACCGGCTTTACCATTATCCCTACAATAATTCTGACCGGATTGCTCATCGCTATTTTTGCCTATGCCATACTGGTTATTTTCCGGCAGAAAAAACTTTCACAGATCAAGAATGATTTTATCAATAATATGACCCATGAACTGAAAACACCTATTTCTACCATCTCTCTGGCCAGTCAAATGCTGGAAGACGGAAGTGTTACCAATACCCCAAAAACCATTGAACATATCTCAAGGATTATAAATCAGGAAAGTAAACGGCTCAGCTTTCAGGTTGAAAAAGTGTTGCAAATGGCTGTATTTAATGAAGGCCGACTGAAATTGAAGTTCAAAGAGTTTGATATGAATAAAACCTTGTCGAACGTGTTGAATAATTTTGAGTTGCGTGTGAAAAGCAAAAACGGAATTCTTCACGCAGATATTAGCCCCGGAATAGTCCTGGTTAGAGGCGATGAAGTCCATCTGACCAATGTGATCTTTAACCTGCTCGACAATGCCGTGAAATATAGCGGGGAAACACCTGAGATTTCCGTATCAACTGAAGATAAAAATGCACATTTCATCGTTTCTGTCAGCGATAACGGAATAGGTATTCCAAAGGAACATCTTGATCAGATATTCGATCGCTTTTATCGCGTGCCAACCGGAAATGTGCATAACGTAAAAGGATTCGGACTTGGCCTTAGTTATGTGAAAAAGATCGTGGAATTACATAATGGAAAAATTAAAGTAGATAGTGTGGTGAATAAAGGTACAAAGTTTAGTATATTTCTGCCTAAAATAAAAAAATAATCATGGATCAAAAAACGAAACTGTTGTTAGCAGAGGATGACGAAAATCTGGGCCTGTTACTTAAAGAATACCTGGTTGCCAAAGGATACGAGACCTCCTTGTACCCCGATGGAGATGCCGCTTTTAAAGGCTTTATGAGAGAGCATTATGATATCTGTATCCTGGATATCATGATGCCCAAGAAAGATGGTTTTTCACTGGCTAAAGATATTCGTATGGTAAATGCCGAGATACCAATTATTTTCCTTACAGCAAAAAATTTGAAAGATGATGTGATTGAGGGATTTAAGATAGGAGCTGATGATTATATTACCAAACCTTTCAGTATGGAAGAGCTGATCTTCAGAATTGAAGCGATCTTAAGGAGAACCTCACAGGAATTATTAGCTGCTTCAGAATTGGTGTTTTCACTGGGTAAGTATACTTTTGATACCCGGAAACAGATACTTGCCGATGCCGAAAAAACAGTGAAACTTACCACGAAAGAGTCCGACCTGCTGCAATTGCTTTGCCAAAATGCCAATAAGGTTTTGGAACGTAATTATGCACTGAAATCGATATGGATTGACGATAATTATTTCAATGCCCGCAGTATGGACGTATACATTACTAAGCTGCGCAAACATTTAAAGGATGAGCCTTCAGTAGAGATTATCAATGTTCATGGGAAGGGGTATAAATTGATTGTATGATCCTTTAGATATGGCTTTCAAAGCCATATCTGCTAATCCAATTTCAATACTGCAAGAAATGCTTTTTGCGGCACTTCTACATTACCGATCTGTTTCATTCGTTTTTTCCCCTTTTTCTGCTTTTCCAACAGTTTTCTTTTTCGGGTGATGTCGCCACCATAACACTTGGCTGTTACATCTTTTCTCATAGCTTTTACTGTTTCACGAGCAATGATCTTCGCGCCAATGGCAGCCTGAATGGCAATATCGAACTGCTGGCGGGGAATCAGTTCCTTCAGTTTCTCACACATCCGACGGCCAAAATTGTAGGCATTGTCAAAATGGATCAGCGTCGACAGGGCATCCACCATTTCTCCGTTTAGCAGAATATCAAGGCGAACAAGCCTGGCTGGTTTATGACCGGTCATGTGATAATCAAAAGAGGCATAACCACGTGAAATACTTTTTAGCTTGTCGTAAAAATCAAATACTATTTCGCCCAATGGCAAATTGAAAACCAATTCTGCTCTTTCAGCAGTTAAATAGCTTTGACTAATCAAAGTCCCCCTTTTATCCAGGCAGAGATTCATGACAGCACCAATGAATTCTGACGAAGTAATGATGCTTGCGCGGATATAGGGCTCTTCAATAGTGTCGATTATCGTTGGATTGGGCATTCCCGAAGGATTATATACTTTTTCTGTTGTCCCGTTGGTCAAATGGACAAGATAGGAAACGTTTGGTACCGTGGTGATTACGTTCATGTCGTACTCGCGTTCCAACCGTTCCTGGATAATTTCCATGTGGAGGAGACCCAGAAAACCACAACGGAAGCCAAAACCCAGAGCAGCCGATGATTCTGGTTCATATGTCAAAGATGCATCGTTGAGCTGCAGCTTGTCCATGGCGTTTCGCAAGTCTTCATAATCATCAGCATCAATAGGGTAAACTCCGGCAAATACCATAGGCTTAACCTCTTCAAATCCCGAAATAGCCTTTTCACATGGCCGGTTAACATGCGTAATAGTGTCTCCAACTTTCACTTCCTTGGCCATTTTTATCCCTGAGATAATGTAGCCCACATCACCGGCTGACAAGGTGTCGCGGGGAACTAATCCGAGCTTTAGTACCCCAATTTCATCTGCATTGTACTCTTTCTCTGTGGCAACAAACTTGACCAGGTCTTTGGTTCTGATCTTCCCGTTTACAATTTTAAAGTAGGCGATCACCCCACGAAAGGAATTGAATACAGAATCAAAAATAAGTGCCTGTAACGGTGCTTTAGGATCACCGGAAGGTGGTGGAATTTTTTCAATGATCTGCTCTAAGATTAATTCAACACCCATTCCGGTTTTACCACTGGCATGAATAATTTCTTCCCGTTTGCAACCAATCAAATCGATAATCTGATCCTCCACCACTTCAGGCAAGGCATTGGGAAGGTCCATCTTATTCAGGATCGGTATGATCTCCAAATCGTGTTCCAGTGCCAGATAAAGGTTGGATATGGTCTGGGCCTGTATACCCTGGGTTGCATCAATAATAAGAAGTGCCCCTTCACATGCTGCAATGGATCTGGATACTTCATAGGAAAAATCTACATGTCCCGGTGTGTCAATCAGGTTCAACTTGTATGTCTGCCCGCTTTGCTCATAATCCATTTGAATGGCATGACTTTTGATCGTAATGCCCCTTTCCTGCTCCAGTTCCATGTTGTCAAGTACCTGGTTGCGCATTTCCCTGTCTCCAATGGTCTTGGTATGTACCAACATGCGGTCGGCAAGTGTGCTCTTCCCGTGATCAATATGGGCAATGATGCAAAAATTGCGTATGTTATTCATAAAATACTGCTATTCTTTTGTTAAAACCCTCCGCCTCCGGAATTTCCCGGCAAAGATATTTATTTTTTGGGATTGATAATTGCCCTGATTATTCATGCTATCATTTGTTAAGAAAATGATTTTTTTTTGGCACACAATTTGATAATAATTAGATAGCCATGAAAACAATTAAATAATAAAAAAAGCATTTAAACGTTTTAATTACGATAAGCAATTTGCTGTTTTTTCATAAGTTTGGTTTAGTTAGGTTTAGTTTTGATCCCGGGGCAGAGGCTCCGGGATTTTTTTTTCTCAAGACCTGACTACAAAAAAAATCCGGTTAGTAAAACCGGATTTTTTAAGTTGTTATACATCGTCTGGTACAACATAAGGTTTTCTATAATTTCTGGCAAGCATCATGTCTGCTTCAGCATCATTGGCAAATTTCTCATAACTTCCCCTGAAGGTTAGTTCTCTTTTGAGTTTGTAAGAAATATTTGCAAGTATGGGCAATGAAGAAGAATAATGTCCTTCACGTATATTACAGCTCAGATTATAGCTATTGCCCGACCGGATAGCATCGATAAAGTTGGCATAATGTTCTGTTCCTCCGGGAGGTGCCAGGAAAGTCGGATCTTTGGGAACTTCTGATTTTTCTTTTGCCGACCTGGCGAACGGTTCTTTTTCTCTTTGCCGGAATGCTTTCCAGGTACTTCCGTTCAGTTCAAGGTAACCTTCTGTTCCATAAAACATGTTCCCGATTTTTATATCCAGGCTTGACTCGCCATGGGTGTATCTTCCTCGGGTTTCAAATTCAAGCACTTTGCCATCATCGTATGTAAACAGGGAGGTTTGGGTGTTGGGTGTTTCCTGTGAACACTCTTTGGGATCGATGCCATATAAGCCTCCGGTGCTGTATATTTTCAGGGGATGTTCATTCTTGTTCAGTCCCCATCGGGCAATATCAAACTGGTGTGGTCCCTGGTTTCCTGTGTCTCCGTTTCCGGTATCCCAGTGCCAGTGCCAGTTGTAATGGCCTTTCTTTTCATTGTAAGGCCTGTAAGAGGCGGGCCCGAGCCACATGTCGTAATGTAGCGACGCAGGGGGCATACTGTCGGGAGCAATCCCGAATGAGTCACGCGGTTTATAACAAAGCCCCTTAGCCATATATACTTCGCCAATACCTCCTTCATGCAGAAAATTCATAGCCTCCATCACACTGGCAAAGGAACGGTTCTGGAATCCAACCTGAACCAGTACATTGTATTTGTTGGCCGCTTCAACCATTTTACGTCCCTCAAAAACATTGTGACAGGCGGGTTTCTCAACATATACATGTTTCCCGGCCTGACAGGCCCAAATCGTCCCAAGTGCATGCCAGTGGTTCGGAGTAGCAAATGAAACAGCATCAATATCCTGGTCTTCAAATACCCGACGCATGTCCCACTCAGTAACCGGTTTCGTCCCCATCGATTGTTCCACAAATTTTGCCCGCTCGCCATAAAATGCTTCGTCAACATCGCATAGTGTCTTTAAAAAAACATTCCGATTTTCCTTTAAGGAGCACCAATTCCTGATATGGGTGAAACCCTGTCCGTGTATGCCAATAACGGCTAAATTTATTCGCTCATTCGCTCCCATGATGGAACCGTATGACTTAGCGCTGAAACCCAGACCTCCCATGGCAATACCTGCTGTTCCAACCAAACTTTTTTTGATAAAATCTCTTCGTTGTGTCATGATTTATTGATTTTTTTTATTTTAAACAATTGGTGCACAATTTAGTCAATTGTATTTTATTCCGGAAAAGAAATGCGGTTTTGTTTTGAAAAATCTATTTCCCCCAAATAATATTTCTTTCGGTAATGGCTTTAGTGGCAATATTATACAATCTATTTTCTTCTGTGCTATTCGACTCAAATGCAATCGCATGTACCTGAAGTGTTAGTTTATCTCCTGATACTACAGTTGAATACCACCCCCTGGTACCTCCGGTTATTAAAAACTCTGTCGAAGTGGGTGAAAGAATATCACTTTGAAATGCTATTTCCCCCTTATTATTGAATAGCTTAATTTCGATTCCATCTGCCTTTTCATTTGCAGGGCAATGAACTTTAAGTGTATTGCCAATTGAAAAATAAACAGTCGAGGTGATTACAGGAATATCAAGTTCAACTTTCTCTAGGTAATCCATTTGCTGAATGACCATATCGTCTTTTGTGACCACTTCAAACTGCCATTCGTTCTCATAGGGCTGGAAGGTTTTGAAATCTTCATCTTCAGGGTCCTTGAAAAAGAAGTAGTAAGAGATTGTATCTGCATTCAGCTCAAACGGTTCTTCAAGTCCTGTGACAGGAGTAACCGTTACTGACTTTAAGCTGGTATTTGCAATGGCATGATAGGCGGTAGCCCATTTTTCTTGTCCATCAATTTTTTTTTTGATTACAAATGCATCGGTAAGCACTTTTACATCCGACTCAATATCCTGTTTCTCACAGGCAAAGAGAAGCGCGGGAAAGATGAAAAGAAGTACTTTTTTTGGTGAGATCCAGATCATTGGCTTCATTACAAGGTCTTTAAAATAATTTTCATGGTCAACAAAAGTAATAAATTCGGGGAAAATAAATCAGATAGAGACTGAAACAAACCTTATTGCATCATATTTGTTCCCAGCCTTGCCTGTAGGTATGTCTGATCCACTCTTCGACTGTAGCGCTTGCCGGTAGGTTTAGGTATTCATTTTGAACTCTCGGGTTACTGTTTACCAGCTCAAATTGACTTTTTGTTAAGATCCGTAACAAATCGGTAGAGCTTATGTTTGTAAAACGCATGTTGGGCCCGTCCCACAACAATTTTCGCTGAAGGCTTTGCAGTCTGACTGCCAGTCCTCCAAGAGCAACAATTTCGGATAACAGACCCGCATACTCAAAATTGGCATTGGCTTCCAGCCGGTTGTTTCGTGATTCTTTGCAAGCTCTGGCCCATTCCTGTTCATGCCCTCCTTCCGATGGATTAAATATTCTTCTGATGGATTTTTCGGGTTCCTCGAAATGTTCCATTTCGCTGACAGGGATTAAGGTGGGGTTTTGTGCATAAGCACCGCACATGATTTTCCCTCGTGTTCCGTGAAAAATACAACCTCCAATTTCATCGCCCATGGCTTCTCCATCTTTCAGTTCGGCAGGCCGGGGTGGCATCCAGCCTCCGTCGTACCACCTGACAATCACCTCGGGCATGGCCACCTTGGGGAGGTTATCACGCCGCGGAAATTCATATTGTATAAATTCGGAGTTGGGAGGTGAATCAACATTGAAACTGGATGAACTTGCTTCTACCGAAGTGGGGTATTGAAGCATCAATGCTTTATAAACAGGATCCAGCAAATGAGTTCCCATATCACCCAGAGCCCCGGTGCCAAAGTTCCACCATCCTCGCCACGTCCAGGGATGATATGCCGGATTATATTCCCGCCAGGAAGCTGGTCCAACGAATAAATCCCAGTCCAGGTCGCGTGGAATACGTCTCCCCCGGTCGGGAAGCTGACTGTTTTGCTTCCATATAGGTCTGTTGGTCCAAACATCGGCCTGCACAACCTCCCCAATCGTTCCTGCCCAAATCCATTCACAAATCCGCCGAATACCTTCCCCCGAATTTCCCTGGTTCCCCATCTGAGTGGCAACACCATACGTTTTTGCTGCTTCACTTAAAACCCGGGATTCGTAAATCGAATGACCAAGAGGCTGCTGAAGGAAAACATGCTTCCCTTCACGAATAGCCAGCATAGCCGGCAAAGCATGCGTATGATCAGGTGTGGCAATCACAACAGCATCTATATCTTTTTGCTTTTCGAAAAGCAAACGATAATCTTTATACTGCTTTGCATTGTACCATCGTTTAAATGAGTTTGCTGAATAATCCCAGTCAACATCACACAAGGCAACTATGTTTTCTGTCTCCAGGTTCCGCAGATTATTATATCCCTGGCCTCCAACCCCGATGCCGGCAATGTTCAGTTTATCACTGGGAAGCTTGTGCCCTAATCCCGCAACGACATGCGAGGGGATTACAGATAAACCTATTGCACTTTTTGTGACGCAGTCAAGAAAGGTACGACGGGAAACTGTATTGTGGTCTTTACTCATTCTTTAAAACTTTATTACCGGAAACTGATCCATGCAAATTAGAAAAAAAATACTGATCCATCCTACAACTTTCTATGAATACATCGCAAATTAACAGTTTTTATGATGCAATTAATTACCTGCAGACTGAGGTTGGCCCTGTTTCTTTGGATTTTTCTGGAAATGATAGGTTAATCTTTGAAATCGGGATTGTTAGGCACTAATCCCAGGCTTCCCAATACATCCATGCAGGCTGCCCGGATATTGTATGTACTGCCGGGAAGCTTGCGCACTTCCTTTACCGTTTCAATAAAAGGTTCTCTCTTTTCGGTATAAAGAAGAGAATAAACTGCCATCAGTGCGATATCGGGATTGTTATCAGTACAGAATTTTTTTAATTTAATTTCTGCCTCCTTATACCCAAAATGGTTGTATCCAATGGAGGAAGCTATTACTGCAACCGGAGGATAATCATCTTCCATTGCTTGAACAACTGCTTCTGCATAAGGTTGCAGATCATTCTGGCTCTGACTTCGTAATCCTAAAATGGCCCAATACCGGATGATTTCATCAGGTGATGATAACAGTTTTATTTGTTTTTTTATGGTCTCGCTTCCTCTGAATCCCGCTAACGTCGCTGCGTCATAAATTTTCTCCAGCTGATAGGCATCTTTACTTGTTCTAAACTCATAGGCTGTAGTGGTGTCGGAAATTAATCCGATTTCATATTCGGGTAGAAACATCACATCGCGGGATTGAAGAACTTCCTGTTTAAGCAGGGTTCTCATTTTGTCCAGGACGGATTGGTAACGTGAGTTTTCAGCCAGATTTTTTGTTTCCCATAAATCGTTTTCAATATCAAACAGATATTCTGGAGGCCGCTCTTCAAAAAGGCTTTTCTGCAGTGAGTTGAGTTTGTTTTCGGCCAGATCTTTTCGCATTTGTTGCTTGATCTCTCCAATTTCCATATAGCGAATGTAGCGTACTTCATTGATATAGGGCATAAAATTCCGGGAGTAAACAAACCTGCCATCGGTTACTGTGCGAATCATATCGATACCATTATCGGATCTATCGGAAGAGAGGATAAGCTGTTCCACAGGATCCCTGCGTTTTTCACCTAAAAATGGCCTGCCTTTCAGGTGCCCGGGAATATCTCCTCCTGCCAGGCTGATCAAAGTGGGTGCCAGGTCGGTGAAGTCAACCAGCTCATGGGTAATTACTCCTCCTGATCCCCAGGGTGATAAATGTTCGTACATTTCTGGAAACCAAACAACAAATGGTACCCTGTATCCGTAATTAATTCCATTGGTCTTTCCTCTGGGCATGCCTTCACCGTGGTCGGCAAAAAAGAAAATGATGGTACTGTCCTTTAAATTATCCTTTTCAAGCCGGGTAAGTAGCTGGCCTATCTTTTTGTCGGTCAGATGAATGGAATTGTAAACCCGGGCCATCTGTTTACGCATTTCCTTACTGTCGTTATAAAAAGGCGGCATGTCAAATTCTTCTTCTCCAATGCGTTCCTCCGGAGAAAGGTGATTGAGAATATTTTTTATGTACCAATCGTAGGTTTCAGTCATGGTACGCGATTGGTGTGATTCAATAAAGTTAAATACAGCAAAGAATGGTTGCCCCGGTTGCCTGTTCCACCATCCTGCCTTGCCTGAACTTTCATCCCATGCTTCATCAATGAAATTTTTCTCCCGGGCAACATTATAATCGGTTTTTGCATTATTGGTAGTGTAATAACCCTCTTGCTGTAAGTAGTAAGGAAATCCTTTGATAAAATCAGGTACCGGATACTTACTCCGGTGGTTTCCGGTTCCTGTTTGATAGGTTTTTACTCCCGTAATTATGGCTGTCCGACTTGGTGAGCAAACCGTTCCTGTTGAAAAGGCATTGGTGAACCGGACTCCTTCTTCTGCCAGTTGATCGATGACCGGAGTACGCGCTGCTTTATTTCCATAACATCCAATAAACTGAGGCGATGTGTCTTCAATGGTGATCCAAAGAATATGAGGCTTCTGAAGCATATCGCCCTGTGTTGGCTGACTGCATTGCATACCTAAAATTGTTGCTGCCAGCAGAATGAAAAATTGTTTAATTCTCATGGTCAGAATAATTTTTATATTTCTAAAGTGATCTTTTCCGGATTTTTATCTATTTGAGAAGGTTGATTCGTCACAGCTTTTTTATTTTTCCCTTCTCCAATAATTATTGTATAAGTTCCTGCTTCATGCAATTTGGGTTGCATAACTGTTCCTTTTATTCTGCATATTTGCTCTAATTCATTAGATTGTTCATTCCAGATTTGCAGGAGTTGATTGGGCTTGTTGACTGTTATTTCGGGTAGCATGTGTTGGGCAGTTGTCCCCAGGTTGTCGGATTGTGAAATTTTCAATGGCCAGCCCGGAAACTGATCTCTCACGGGGTTAGGGTTTTCAACATCAGCCTTGAATCGCCAGGCGTCCATATTTATGGTTCGTTCTGCCGGATCAAAGGTCACTATCCCGAATCCGGAGGAGCGTATAAGGGCCTGATTATAACGACTTTCATTGTCGGTTGTTATTCTTCCCGGATTTCCGATGGCATATACAAAATTTTTATTGCCAAAAGCATCGGTATATTTTCCCGTGTTTGGATATCCGTGATCCGGCCTGTCAATCACAGGGATTCCCAACTCATCGGGTAAGAACCACCGCTGATAACCTACAGTAATGGCAGGAGTACAGAAGCTCCAGCCGGCATCACGGTGTTCATGTAACCCATACTGGCTGAGGGAAGGAACATGCTGGTCACCATTGATATGGAATACTGCTGCTTTACGCATCAGTTTGATAATTTTATCCCGGCCTGATTTGGGCCATCCTCCCGAATCCAGATCGCCATACAGGTAACCTTCCCTGTTCCCGTGGTGAGTTGCTATATTAGCAAAAACGGTTTGGGAGAGCAACACTTTCATGTCGGCATCTTCCCAGTCGCGGATCCACTCATGAAGAAAATGCATTTGACGATCGCCAATCATTTCTACACCGGATTGATCGAGGAATGATAAATCTTCACGGGGTTCCTTCATGTGATCCTTTCGTCCTCCCCAATCAGAAACAACTTCAGGACCGGTTTTAAAGATTCTGTCACTGATGATGGCAAAGCTTACCCTGCCGTAGGTCAGACTGGTATACCAAACACTCATCCCCTGTTTGATTGGGGTAGGATCGTAGGGATCGGGAAGTTGCCCGCAATTGGTCTGGTTGACCACATTTACCATTTTCACTGACTGCGAAAATCCCTGGGTATCATCATTCACAACTCCTTCTGGTTTAGATGTGCCACCATCTCCCCATAGATTTCCGTGAAATACATCGTGGTCGTCGGGAGTACAAATCGTTGGCCGGTCACGCATCAGATCACGGAAAGCCCAGCCAAACATATAATATTTTCCCAGATAATTTATGATGGAAACATCGGCAGGTTCCCGCTTCACCGGATAGCCTCCGTTGGCTTCATAAATTTGATCCCCTGAAAAATAGAGCATATCCGGATTCAGGGCATTCAGGTTTTTTACCAGCGGCGTATAGGGGAATCCATAATGAAACTGACAAGTGAGACCACCAAGGGTTAAGGGGCGGTCTACCGGTTCCTGCCGGATGGTTCCTTCAAAGTATTCCGGCATCCTGGTTCCGTTTTTTCCTGTCTCGATATATTCTACACGGTAATCAACAGTGCTGGAATGATCCCAGTCACTGAGTCTGAACACGGCCGTTCTGGAGTCGGGATCAATTTCTTCTGTGGCAACTGTTTCCCAGGTGTTGTCCTTTTTTAGCTGCAGATGAACAGCTTGATTGTCATCATTCCCGACTGGTGGCAGTAACACCATCAGTTTAACAGTTCCCTCATTCAGGGTATACATCGTCCAGAGTATGGGGCCAAAGGAGTTGTCAGGTTGATGAACTACCTTGGAACCACTCAGTTTGAAGTCGTCGAAACAAAAAGTGGAATTACCGGGCTTTTGATTCCTTCCTAAATTGAAATTGTTGACCATAGCAATGATCCCCTGAATACCGTCGGCATCGCAGGTGAGTTCATCGGGGCTTTTTCCTGATTTGTCGACAACCTTCATCTTCAGGCCTTTATCGTTCCCTGTAATGGTCAGGGTAACGTCATGGAAGTCAAATCCGGCAGGAAGCTCAACCCTCTGATCACGCAGAAATGCAAAGCCCTGAAGACTGATCCCTGCTTGTATCCCTTTGCCGAAATAGCAGGCTGCCCGAACATCCGGATCTTCCTTATCATGGACACCAATCCATAATCCGGCTGAACCGGGAATAGTTCCTTCATTTGTTAGCCCGATTTTTGATGTTACAACAAATCCCCCGCTTCCTGGAGCTAATACATGCGTTAGCAGATTTACCCGTGAATTGGGTACCGTCCCGATGCAATGCAGTTCACCATTTTTAACCTTCCAGTCTTCCAGAGGTATCGACCAGTAATTTTTCCCTACCCAGTGACGGTCGTTGATGTTGTTGAAAGATTCAGACACCCGGGTTTCTGTTGTACATGAAATGGTGGTTAAAATGCTGAACAAAATGAGAAAAAATGGAAATGCCTTCATGATTCTGCTGTTTGTTTATTTAATTAGTTATAAAAATAATGCCGGGTTCATCAGTTAACGATCAGTTTGATGATTGATCTACTTTTAATGATTCATGGGTTTCAAATCGGACAGAAAGAAAAAATCCATTATGGAATACATGATGGCCTTTCCGTATATGCTGGAGTTATCTTTTGTTACCATAGATCCTGAAATATTAGCATAAGGGTATTCAATGGTAGTCGCTAGTGAGATTCCATCCAGTTCACTTGCCCAGCCAGCAAAACTGATTCCCTGGGAATAGTTGGATCCGGTATTCCACGAGGTGCCAAAGGAAAGGAAATTATGGTGAAACGATTTTATCTCTCCCAGCGAATTCTTCTCCAGTAATTGGGAAAAGATAACCTGATTTTTTTCAATTTGTTTGTTGGATGACCCCACTAAATAGATATCTTCATTGTTTTCTCCTTTGATCCAGGGGCAGTGAAGATCCAGAGCCAGTTTCAGTTTCTTTTCACTCCAGGTAGGTACAAATTTTTTCAATGCAGCAGTAGAGAGGTGAACTGAATTTTCATCGTAATCCCGGTTGTGATCCCGGGGAATGCGGTTCTTCCCCTGCTCTCCATTCTCAACGCCGTCTTTGTCCATAAACGGAACAATCACAAATTCGATATTTTCCCTGAGGGTTTCTAAATTTTTATCGTTTAAAAGAGATGTGATCATACCTTCCAGTACATAACCAACCATCATCTCACAGGCATGGTGGCGGGCTGTGATCAAAACCTTCAGCTGTGGATCAGGTTTTAACGCGGGGATGGTAATCTTTTCAACGGTACGATTTCCCGGGGAGAAACACAAGGTGTCTATCATTAATGCTTCCTTGTTTCTCAGGTTTCCCAGGAAGGTATAGAGATTTTTTTCAGTATAGGGAAAGGCAACACTGAAATAGGCAACGGTGTCCTGTGGTGAAAAAGTATAGGTGAAACTGTTATTCTCCACCCTGTTTTCTCCATACCATTTCCAGGTCTCGTCATTATTGATACTATAGGCAGGACCGTATTTTGCAAATAAATTATTTTCATTAAACTGAAACCTGACGGTTTTCCCGGAAATTCCAGAGACTTTAAAATACCAGTAAAACCATTTCCCCTGTGTGAAGGAAAGATTTGGTTCCAGCCATACTGTATCCCCTTCTATGCGGGAAACAACGATATTCCCACCAGGGAAATCGGATGTTACTTTGATTTGATTTTGCCCGGTGGCAAAAAATGAAGTAAAAATTAAAACGGATAACAGAATGTGATTGTATCTCATGGTTTTAGAATTTTGTTTTATTATGTTAGTACCCTGCCAATCTCTTTTTATGCTTAGAGCTGGGGGGGGAGATGGTCAATGGAATCCCGTGTGGCTTTATTTTTACCTTTTTAATTCCAGGATTATGCTCATAATCTCATTTATGTTGTTGATCATTCTGAAAAGTCTATTGTGTTTGTTGATTGGTATGAAACGGGAATACTTCCGAATTTGTTCGGGCTGCATCCATTAAAATTTTTAGTTCCTCCACTATTTCTGGGTGGGTTCCGGCAAGATCATTGTTTTCACCAGGATCATCTGCGATATTGTATAGCTCCACCTTTGTTTTGTCGGAATTTCGTACATGAAGACGGATCAGTTTCCAGTTTTCTTTACAAAGAGCTTGTTTCCCCCCCTGTTCATGGAATTCCCAATATAAATACTCATGTTTTTTTTGTCTGTTTTCTCCCAGCAGGGTGGGCAGGAATGAAATTCCGTCGATAGCTTCCGGCACCTCAGCTCCTGCAACTTCTGCCAGGGTTGGAAACACATCCCAGAAAGCCGAAGAGTGTTCTGATACCGTTCCCGGGGTAATTTTCCCTTTCCATACTGCGATCATGGGGACACGTATGCCTCCCTCATAGAGGTCTCGTTTATACCCCCGGTAAATCCCGTTGGAGTTGAAAAAGTCGGGATCGGCTCCAGCTTCCAGATGCGGACCATTATCGGAAGAAAACAGGATCAGAGTATTTTCATATATTCCAAGTTCCTTAAGTTTTTCCACAATTTCTCCCACCTGATTGTCGAGTACGTTGATCATGGCTGCAAAAGCTGCATGTGCCTCGGGTTGTGAACCGTATGGGCCTTTCCGGAATCGTTCCCCCTCGTCATAGCCCTTAAAACTTTTTTCCGGAAGAAGTTTCCCCCGGTATTTTTTCATATATTCCTCCGGAGCAAAAAGCTCAGCGTGGGGAATGACTGATGGATAATACATGAAGAAAGGCTTGTCCTTATTTTTTTCAAGAAATTGAATCGCTTGCTCGTGAATTACCTCTGGCGCATATTGTCCTGTTTGGGTTCCTGTATTACCTTCGAGCATAATTTTTTCCTGGTTATGCCACAGGTAATAAGGGTAGTAATTGTGAGCCAGTGCCTGGCAGTTATACCCAAAAAATTCATCGAATCCTTGTTTGTTTGGATCACCTTCAGTACCCACGAAACCTAGTCCCCACTTTCCAAATGCTCCTGTAACATAACCGGCTTCCTGCAATCGTTCGGCAACTGTAACTGCTTTTGCTTCCAGCGGATACTGACCTTCAGGTTCCCATGGTTTATTCCCGCGAATGAAAGTGTTTCCTGTGTGCAAACCTGTCATTAATGAACACCTCGATGGGGCGCAAACCGTGGTTCCTGAGTAGTGCCGGGTGAATTTCATTCCGGATGCTGCCAGTTTGTCGATGTGAGGCGTGACAAACCTGGTTTGTCCAAAACAGCTTAAATCTCCATATCCCAGATCGTCGGCCAATATATATATGATGTTGGGCTTCAGAGGTTCTGGTTGTTTTTTTTGAGTATGCTGACAACTTGTAAGCAGGAGAAAGATAACTGAAAAAAGAATGATTGATTGTTTCATTTGATTCATTTTTTTCATGCAAAGATGCAAAGACGTAAAGGAAAAGATACAATAATCAATTTCCGGTGTGTCATCGTACTTTGTCATGGATGTTTCTATTTTTAAAGTTCTGGTTTATTGTGTTGATAGTATATCACTTTTTACTGAAAAAGTTCAGGTTCCAACGGTCCATCCATTTTAATAACGGTATTCCGTTTTCGTCAAACTGTACGGGCAGCCACACATAACGCCCGTCGATAGCATTTTTCGGGTTCCAGCGGTCGGCCAAAAAAATGAACGCGTCTTTTTTGCCCTGCACAGGTAAAACAAATGTGCTTTGCGAGTGGAAGGTCAGTTCAGCATCCGTGCCGATGCACGGATTTCCCAGCTCTTCCCATGGTCCGAAAATGTCAGGTGCCCGGGCCAGTCGTGCGGCATTGGGGTCCCAACCGGTGCAATCCGAAGCGATCAGAAAATAGTTCCCCTGGTATTTAAAAATAGCTGGTGCCTCCATATAACGACCGGGGAAAACCCGGATATATTTCCCCGATTCGGAAAGGTAATCTTCTGTAAGCAATGATATATGCAGGGTGCTGTTTTCTTCCGATGAATAGATGTGGTATGCTTTTCCATCATCATCAACAAAAAGGTTCTGGTCGCGTGCCATCTGTCCACCCTGAAAATCGCGACCCAACAGGTTTACTGTATCGGGATGGCCAGGGAGACAGCCTTTTCCTCCACAATACTTGTCTTTCACCTGATCCCCAACGGGTTGTTGGTGGATATCTTTCACGTTTAACGGCCAGTGTCCGGCATTGGGCCTGAAGCTTTTCATGAATGTGTAGGGCCCAGTAATCCGATCGCTCGTGGCAACTCCCGACCGGGCAGCATCGTAACCCCGGTCTTTCAGCTCGAGGTGAAACCACATCACAAATTTTTTGGTTTTGCGGTTGTATATCACTTTAGGACGCTCCAGTATACACCCCTCGGTGATGGCATGGCCCGGATCACCCGTAATCACTTCCAGAGCGATGCCTTCATCTTTCCAGTTGGTTAGATTTTTGGAAGAGTAACAGTGAACGCCCACCCATGCCTGGTTCCCTTTTTCTCCTTCTACCTTGTGTTCACCAAACCAGTAATACTTTCCTTTGTGAAAAAGTATTCCTCCTCCATGAGCGTTTATGTGTACTCCTTTATTGTCAGGCCATATTGCACCGGGAATGATGTCTTTGGATACCCTTCCCCCGGAAATCATGACCAGGGCGAGAGCTGTGATGATTAGAAAAAACTGTTTCATCTGGTAATTTTTATAACACAAAAGTAATAAATGTAAATTTTCCTATTCCTATTTCAGTTCCAGCTGTTCAATTTCCTGGAAGTCTATTCCCCTTATTTTTTCAAAGGTTTCAATCATTTCCTTTAATTTCTCCGGTTCTGTTTCAGCCAGGTTGTCTTGTTGGTTGATATCTTTATCGAGGTTGAATAAAAGGTATTTTTCTGAATTTCCCAATTCGATATTTACATTATTATTGATAGCGGGGCCTTTGTAGGGTGGTATCAGTGCCCAGTTTTCTTTTCGGAGGGCGGTACGGGAAGTTGCTTCGATGATAAGTTCTTTTCGTCCCTCCTGGCTTTTCCCAAGAAATACTTCCAGCAGATCCTGGCTGTCGGGTGCTTTCCTTTCGCTTCCTGTCAATGCTGCCAGGGAAGCATAAAGATCTATTTGGGACACCATGACATCCGAAACAGAAGGCTCGATTTTTCCCTTCCAGTAAGTAATAAACGGAATGCGTGTTCCTGCTTCAAACAGACTGTATTTTCCTCCACGCAGTGGTCCCCATGGTTTATGTTCTCCCAGTTTTTCCACAGCTTCATCGTAATAGCCATCATTGACAACAGGTCCGTTATCACTGGAGAGAATAACCAGAGTGTTCTCGAGTAATCCTTCCTGTTCGAGGGTTTCCATCAATTCTCCCACACACCAGTCGGCTTCGATGATTGCATCTCCTCTTGGTCCAAGGCCTGAAGATCCGGCAAACCGCGGGTGAGGGGTTCTGGGTACATGGGGTTGTTGTAATGCGTAATAGAGGAAGAAGGGTTGATCTTTGTGTTTTTTGATGTATTGTTGTGCTTTACCAAGAAATGTATCGGACATTTCTTCATCGATCCACAGAGCAGATTTTCCGCCCCGTTGAAAGCCAATCCGGGGGATGTCGTTGTGGATGGAGTTGTTGTGTCCGTGGTGCCACATCATTTTGCATAATTCCGGATTTTCGAGTCCTGTTGGTTCGTCTTCAAAATTTTTCTCATAGTTCACTTCCAGGGGATCCTCCGGAGTTAGCCCTACAACATTCCCGTTTTCGAGATAAACAGTAGGGGTGCGATCTTGGGTGGCTGCCATAATAAAAGCATAATCAAATCCAACTTCATTGGGGCCGGGTGAAACTCTTCTATTCCAGTCTACATTGCCTACACCAAGTCCCAGGTGCCATTTGCCAGTTATACCAGTATGGTATCCCTGCTCCTTCAGCATTTTGGGAAGGGTTACTTTTAGTGTGTCGATAATAAGAGGAGCTGAACCCGGTAGAATTTTTGCACTTTTATTCCGCCATGGGTATTCCCCGGTTAACAAGGCATACCTGCTGGGTGTACAGGTAGCTGATGAGGCATATCCGGAAGTAAAGCGGATGCCGTTTTGGGCTAATTTGTCCAGATTTGGTGTTTTTAAGGCAGTGGCACCATAAATACCTACGTCGCCATACCCCAGATCATCGAAGTAGATGAGCACAATATTGGGTTTCTTCGATTGTTGGCTGTTAACCGATGATTGCCGGTTATTGGTGCAACTGAGAAGAATGGTTGCTGTAACTGCTGTTAAAATGATTTTTTTCATCTCAATCTAATTGTCAATCTTATTTGCGTTCAATGGAACTCGTTTCATAATGATCTATTTTTATGGCAAAATTTTGCCATGCTCGTTTCATTTGAATCAAAATTATTCGATTTTTTCATTCTTATTTTGGCTTGTGCAATAACAAGAACAATCCGTTATGTGGCTCAATTTTTTTTGAGAAAGATTTTCCCACTATTCCTATCTCTTCATCTGAGAAAATTTCCCGTACTATTGCCTTTTCAGAGAATTCCAGTTCTTTTGGTGAGATTTTTATTTTTATGGTTTTTTTATCTCCCCGGTTTAAGAGCAATAAGGCCAGGTCACCATTTGTCAGTTTTTTAGCCCAAATTTCTTTTGCTCCTACTTTTTTTATTCTTCCTCCCTGTTCATCCGGATCCTGGTTGATGGCAATAGCCCATTTGTTTGTGATAAGATTTTTTTCTTCCGGAGTCATATTCCGGGGATCATTTCCCAGAATAAGGGGAGCAGACATGATGCACCAGAGGGCGAAATGCACTTTTTGTTCCGCTATGGTTAATCCCTGGTCTCCTATAGCCAGAAAATCCGGGTCATTCCAGTATCCGTTTCCTGCATATTCTGCCCATCGGCTGTTTTCTTCAGCTATACGCATCACGCTGCGATGAGGGATATGGTCGAAAACAGCACCTCCCGATACTTTGGCTTTGATATCATCTGTTGTGCGTGCCATTTGTCCGATTTCCGGAAACCATTCCTGCCATTCATTATCGGGATGTCGGGCACTGATGCTGAGCAGGATATTTCTTTTTTCGTTCCGAATCAACCTGTGCCATTTGTAATAGGTCTGTTTAAATGTGGCATCATCCCATCCGTTTTCATGATTACACTTATCCAGCTTGATAAAATCGATGCCCCATTCGATGAATTGCTGGAACTGTATTTCTTCATGCCCGAAACCTCCCACGGCATCCCCGCCGCAATCGTGTGTTCCCGGCACTGTATGAAGCCCGAATTTCAGGCCTCTGGCATGAGCATAGTCGGCCAGTGCTTTTATCCCGTTGGGAAATTTTTTTGGGTGTGGTATGAGTTCTCCATTGGGACTAAGTTTTTTGTCACGCCATCCTCCGTCTATCACAAAATATTTATATCCGGCATCGAGCAGGCCTTCTTCTACGATAGCATCCATGCACTGTTTCATCTTTTCCTCATTGACTCCGTTTTTACCAAACCAGTTCCAGCTGTTCCAGCCCATGGGAGGAGTTTTCGCCAGCAGATTCTTTTCCTGTGCGGAAATTTGCAGGCACATCCATGGGAAAAAAAGAAACACGAAAAGAGATACTCCAAACCTTGTTGTGGTGAAATCTGAGTGTTGCCTAAAGATGTCTTTTTGATGCATAGGGTACTATTTTATTTGCTATTCCAAATATTCCGGATTTAATGCGTAAGATACCGGAGCATGGGTCTCTTTTCGCCAATTCTCCAAAATCTTCAGCAATTCATTTCGTTTTTTCTGATTTGTGGTTGCCAGATTGTTTTTTTCACTGAGATCTTCTTTCAGGTTATAGAGTTCCAGATCGTTGTTTTCAAAGTATTGAATGAGTTTCCAGTCTCCCAGTCTTACGGCTGATCCCGGTCGTGTGCGAAACAGGGGGTCTTGAGTAGGATCTCCCTCTTTCAGATAGGCTTGCAAGTATATGGGGAAGTGCCAGAATAGTGGCCTTTGTTCAAATGTTCCTTCTCCGGTCAGAATGGGCAGTATGCTTTTCCCGTCCAGCTTTTTCCCGTCGGGTACATCGATGCCGGCGACCTCCAGCAAGGTGGGATAAAAATCGATGTTCATGACTGGGACATCCGATTGGGTACCTGCCTTGATTTTCCCTTGCCAGTATACAAACATGGGTTCGCGTATGCCGCCCTCATAATATGACCCTTTTCCGGAACGGAGGGGAAGCTGCTTGGTGATCGCATAATGACCTCCGTTATCTGATGTGAAAAGAATAAACGTATTTTTTATTTTCCCTGATTTCTTCAGTTCATCTGTCAACCGGCCGATTTGGATGTCGAGGTTTTCCACCATGGTAGCATAGTTCGGATTGTGCTGTCCGTTCCATTCCGGTTTATTCCGGTATTTAGGCAACAATTCGTGAACAGGCTGAATGGGAGTGTGTACCGCGTAGGGTGCATAGTATAAAAAGAATGGTTTATCTTGAACCGATTGAAGGAACTCCAGGGTTTTATCCATGATTAGTTGGGTCAGGTAATAATTTTCAGAAGGTGCTTCAAGCGGGACATTTTTGTATGGTGAGTAGTAGCTGGATGGATGGCCTGCATGTGTGCCTCCGATGCTCAGATCGAATCCCTGTGTTAACGGATCTTTGCCCAGATGCCATTTGCCGGCCTGGCAGGTTTCGTAGCCAGCATCTTGCAGGGCTTCAGCCAGGGTATACTGACTGTCGGGTAGAACGGTGTTGGTGCTTATAGGAATGAGTTTCCGGTTTTTACTGTCTCCGCGGTCTGAATTTCCTACTGTATATATCCCGTGGCGGGGTGTCCACTGGCCACTTATCAGACATGCTCTGCTGGGAGCACAATTTGAGGCGGCAGCATAGGCATTGGTGAAAATCATCCCTTCAGCCGCCAGTGCATCCAGGTTCGGAGTTTCGTAATATTCCGATCCCATAAATCCGACATCCCGCCAACCCATGTCGTCAATATTGATAAGCAGAATATTTGGGCTCTGAGAATTGCTTTGAGCAAAGTTAAGAGTGCATTGTGAAAAACAATTCGGAATTAGAAGCAGGAACAATATGAATGGCTTGATGTGCATTTCCCCGTTTTGCCACAAATGTAATTATTTTTGAAAATTATGCCTATTTTAGCACCGGCAAAATATTTCCTGTAGTGCAACAGGTTAGCCATTTGAAACATAAATGAATAGTGCATCATGATAAATAAAACAGCCAAACCAGTACAGGTGTTAGGAATAGGCAATGCCCTGGTGGATGTGATAACAGTACTTGATGATGACTCCTTACTAGCTGTGTTTGGATTACAACGCGGAAGTATGACATTGGTGTCAGAGGAGCTATCACGCAGAATTTATACTGCTACCGAAACAAATCCACGGCAAACCACTACCGGAGGATCTGCTGCAAATACAATACATTCCTTGGCAGCTCTGGGTATCTCCTGCGGATTTTTGGGAAAAGTGGGAAACGATGAACTGGGCAAAGTATTCCGTGAGGAGTTGGAACAGAAAAGTATTAAGAGCCATCTGCTGATTAGTGAGAAAGATACGGGCAAGGTGGTTTCATTGGTAAGTGCTGATTCAGAGCGTACGATGGCGACATGTCTTGGCGCTGCAGCTGATCTGAAACCGGAAGAACTGACAGATGCCATGTTTGAGGGGTACTCTCTTTTATATATAGAAGGGTATCTGGTGCAGGATCACCGGCTTATTGAGACAGCAATTGATATTGCCCGCAATAATAAGTTGAAAATTGCCATTGATTTGTCGAGTTTTAATGTAGTTGAGCAAAACCAGATATTTTTGAGGAATCTTGTAGCCGAAAAGGTTGATCTTGTTTTTGCCAACGAAGAAGAGGCTTTTGCCTTCACGGGGAAAAAACAGGAAGTCGCGCTGGAGGAGATTGCTTCCATGTGTGAATTGGCTGTGGTGAAAGCAGGGAAGGGAGGTTCTTTCATACAGCGTGGTACTGAAAAAGTACAGGTGGGTATTATTGATGCGCATGCTGTTGATACAACAGGCGCCGGTGATAACTATGCTGCCGGGTTTCTCTATGGGTATACAAAAGGATATAGCCTGAAGAGATGCGGACAGATTGCCGCCCTGGTTTCCGGTAAAGCTGTGGAGGTGATGGGAGCTAAAATTAAGGATGAACAATGGCCGCAAATCCGACAGAAGATAGAAAACATAGAATGCTAGAACAGACCGTGAATCTGGGCATCTATTTTATCGATGATGAAACTCAGATTCTCCGGATTGGTGGTGAAATCGAAGTTGTCGACATTGATAATCAGAAGTTTTCCCATTTTGTATCCTGAAATCCATTTTTCATACCGTTCATTCAGCTGTTTCAGGTAGTCGAGCCGGATAGAATTCTCATATTCGCGCCCTCTTTTCTGAATCTGATTTACGATGGTAGGAATGGATGCACGCAGGTAGATCAACAGATCCGGAGGTTGTATCAGGCTAACCATCAGGTCAAACAACGATTTATAATTTTTAAAATCACGAGTGCTCATCAAACCCATACTGTGGAGGTTGGGAGCGAAAATTTCCGCATCTTCATAAATGGTACGATCCTGAATAACTGTTTTACCTGATTTGCGAATATCGATAATCTGATTGAACCTTGAATTCAGGAAATAGATTTGAAGGTTAAATGCCCAACGTTGCATGTCGTTATAGAAATCATTCAGGTAGGGATTTTGGTCCACATCCTCGAAGTGTGGGATCCATTTGTAGTGCTTTGCCAGTAATTCTGTCAGTGTTGTCTTTCCGGCTCCTATGTTACCTGCTATGGCTATATGCATAATATTTTTTTTCGAAGATAAGTAAATATGTTTATTGTTGAATCTGTTTTAACAGCTCATCAAGATATTTGCGGTTGTTTGACAATCGTGGTATTTTATTCTGCCCTCCAATTTTCCCTTTTGCTTTCATCCAGTTATAGAATGTGCCTTTAGGCGCAACTGTCAGGTGGATTTTTTCGAGGGTAATGTCTTTATGCCGCTTGGCTTCATAATCGGAGTTGAGTTCTTTCAGACTGTCATCCAGAATAGTAGTGAATTGTTCAAAATCGGAGGGTTTTTTTTCGAATTCGATTATCCATTGATGGGCTCCTTTTTGATTGTCGTTCATAAATACCGGACCAGCAGTAAACTCGCTCACTATTGCACCGGTTTGGGAGCAGGCTGTCTGTAGCGCTCTTTCTGCATTGTCAATGATAACTTCTTCTCCAAATGCGTTAATGAAATGCTTGGTGCGTCCGGTAATCTTCAGCCGGTAAGGATTCTTACAGGTAATTTTTATGGTATCACCGATGATATAACGCCACAATCCGGCATTGGTTGAGATAACCAGGGCATAATTTTCTCCCAGTTCTACCTCCTGAAGGGTTAAAATGGTTGGATTGTCATTACCGAATTCCTTCATGGGGATGAATTCATAGAATATGCCATAATCGAGCATCAACATCATATCGTTTCGTTCCGGATCGTCCTGGATTGCAAAAAAACCTTCAGAAGCGTTGTAGGTTTCCATGTAGTGCATTTGATGGGAGGGTATAAGCTTTTTATACGTTTCCCGATAGGGATCGAAGTTCACTCCGCCGTGAATAAAAACTTCCAGGTTAGGCCACACGTCCAGAATACTGTTTTTTCCAGTTTTTTCGAGTACACGTTTTAACAAGACCAGGTACCACGAAGGAACACCGGCTAATGAGGTGACATTTTGATCCAGTGAAGTTTTGATGATTTGTTCTATTTTTTCTTCAAACTCCTCCAGGAGAGCAATTTCTGCGGGAGGTATGCGAATGAGGTCGGTCCAGAAGGGTACGTTTTCGATCAGTATGGCCGATAAGTCGCCATAGTAAGAGTTGTTACTGAAATTGTTAATGCGGTGACTTCCTCCCAGGATCAGGCTTTTTCCCCAAAGCATGCGTGTTTCAGGATAATTGTTTATATAGATCGCAAAAACATCTTTCGGACCGCGCAGGTGGCACTCTTCCAATGCCTCTCTGGTTACCGGAATAAATTTACTTTTATCGCTGGTTGTTCCTGATGACCGGGCAAACCACTTCACTTCTCCCGGCCAGAGCAGGTTTTTCTCACCTTCCCTCAACCGGTCAACATAGGGACGAATGTCATCGTAGGTTTGAAGCGGTACACGCTCCTGGTAAGTTTTTATTGATGTTATATCCTGATACCTGTATTTCTCTCCCCAGCTTGTGCTTTTGGCTTTGCGCAACAAGTTAAGCAACACTTCCATCTGGATATCAACCGGGTGTTCTTTATATAGCTGGATCTGGTAATTTCGTTTAAAATTAATCCATTTGATGACTGAATTTAACAGTGGCATATTTTAATAATAAATGATTGTCCAAATTTAAGAATTATTTGTAAGGGGAAAAATGGCAGAAAATTTTACCGCTATTTATTTAAGATAACCCTGAAGGTGGTTCCTTTTCCCAATTCGGACCATTTGATGAAAATTTTCCCTTGGTGATAATTTTCTATGATTCGTTTGGCCAGGGAAAGGCCGAGGCCCCAGCCCCGTTTTTTTGTGGAGAAGCCGGGTTGGAATATAGTTGCAAACTGTGATTTTGGAACACCCTTTCCCGTATCAGTTACATCGAGAATAACTGCATTATCTTTTTCGTGCAATACGAAAGAGATGTTCCCGTGATTATCCATAGCATCGATCGCATTTTTTGACAGGTTTTCAATTACCCAGGAAAAGAGTGCTGCATTCATCGGGATATATAAATGGTCGGTAACCGGGAAAGAAGTTTCAAAAATTACTTTACCTGATGAACGGGTTTTCAGGTAGTTGATTGTATTGTTTAACACTTCTGTCAGATCGGTTGGAATGAGTTCCGGTTTTGATCCGATTTTAGAAAAACGTTCGGTGATCTTTTCCAGCCGTTGGGTATCTTTTTCAAACTCCTCAATCAATTCAGGATCTACCTGCTGGAGTTTTAAAATTTCAATCCAGGCCATGAGAGAAGAGATGGGGGTTCCCAGTTGATGTGCTGTTTCTTTCGACATACCCACCCATACCTGGTTTTGTTCGGCTCTTTGTGTGGCAAGGAATGCCGAATAGGCAGCAATAATGAACACCACAATAACAAGCAGCTGGATAAATGGGTAATAGCGCAGGTTACGCAGAATATTCGATTCCCGGTAGTACAGCAATAAGTAGTCATTCTCCTCTTCAAACAGGTCGATCCGGATGGGTGTAGCATGTGCTTTCATCTTTCTCAGCTCTTTACTTAAAGCCTGTTCCTCTCTGCCTTCGCTATAGCTGATGTTGGCATGCATATTAAAACTGCCGTTGGGTTCGGTGATGATCATTGGAATGGTTGTGTTCTGTTCGAGTATGGAATTTATGAGGGTAAGGTATGCGGTATTAATTTGTTCAATCCCGGGAATAGTCGTGTTTTGGATGCTAACATCGGCCATCCGTTTCGTTGCTTCAGCCCATAATTCCACCTTTTTTCGTTCCTCGTTGGCCATTTTTTCGGTAAGCCAGTTGGTGTAGAGCAATGAGGCTAATCCAATACTAACTGCTCCCAGAAGCAGTAACATCTTTCCTCGTTTTCTTTTCTGGTATATATCCAAGGTGAGTTGTTTTAGTTGAGAAAACGGATGTGATTGAATATTATTATTCTGTTTTATGCAGCATTTTTTTTACTGAACGGATAATACCTGTTTTGTCGATTCCGCAGAGCGAATAAAGTTCTTCAGGTGAACCATGTTCTATAAACCTATCGGGTATTCCTAAAATTTTTATCTCTACAGAGTAACTGTGTTCAGCCATAAATTCAAGGACAGCGCTGCCAAATCCTCCATTTATTATGCCATCTTCTATGGTTAACACTTTTTTGTATTTTTCAAAAACAGCAGATAATAGTTTTTTATCCAGTGGTTTTACAAAACGCAGGTCGTAGTGAGCAACATGGATATCATCTTCAGTCAGCGCTTTTACTGCTTTTTCAGTAAAAATTCCTGCTTTCCCAATGGTCAGGATGGCTAGATCGTCTCCTTTGGTGAGTTGACGTCCTGTTCCGATTTTAATTTTTTTGAATGGCTTTTTCCAGTCGGGTTTTACACCACAACCTCTTGGATAGCGAATAGAAAACGGGTGGTTATTCTCTTCCAGTTGAGCTGTGTACATGAGGTTTCTCAATTCTGATTCATCCATGGGGGCTGAGACGATCATGTTGGGAATAAGTCGCATATAAGCCAGGTCAAAAACTCCGTGGTGTGTTGGTCCGTCTTCCCCCACCAGTCCGCCGCGGTCGAGACAAAATACCACATGTAAATCCTGCACGGCCACATCATGGATTACCTGGTCATACGCACGCTGCATAAAAGTAGAGTAGATGTTGCAAAATGGCACCATCCCCTGGGTGGCAAGCCCTGCAGAAAATGTCACTGCATGTTGTTCGGCAATACCTACATCAAAAGCCCGGTGCGGCATTTTTTTTATCATTAGGTCCATAGAACACCCGGTAGACATGGCAGGAGTTATGCCAATTATTTTTGAATTCTTTTCGGCCAGCTCAAGCAGGGTTTCTCCAAATACATTTTGAAATTTGGTTGATTTTTCTATGGAGCAACCACAGCTGTAAAGCTCTCCGGTATTTTTGTCGAATAACCCGGGAGAATGAAATTTAGTCTGGTTTATTTCAGCTTGTAAAAATCCTTTTCCTTTTTTGGTTACCACATGCAGCAGTTTGGGACCAGGAATTTCTTTTAGGTCGGATAACACATCGAGCAGATAATTTACATCATGGCCGTCGACTGGTCCAAAATATCTGAAATCGAATGCTTCAAACAGGTTGTTTTCTTTGAACAGGATATTTTTCAGGGCATGTTGATTTTTCTGAATAATTTTACGGGTAGTTTTTCCGAATCCGTCAAGTTTACCCAATCCTTCCCATACTTCTTTTTTAACCCGGTTATAAGCGTGCGATTTAGAAATATTTAGCAGGTACTGGCTGATAATACCGGAGTTGGCATCAATAGCCATATTGTTGTCGTTGAGGATCACCAGCAGGTTGGTCTTACTTGCGCCTGCATTATTAAGTGCTTCAAAGGCCATTCCACCTGTCATGGCCCCATCCCCAATAACTGCAATAATTTTTCGTTCGGTTTCATTTTTTAAATCCGATGCCACGGCCATCCCCAGTGCCGCTGAAATGGAGGTCGATGAGTGTCCGGTTCCAAAGGTGTCGTATTCGCTTTCTTCCCTTCTGGGAAATCCGCTTATTCCCTTATATTTTCTGTTGGTGTTAAAAATGTTCCGCCTGCCGGTTAATATTTTATGCCCGTATGCCTGGTGACCAACATCCCAAATGATCAAATCGTAGGGAGTATTGAATACATAGTGTAAAGCGACAGTAAGCTCCACAACCCCAAGACTTGCACCAAAATGCCCCGGATTAGCAGAAACTTCATCAATAATAAATTCCCGCAGCTCTCTGCATAATTCCGGGAGATCATTTGGTCGTAACTTCTTTAAATCAGAGGGATTGTTTACCTTCCCCAGTAACTTTTCTTTTACTTTTACCATGATCCTCTAAAATATTTTCAAAGATACAACAATTTACACAGGCTGTTTTGTTCAAATTAAAATGAATGGCATCACATTTGTTCTGTAGCCATAAAAAAGGTAAATTTAGCCGGAAATTAAGTTATAAAAGATGAGAACAACCCACTTTTTTTTATTTTTTGCCGGAGTTTTGTTTTTTTCATCATGTGTTTCATTAAAGCAACATACTGGTGTTCAGCAAGATTTAAAGAACGCACAGCAGGAAATTGAGCTGTTAAAACAGTCGAATGTACGACTTGAAACCGCCAACCGGGAATTTGAAAGTACCAATAAAAACCTTTCGGATCGAAATAAGGATCTGAACTCCCGGGTGGAAGAAGCTTTATATAATTTAAATGTTCAACGACAAAGAAATGCCGGACTTGAAATTGACATGCAAAACCTGAACCGTCAGCTTGATATTTTAAAGACGGGGAGTACTTCTGAAATTGAAATGTTGCTGGAGGAATTACAGGTTGCACGCCACGATTTAAATCAACGGGAAGAGAGGCTCCTGGAGGCAGAAAGAGAGTTGCAGGAACGGAATACCCGCCTGATTGAACTGCAGGAGATACTGGCTCAGAAAGAACAGGCAGTTACTGAACTGAAGGATAAGGTTATGCAGGCACTTACAGGTTTTGCCGATGAGGGACTTACCGTATTTGAAAAAAACGGGAAGGTATTTGTTTCCATGGAAGAGAAGTTGTTGTTTAAAACGGGAAGATGGGATGTTGATCCGAATGGGCAGATGGCTTTGCGTGACTTAAGCAATGTGTTAGCTGAAAACCCCGATATCAGTATTATGGTGGAAGGTCATACCGATGATGTTCCTATGCGTGGATCAGGTGATGTGAAAGATAATTGGGACCTTAGCGTGATGCGGGCAACAGCGGTAACAAAAATCCTGACTCAAAATGCTCAACTTCATCCGGAAAGAATTATAGCCGCCGGTAGAAGTGAATACCTTCCCCTGATTCCTGAAAAGAGTCCGGAAGCCCGGCAGATGAACAGAAGAACCGAAATTATTCTTACCCCCCGATTGGATGAATTATTCCAGATTTTAGAAGCGAACTAAACAGCGTGTGCTGTCATTGAAGTAATTAATTAAAATAGGGTTTATGTCGAAAATACTTGTTATTGATGATGAACGTAGTATCCGAAACACACTAAAGGATATTCTGGAATATGAAAAATATGAAGTAGATCTTGCTGAAGACGGGAAAAAGGGGTTGGAAATGGTTAAAAACACAGATTACGACATCATACTTTGTGATATTAAAATGCCAGGAATGGATGGCATTGAGGTGTTGGAACATATGAACGAACAGGCTCCCGACTCTCAGCTTATCATGATTTCGGGCCATGGGAATATCGATACTGCTGTTGAATCGATTAAAAAAGGGGCATACGATTTTATAGAAAAACCTCTTGACCTGAACCGGCTGCTGATTACCATACGCAATGCAATGGACAAATCAAATCTGGTTAATGAAACCCGGATCCTGAAGAAAAAGGTCAGTAAGAAATTTGAAATTATTGGTGAATCCAAAGCGATCAGGAATATCCTTGAGATGGCCGATCGTGTGGCGCCTACCGATGCCCGGGTATTAATTACAGGAGCAAATGGTACAGGGAAAGAACTGGTTGCCCGTCGTATTCACGATCAAAGTAACCGGGCCTCAGGCTCTTTTGTTGAGGTGAATTGTGCCGCGATTCCTTCTGAATTGATTGAGAGTGAGTTGTTCGGCCATGAGAAAGGGTCGTTTACTTCGGCCGTAAAACAACGAAAGGGAAAGTTTGAACAGGCAAATGGAGGTACCCTTTTCCTGGATGAGATCGGAGATATGAGCTTGTCAGCTCAAGCGAAGGTGCTGAGAGCCCTGCAGGAAAATGTGATCTCCCGGGTGGGAGGCGATAAGCCCATAAAAGTAGACGTGCGGGTTGTCGCTGCTACCAATAAAAATATCTCAGCTGAAATAGAAAGCGGTCGATTCAGGGAAGATCTTTATCATAGAATCAGCGTTATCTTAATACATGTACCTTCATTGAACGAACGAATTGAGGATATTCCACTGCTGACCAAACATTTTATCCGACTTATCTGTGGTGAATACGGAATGCCTGAAAAATCTGTCACCGATGGGGCAGTTATTGAATTGCAAAAAATAACCTGGACAGGAAATGTCCGGGAATTCAGAAATGTGATCGAACGATTGATCATTTTGTGTGACCGGCAAATTACTGCTGAAGATGTTCAGAAGTTTGCCGCCCCCCTGAAGTAATCACCTATCTATTCAGGAGACTCCCACTCGTCGTTGTTCTTGTCCTGGATATAAGTTTCAATGTGCCGGTCATATTTTACCTGGTAAATATCTTTAATGGTAACAATAATTCCTGTTTCCAAAACATTACCAAAGGTGTCGTTGATGGCTGTTCCAAAGCTTTTCATTGATGGGGAAAGGTTCATGTAGGCATTGATCAATGGTGGAATATTTTCCCCGAATTGTCTTACATGCTGCGCTAAAATTCGGTAATTCTCCTTGTAATCTTTCCCGATAAATACTGACCTCATCTCTTCTTCATTGTAATCGAATTCAACCGGTTTCTTGGGGTAAACCAGGTTCTCCTTATCGCGGAAATATAATTTAAAGAAATATTGAATCAGATTGCGGGCTTCATTATGAAAATGTTGATACATGGTTACCTTGCCAAAAAAGTATTTGATTTCGGAATGATCAACTGTAAGTGCTCCCAGACCGTCCCAGAGGTTGTCGAGTGCAAAGAGTGCTTTCGCTCCTGACCGGCTCGACTGGTATTGGGGTTGGACAAAAGAACGTCCCAGTTCCAAGGTATGTGGGAGGTATTCTTGTATAAATTTTTTAGAAAGATGAAACAATTCGGATGTCGCCATCTGTACCTCTCCATTTTGGTCGACAGGCACATCAGCACAAAGCATATAACGGTATCCTCCCAATATTTCCTGCGCATCGGGATCCCAAACAATCAATTGTTTATAAGGATATGCTGCCACGTCAAATGGGTCAATGTCAGTCTCCTTACCGGTTCCACCACCTGCTTCCCGGAATGTCAGCTCACGCAACCGACCAATTTCATGCATAACACCAGGAGAATCACTATGAGTAATCACATAAATCTCATTTCCTCCTTTGTTCGTTTTTCGCAATAACTTGTCGGATGTTAGCTCAGCAAGGATCTGATCTTTTGAAATGGGTGATAAAATATTTTTCATTTCATTAAAATTGTATATTTTCTAAGGTATTTACCTCATTTTTATCGTATATTTTAAAGGTATTCGACAGAATACTTAATTGTATTTTGATGAAACTCGTACCATTATAATCCTGGTCGTTTGTGTTCGTTTGATCATGCTCGTTTTGTAATTCCTAATTCGTAATTCATTATGATTCTACCCGTTTGCCCCGATAAATTGTCAAGGTTGTTTCATTTGTCGTATTTCCTGTAAAATAAGGAGCGCAAAAATAGCAAAATTGATGGACAATGGTTTCCGCATGCTTATAAAATTGGATTAGTGAATTGATCAGGGAGCTGATAAACCTTCTGTCTCACCCATTCTGCCCATTCCTGTTGGGTTTTTGAACGATCGAAAACCTGGTAAGCAACAGGTTCTCCAAAGTATAAATGAACATCGGTGTTCCGGTGTCTCATGGTTTCATCGGGCAGGAAAAACATCTCCAGGTTCCATTTGAGATGTAATAATTTCCGGATGTTGGCCAGGCGATAAAAACGATTGCTGTTTCTGCCACTAACAAAAACCGGAATCACATCACGTTGGTAATGTGTCGATTTTGAAATGAAATGTTTTTTCCACTCCAGGTCTGCAATTTTTCCTGCTTCCTTTCTGGATGCCAGCCCTGATGGAAAGATCAGTATCTGTGCGGATGATGAATAGGCTTCGTTCAGAAGCCTGGCTGCCTGACGACTATGCCCGCCATGCTTGTTTACAGGAACAAATACCTCTCTTAGCTGGGGAATGTTCAACAAGATATCATTGGTCAGAAACCTGGCATCTCCCAGCTTTTCATCTACCGTTTTGAGTAATAACAATCCATCAAATCCGCCAAGAGGATGATTGCTGGCAAATATAAAACGTCCCTCATTGGGGATGTTTTCCGTACCATGAAGATGTACCCTTACCTGAAATTCCCTGACAACCTGATCGATAAAGGCTATCCCTCTTAAATGCCCGTTTCGCTGCAACAGATCATTGATGAAATCGATATGCATGATCCGGTTGATGTAGCGATAAATAAATCCAGGTATCAACCGACTAAGTGATGGACTTTTCGATTGAAAAACCTCCCGGATATTGATAGGTTTAAATGTTGTTGTCTTCCCTTCTTCCATCTTTTTTCATCATTGCCTGTGTTTGTCAAACCCCTGTTGGTTTCATTAAACCATACATGAAATGAGCTGAAAATATCAAAGAAAATCTATGCAGACAGCCCCAATTCATTATGAAAGTACCATTAAATTTGAACACTTCTTGTTATTCTAGAGACATTACAAAGTAAATCGAATCCAGATACATTTTTATCATCTCACATTGATTTTTTACTCTTCCTCAAAAATTTTTAACCTCTAAGTAATTCTTTTTAACCGTTTTTGTCGAGTTATTACCGAGTTATCAACTATTGTGCGCAAAATTGTACTCGACATTAATTTGTTGTATTAGTGTATTTTATGTGTTTTTGTCAACATGAATTTTGAATTTTTGAACACTTCATCAACAATTTTTTAACAACTGTTGTTGTTTTAACGATGTGGAATGAAGTGGAATGAAGTGGAATCATTTGGAATAAATTCTTATTTTTACGAGTTGAAACGAGCATGATGAAAATAAATGCGAGTTCCAGCTGATGCCTTAGAAAACAATTTATTTTAATCAGGTGAATTTAACGCTTTTGCGGAGAATGACAGAATTTACGGGTACATATAGCGCAACTATCGATGACAAAGGGCGAATTGTTCTTCCGTCGGCTTTTAAAAAGGAGATGGGAGAGATGGCAAATGAGCCCATTGTCATTGAGCGGAATCTTTTTAAGAATTGTCTGGATATATATCCTGAGAGATTTTGGAAAGACCGAGTAGAAGCATTCAAAAGTACACTTGATCCTTTCGACGAAGAAGACGATGAATTTCTTCAATTTTTTTATGAGAATTTCATCAAGGTGGGGATGGCGCCAAACGGTCGTATCCATTTTCCTTCTGAATATTTGGATTACAGTAGTTTAAAGAAGAATGCCAGGATTATTGGGATGGGACGTTCCATTCGCATTTGGGATTTGGAGGTTTACGAAAGTCAACGTATGGATAAATCCACCTTTGCACAGCGTTTCAAAGAGAAGAGGAAACAAAAGCCAACAGAATAGATGAAAGCAATTTACCACATACCTGTACTGCCTGAGGAAAGTATCAGAGGACTGAACCTTTTCCCCGGGGCACACGTGGTAGATGCTACCTACGGCGGAGGAGGACACTCGGCTCTTATACTGGAGGAGCTGGGGAACGGAAGGCTTTTTGCCTTCGACCAGGATGGGGATGTGGAAGAGCAGGTGATACATGACGATCGGTTAATTTTTATCCGTCATAATTTTAGGTATATCCGGAATTTTCTCCGGTTTTTCCAGGTCACCAGTATTGATGCAGTATTTGCCGATTTAGGAGTTTCTTCCCATGATTTTGATGTGCCGGAGCGTGGTTTTTCTTTTCGGTTTGACGGGAAGCTGGATATGCGAATGAACCGCAATAGTACAGTGAATGCTGCCCATATTATCAATACTTATCCGGAAGATCAGCTGGTTACGCTGTTCAGGCTTTATGGTGAAATAAAGAATGCATGGCGTCTTGTTTCTGAGATAATACGGGAACGCAACGTCAGTCTTATCAAAACCACCACCCGGTTGAAAGAGATTGCTTCTCGCTGTGCTCCGAAAGCCATGGAGAATAAGTACCTGGCTCAGGTATTCCAGGCTTTGCGCATTGAAGTGAATGATGAGATGGAAGCCTTGAAAGAGTTTTTGCAATCGGCACTGCAAGTGCTCAAACCGGGAGGCCGTCTGGTCGTGATAACCTATCACAGTCTGGAAGACAGAATTTGTAAGAATTTTTTGAAAACCGGAAACTTCGAAGGGAAGGTAGAAAAAGATTTTTACGGAAATCTGCAGGTTCCATTCCGGATGGTTAACAGAAAAGTGATTGTTCCACAAGCCGATGAGTTAAAGGAGAATCCGCGAGCCAGGAGTGCCAAATTGCGAATTGCTGAAAAAAAGTGAAATGAGAGAAACCGCAAAAAATAGCAGAAGAAAACCCGGGATGAAGTCATTGTTAGGTGGAACCATTCTTACCGATGAACGGGTAACCCGGCAATTACCCTTTCTGGGACTTCTTGCATTTTTCGCGTTGGTGCTCATTACCAACAGGAATTGGTCGGAACGAACCATTCGGCAAATTCAGGAAATGCAGGAAACTCTGGACGAACTCCGTTCTGAATCAGTAACTCTTTCTGCTCGACTTATGGATGCCAGCCGGCCTTCGGAAGTGGTTGAGAAAGTTGAAGCGGCGAACATCGGATTACATGAACCTGTAAGTCCGCCAAAGAAAATTGTAATCAAAAAAAATAAACGGAAATGGAAATTAGGAAATCGATAGTATCCCGGATTGCCATTATCTATTTTTTTCTTTTGATATTTGGATTAGTGGTTGTTTATAAAATGATCTCTGTTCAGAAAATTAAAAACGACCGCTGGGAACAAATTGCAAAAAATCTGAAAGAAAATACAGTTCGTGTAGACCCGACAAGGGGAAATATTTGTGCCGATGATGGCAGTGTGTTGGCTACCTCGGTTCCGGGATATTATGTCCGGATTGATCTGGCTGCCGAAGGGGTAAAAAGGGTGTATAGCCAGGAGAGTGATTCTTTGGCATATTACCTGTCCCGTTTTTTTGAAAATGCTTCCAGAAGTGAATACAATCAACGCCTCAATGCTGCTTTTCGAAATGGAAACAGGGGATTTATGCTTACCCCGAGAAAAATTGATTACCAGGAATTGCAGCAGATGAAGAAATTTCCTATTCTCAGGAGGGGCCGGTTTGGCGGAGGTATGATTATTGAACAGGAAAACCAACGCATTACTCCCTTGGGATCTCTTGGCCTGAGGACTATTGGCGACCTGAATAAAGGGGCTTATGGTGGGGTGCATGGAAACATAGGTTACACAGGACTCGAAGGTGCGTATGAGCAGTACCTGAAAGGGAAAGAAGGTATCAGCTATCGCGAAAACCTCTCCGGCAGATGGGTGACACGCACCGAAATTGAACCAGAGGATGGAATGGACGTTATTACCACCCTGAATGTAAAACTGCAGGACATTGCTGAAAGTGCCCTGCGACGCAACCTGGAAAAACATGATGCTGACTGGGGAACTGCTATTCTTATGGAAGTTGAAACTGGAGAGATAAAAGCGATTGCCAACCTGGGAAGGGAGAAAGATGGATATACCGAAAATTATAACTATGCGCTGGGGAACCAGGGTTGTTATGAGCCTGGGTCAACATTTAAGCTGGTTTCACTTATGGCTGCAATGGAGGATGGCCTCATCGATACCTGTGATGTTTATGATACAGGAAATGGAGTATGGGAGTACTTTGGAAGATCAATATACGACAGCGACTATCGCTACGGCGGACATGGGAAAATGACGGTGATGAAAATTTTCGAAAAATCATCCAATGTGGGAGTGGCCAAAATAATCACTTCAGCATATGAACGAAATCCTAAAAAGTTTGTCGACAGAATCTATGGCTTCGGACTGAATAAACCTTTGGGCCTGGAACTTAAAGGGGAAGGGAAACCGTTTTTTAAATATCCGGGCGATCCCGATTGGTGGGGTACCACACTGGCATGGATGTCGTATGGTTATGAGTCGAAAATGACTCCCCTGCAGATCCTTACATTTTATAATGCTGTGGCCAATGATGGGCGTATGGTTAAACCCATGCTGGTGAGAGAAATCAGGGACAAAGGGATGTTGGTCAGGCAATTCAAAACAGAAGTGTTAAATCCGATGATTGCAACCCGCGAAACGGTGGGAAAAGCGCAAAAAATGCTCGAGGCTGTTTGCGAAACAGGGACAGGCAGATCACTGCAAAATCCATGGTTTAAACTTGCCGGAAAAACAGGAACAGCTCAGGTGGCAACAGGCACAAGTGGTTATCAGAAAGGAATGTACCTGGCCTCTTTTGCCGGCTATTTTCCCGTAGATGATCCTAAATTTTCACTGATCGTTACCATTAATAACCCCCGCGGTGGTGCATACTATGGAGGTTCAGTTGCCGGACCGGTTTTTAAAGAGATCGCTGAACGGGTGTATGCTGTGAGAAACCTGTTTGAAGAACCTTCCGATGAACAGGAAACTCCTGAAATGCTAATAACCCCCGATGTTAAAAACGGCGCTGTTGATTGTATCCTTCGCGTTGCAGAGGATCTGAATATAACAAGTATTACCGGAAAGCCAACAACTACTCTGGCTTCAGTGAAAAAACAAAACGATATGCTGATGCTGGATGAGATGGAAATTCCTGCCGGATTAGTTCCCGATGTTCGGGGGATGGGTGCGGCCGATGCTGTGTTTATTCTCGAAAATGCAGGACTAAGAGTTAAAATGAAAGGATTGGGGAAAGTCAGGATTCAATCCCTACAACCCGGGACCCGGCTGACAAGGGGCGAATTTGTATATCTTACATTGGGATGATTATGAAGTTAAAAGAACTGCTGAAACATATCGATTATCTTGAGGTCAGGGGACAAGGAAATCCCGTGATCACTGCCATTGAGTCTGATTCACGTAAGATTCAGCAGGGTTCTGCTTTTATTGCTCAGCGGGGACTTCATGCTGACGGACACCAATTTATACAGAAAGCAATGGATAACGGAGCTGTTGCTGTTTTTTGTGAAGATTTTCCTGATTTATGTCCAACCCTGGTGCCGGTTGTTATCGTTGCTGATTCAATCAAAACGACCGGATGGTTGGCTTCTGCTTTTTACCAGTTTCCCTCAAAAACAATGAAGGTTGTCGGGGTCACGGGAACCAATGGAAAAACGAGCATCGCTACCCTGCTTTTTAATCTCTTCCGGGCACTTGGATACAAGGCAGGACTGATCTCAACCATTGAATACCGAATTCAGGAACAGAAAGAACCTGCAACACACACAACGCCCGATGCCCTGAAAATTCAGGAGCTTATGGCCAAAATGGCAGCTTCCGGTTGTGAGTTTTGTTTCATGGAGGTTAGCTCACATGCCCTTCATCAACAACGCATAGCTGGCATTCATTTCACCGGAGGAATTTTCACCAATATCACTCACGATCACCTCGATTATCATAAAACTTTTGCACAATATTTAAAAGCTAAACAAGGCTTTTTTGACCAGCTGTCACCTGCTGCTTTTGCGTTGACAAATGTGGATGACAAAAACGGTATGGTCATGGTGCAGAATACCAAGGCCCGGATCATCACCTATTCAAACCGGAGTATGGCCGATTATCGCTGCAAAGTGCTTGAAACACATTTTAACGGTATGCAGCTAAACCTGGATGGCCGGGAAGTATGGACGCGGTTTGTCGGGAAATTTAATGCCTCTAATTTGCTCGCAGTATATGCCGCAGCTGTTACTCTGGAACAGGAAAAAGAGGAGGTGCTGACATGCATCAGCAACCTGGAACCGGTTAAAGGCCGGTTTGAAACCCTAAGAAGTATAGATGGTGTTTTAGCCATTGTCGATTATGCCCACACACCCGATGCATTGAAAAATGTGCTTACTGCCATCCAGGGTATTCGTTCAGGAAATGAACAGATAATTACCGTGGTGGGTGCCGGCGGTGACCGCGATAAAACCAAACGGCCTGAAATGACCAGGGAAGCTGTGCTGGGGAGCAATAAAGTTATTCTCACTTCAGACAATCCCAGATCAGAAGACCCGGCTCAGATAATACAAGATATGGAGGCCGGTATTGAAACACAACATAAGAAAAGGGTGATCTCTATTGAAAATCGCAGGGAAGCAATAAAAACAGCGGTAATGATTGCTAAACCAGGAGATATCATCCTGGTAGCCGGTAAAGGACACGAAAATTATCAGGAGGTGATGGGCGTCAGACATCATTTCGATGATGTGGAAGAGATAAGAAAATGTTTTGGTTTGGAGAATTGATAAGTAGATATTATGCTTTATTATTTATATGATTGGCTTTCTGATACAAATATTCCCGGAGTGGGCATGTTTCAGTACATCTCATTTCGTTCCGGGGCTGCGATTATCTTGTCGTTGATCATCACTACTGCATTCGGAAAAAAAATGATCCGTTTTCTCAAAAAGAAACAGATCGGAGAGGAAATCCGCGACCTGGGCCTGGAAGGTCAGACTCAAAAAAGGGGAACTCCTACAATGGGCGGATTAATCATCCTGCTTGCAATCGTCATACCCACTATTCTATTTGCCCGGCTTGATAATATCTACATTCTGCTCATGCTTATAACCACCATTTTTCTGGGGATAATTGGCTTTGTTGATGATTACATCAAGGTTTTTATGAAAAACAAAAAAGGTCTGGCTGCCCGGTTTAAAATTATGGGGCAGGTGTGCCTGGGCCTTATAGTCGTGGTTACTCTCTTCCTAAGTGATGAAGTAATCGTGCGGGAACATGTGAAAAGTTCAAGTGGAACCGATTTGCGTGAGATTGTTATTGACCCGGTTACTGGAGAACAGAAGCTGCAATTTGTTACAGAAGAGGTGAAATCAACCAAAACAACCTTGCCTTTCATTAAGAAGAATGAATTTGATTATTCCTGGTTGGTGTCTTTCGCCGGAGATGCTGCTTCCTGGCTTAAATGGCTGGTATATGCAGTAGCCATCATTTTAATCATAACTGCAGTTTCAAATGCCTCCAACCTTACCGACGGCCTCGATGGTCTGGCAACCGGTACGGCAGCTATCAGCGGGGCAACACTGGGTGTACTGGCATATGTCAGTGGTAATATTATCTACTCCGACTACCTGAATATTATGTATATCCCTAATGTGGGTGAACTTACCGTTTTTATTGCAGCTTTTATTGGTGCAACAGTAGGTTTTCTTTGGTACAATTCCTATCCGGCCCAAATTTTTATGGGCGATACGGGAAGCCTGGCTCTTGGAGGGATACTGGCTGTTTTTTCTGTGATAATCCGGAAAGAGATCCTGATTCCTCTGTTATGTGGAATATTCTTTATCGAAAACCTGTCGGTTATCATTCAGGTTTTCTGGTTTAAATATACCCGGAAAAGGTATGGCGAAGGACAGCGGGTATTCCTGATGAGCCCAATCCATCATCATTTTCAGAAAAAAGGAATCCATGAGGCTAAAATTGTTGCCCGGTTTTGGATTGTGGGAATAATTCTGGCCGTATTAACTGTAGTAACATTAAAAATCAGGTAGGTTGAAAAAAAATCTGATCATATTGGGTGGAGGCGAAAGCGGTGTGGGAACAGCAATCCTGGCACAAAAACAGGGATTTGAGGTTTTCCTGTCCGATAAGGGTATCATTAAGGAGAACTATAAGAAGATACTTATTTCCCATCAACTGAATTGGGAGGAAAAGCAGCATTCTGAAGATAAAATATTGAAAGCCGGCCTGGTAGTGAAAAGTCCGGGCATACCTGAGTCTATTCCCCTGATTCAACAATTAAAAGCCAGGGGTATTCCGGTGATTTCTGAAATTGAATTTGCCGGAAAGTATACTCATGCAAAAACGATTTGTATTACAGGGAGTAATGGCAAAACAACCACTACGCTACTTCTGTATAGCCTATTGAAAAATGCCGGCATGAACGTTGGCCTGGCCGGAAATGTGGGGAAGAGTTTTGCCTGGCAGGTAGCTGAAAACCAATACGATGTTTATGTGATTGAACTGAGTAGTTTTCAGCTTGACGGAATGTATGATTTTAGGACTGATATGGCAATTCTACTGAATATTACTCCTGACCACCTCGACCGGTACAATTACAATATGCAGGATTATACCGACTCCAAGTTTCGCATTATTCAAAATCAGACAGAACGTGACTATTTTATCTATTGTTCTGATGATGAAATTATTCAACTGGAATTATCCAAAAGAAAAATTAAACAGACCTGCATTCCATTTAGTCTGGAAGAACCGGCATTGCCGGGTGCAGGCATCCGTGAGGATAAATTGATTATAAATTTTAACCAAAAACAATTCAGTATGTCTATTCTGGATTTATCATTACAGGGGAAACACAACATTTACAATTCCATGGCAGCCGGAATTGCCGGAATGGTTTTTCATATCCGCGATGAACAGTTGCGTGAAAGTCTTGCTGCTTTTCAAGGTGTAGAGCACAGGCTTGAGCGTTTTTTAACAGTTCATGGGATTGAGTTTATCAACGATTCAAAAGCGACCAATGTGAATTCCACCTGGTATGCGCTGGAAAGCATGCAAAAGCCTGTTGTCTGGATCGCCGGGGGAATTGATAAAGGAAATGACTATTCCATGCTCCGGAAACTGGTGAAGGAAAAAGTAAAAGCAATTGTTTGCATGGGTAAAGACAATTCAAAGCTTCATGCCGCTTTTGATCGTGTGTCAAAGAATATTGTTGATGCTTCCAGTATGGAAGAGGCAGTTAAGGCTGCCTATTATCTGGCCCGTAATGGCGACACTGTTTTACTTTCTCCCGCCTGTGCCAGCTTCGACCTCTTTGAAAATTATGAAGATCGTGGGAAACAGTTTAAAGAACAGGTAAGGAATTTGTAAAGTATGGTTTTACAATCAAAAATATTTCGTGGCGACCGGGTGATTTGGATCGTTTTAATGCTGCTTTCGCTGCTGTCATTACTGATTGTTTACAGCTCCACCGGGGCTCTGGCTTACCGCCAGGCATCGGGTAATACCATGTATTTTCTTGTGCGACAGGTTTTTTTTCTGGGAGCAGGATTGGGACTCATGTTGGTTATGGTCAACTTTTTATCGGTTAAAATTTATGCTATTCTGGCCAATTTATTGGTATATGTAAGTATAGGGCTTCTGATTATTACGGTAGTCATGCGATTTTCAGGAATCGTGGACGGCAGCGGACGTACCCTTGATCTGGGATTTATCTCTTTCCAGCCTTCGGAACTTGCGAAAATTTCACTGATCTTCTTTGCTGCAAAAGTGCTGGGTAAATATCAAAACACCAGGGAAGATCTGAGAAAAGCTTTTTTAATCATCATAGCCCATTCGGCAGTAGTATGTGGTTTGATTTTTATTACCAACTTTTCCACTGCCGGATTATTGTTTGCTACCATCCTTGTTATGATGTTTGTTGGGCGTGTGCCGTTCAGGTATTTGTTCCTTGTGGTACTGATCGGGGTAGGCATTGTTGCTGCGATCTATTTTACGGCCGACAAGTTTCCTGATGCTCCCACACGTATCCATACGGTAAAGGGACGTATCGACCGGTTTATCAACGGGGACCCCAATTCTGAAAAGGGGATCACACAAGCCGACTATGCAAAGCTTGCAATCTATGAAGGTGGCATTTTGGGAAAAGGACCAGGAAGATCAGATGTAAGTAATTACATGGCTGCGGCATATAACGACTTTATTTTTGCCATCATTGTTGAGGAGTATGGTTTGATCACGGGCATTGCCGTGATGTTTTTGTACCTGATTTTCTTTTTCCGCAGCGTGGTGATTGTGCGACGGGCAACGCGAACATTCCCTGCCTTTTTGGTTACAGGACTTACCATGGTGCTGGTTTTTCAGGCCATGATTAATATAGGTGTATCGGCAGGTGTGTTACCCGTCACTGGTCAGCCTTTACCCTGGGTCAGCCTGGGGGGAACATCTCTCTTATTTACATCTGTCGCTTTTGGATGTGTGTTGAGTGTCAGCTATCAGAATCAGATTAATCGTGAAATTCAAAAACCTCCGGTGCAGGTAAATATGCCCGATGAGGACTATGATATGAGTAAATAGTATATGAAAATAGAACGGGTAATAATAAGTGGAGGAGGAACGGGAGGACATATTTTCCCGGCCCTGGCTATCGCAAACGAAATAAAACGGAGGAATCGGGAAGCTGAAGTATTATTTGTTGGTGCGGAGGATCGTATGGAAATGGAAAAAGTTCCGGCTGCTGGCTTTGAGATTATCGGATTGCCGGTAATCGGATTCCCCAGAAAAGCCGGATTAAGTATGTTTAAGTTTATTGTTCGTCTGCTGAAAAGTTATAAGCTGGCAAATCATATTATCAATCAATTCAATCCGCAGGTTGCTATCGGTGTGGGGGGCTTTGCCAGCGGCCCTCTGCTCCGGGCAGCAACCCAAAAGAAAATTCCGGCGCTTATACAGGAACAAAACTCCTATGCCGGTATAACCAACAGATTATTGGCTAAAAAAGTGCAAACTATTTGTGTGGCCTATGATAGGATGGAACGCTATTTCCCGGTGGGGAAAATTGTGCATACCGGAAATCCGGTACGTGAAAACCTGTTGGTACTTTCAGATCGAGTTCAGGAAGCAGTCGATTATTTTGGTCTGAATAGCCGGAATAGCGCCATCCTGATATTAGGGGGAAGTTTGGGAGCCCGTTCAATAAATAATGCACTGTTGAAGAGTGTACCGATGATTGCCGCCTCGGGTGTAACTGTGATCTGGCAAACCGGTTCGATCTATTACCGCGAAATCACCGGAAAACTTCAGGATGCAATACCTCCAAATCTTTGCATTGTTGAGTTCATCGCACGCATGGACCTGGCTTATTCCATTGCCGGTGTCGTAATTTCCAGAGCAGGAGCAGGAACAATTTCAGAGCTTTGCCTGATAGGGAAACCGGTTATCCTGGTGCCATCACCAAATGTTGCAGAAGATCATCAGACAAAAAATGCCGAAGCGCTTGCTGAAAAAGGTGCTGCACGGATGATCCCTGATGATCTGATTGGTGAGGAACTTATCCCGTCTGCAATAAACTTGTTAAACGACCAGGAAGAATGCAGCAGGTTGTCAGAAAAAATACGAACATTAGCCAGGCCTGATGCTACTCGGCATATTGTGGATGAGGCTGAAAAATTATTAAAGCAATGAATAACCTTCAGAATATAAAAAATGTGTATTTCCTGGGAATAGGAGGTATCGGCATGAGCGCTCTGGCCCGGTATTTTAAGTATACCGGGAAAAATGTGGCTGGTTATGACCGAACCCGGACTGCATTAACTGATGCACTTCAGGCGGAAGGAGTTGATGTCCATTTCGACGACGATATCCGATATATCCCTTCAAGATGGAACCCGGGGGAAACACTGGCCGTATTTACCCCGGCACTACCCGATGACCATCAGGAACTTTCCTGGTTCAGGGAGAAACCTATCAGCCTGCTCAAAAGGGCTAAAGTGCTGGGGATGATATGCAATGAGAAAAACTGTGTGGCTGTAGCCGGAACACATGGGAAAACAACTATCAGCACCATGACAGCTACCATTCTTAAACAGACCCAAAACGGATGCGGAGCTTTTTTGGGAGGAGTATCCAAAAATTTCAATAGTAACTTTTTGTTCCCTCCCGAAAATTCACCATGGATTGTAGCCGAAGCCGATGAATTTGACCGTTCGTTTCTGCACCTGCAGCCTAAGCTGGCTCTGGTGACTTCTCTCGATGCCGACCATCTCGACATTTATGGAGATAAATCAAAAATTATCGAGTCATTCGAGAAATTTATCTCACAGATTAAGCTCGATGGCAGTCTGGTTGTGAAAAAAGGAGTGGATTTAGATGTGATGAAAACAAAAGCCCGGGTATTAACCTATGCTCTTGGAGAAAATGCTGACTTCCACGCAATTCATCCAAAGCTGAGCAGCATTGGGGGGTACTACACATTTGACCTGAAAACTCCGGATGGAATCATCTCCAATTGCCGGATGCAATACCCCGGACTAATCAATGTGGAAAACGCTGTAGCTGCCGCAGCACTGTCATTTTTAGCAGGAGCAACAGCCGATGAAATTAAAGCCGGAATAGAAGAATACAGGGGTGTGATCCGACGGTTTGATGTCCGGTACAGAGGCGATAATCAAATATATATAGATGATTATGCTCATCATCCGGCCGAACTGAAAGCTGTTATTCTATCGGTGAAAGCATTGTTCCCTGACCGGAAAGTTACCGGCATCTTTCAGCCACACCTCTATTCCCGCACACGCGATTTCTCGGAGGAGTTTGCCGCAAGCCTCGATTTGCTTGACGAAGCAGTGCTTGTTCCGATCTATCCTGCACGTGAAGAACCAATCAAAGGAATTTCCTCTGAATTGATCCTGGAAAAAATGACGAACCCCAATAAATTTTTGGTTGAAAAAAATGATGTGGCTACACTCTTGTCAGGGCAGGATACCGAAATAGTAATCACTCTGGGAGCTGGTGATATTGACGGCATTGCCAGTCAGATTATTGATGTACTGAAAAGTAAAAAGTGATGTGGAAAAAAGGATTGAAACTGATGGGATACCTCCTGCTGATCGCATTTATGGTGGTCACACTGGCCTTTTCATCCATGGAAAGTAAAAATGTTTCTTGTCGTGATATCCAGATTGAATTCAATAATGATGAGTCAATAAAAGTCAGCAAAGATGAAATTATCAGGTTGGTAAGGACTGCCGATCAGGAAATTATTGGTAAAGATTTGCGTCAGATCAATGCTGAACTCATTGAGAAGGAAATTGAAAAGCATCAGGCTATACTGAATGCTGAAGTTTATAAGGTAGTGACCAGAGATAGTTCCAGCTATCAGGGAATATTGGGAGTCCGGGTCAGTCACAGGGAACCGGTTTTGAGGGTAATGTCATCAGAGGGAAGTTACTATCTCGATGAATCAGGGGAGAAAGTGCCCTTGTCAACCGAATATTCAGCCCGGGTTATCGTGGCATCCGGCTTTTTCTCCCATGACTTTGCACGGACCGATATGCTCCCGTTTGTTCTTTTTGTAATACATGATCCCTTTTGGGAAGCACAGCTGGAACAGATACACAGGGAACAAAATGGCAATATCCTGCTTACACCATTGGTTGGAGATCATGTCATTGAATTGGGATCGCTCGATAATTTTCAAGTTAAGCTGAGAAATTTGAAAGCTTTTTATGAGCAGGTAATGGTACAAAACAACTGGGACAAATACCGTCAGGTGAGCGTAAAGTATAATAATCAGATAATTGCAAAAAAAAGATAATCATGGCTTCAAAAACTAATTTGTCAGTAGTAGTTGATGTTGGAACATCCAAACTGGCAGCAATTGCCGGATGGAAAAATGAGGATGGTAAGATCGAAATTGCTGGTATGTCAAAGGTTCCTTCCAGAGGAATCAAAAGAGGTACAGTAATGAATATTGATGAAGCTGCGGACTCAGTAGTTCAATTATTGGATGAGTTGAAACAAAAAACGGGAAGTAAAATTTCGAAAGTGGATATTTCTTATGCCGGTCAACCTGTTAAAATTTTGGAACACAGGGGATATCGCTATACTTCCGGTGGAGAGGTGGTTACCCGGAAGGATGTGGATGAACTGCTTCAGGAAGCCGGGAGTATACAAATTGAACAGGATTATAAAATACTCCATGTTATTCCGCAGTCTTATGTAGTGGATGATGAGCCGGCTGATTTTAATCCGGTTGGAATAACCGGGCGTAAAATAGAGGCAATTTATAAAGTCATCATTGTGCCTGAAATTCATCTGATTAATTTTCGCCGGGTATTTGATAAGGCCGGAGTTGAACTGGGAAATATTACCTTGTCTCCATTTGCTGTATCAGAAGCTGTATTAACCCGCGACGAAAAAGAGATGGGAGCCATTTGTCTCGACATCGGGGCAGGAACAACAAAGCTTACTGTTTATCATGAAAATGCCATGATCCACCTATCAATTATTCCTTTTGGAGGTCAGGTAATTACACTCGACATCAAAGAGGGATGTTGCATCCTCCCGAAGTGGGCTGAGCAACTTAAAATACAATATGGTCAGGCGTTGGGTGATTTTGCGGATGAGCGCAAAGTAGTTACTATTCCCGGTCACAGTGGTTGGGAGCCAAAGGAAATATCATTTAAAAGTTTGTCGTTTATCATACAGGCCCGGTTAGAAGAGATGATTGATCAGGTGTTTTTTTATTTTGAAAAGTCAGAATTAGCCGGTCAGCTTGGAGCGGGAATAGTAATTTCCGGAGGAACCTCCGGTTTGAATAATTTGGTTTCGTTGGTGAAGTTTCGTACAGGTATGGATGCACGACTGGCCTTCCCGGTAATCAGACCGGTGAACATGACAAAGGACATGGATACAACGGGGTACCTGACAGCGCTTGGCCTGTTGCAACTAACTCTTGATAAGGCTGATCCCGCAGCAATAAAAAAATCAAAGCCACCGAGAAAGAAAAAGGAAAGTCGTTTCTCTCCCTGGCTGAAGGGTGTTGTTCAGGGGGTACTCGATTATGTTGACGATGATGATGATGTTGCACTCAAATAAAATTCAATGCTATGACTGAATTAGTAAACTTTCATTTCCCCAAGGCTTCCTCATCCATCATTAAAGTGATTGGTGTGGGGGGAGGCGGCTGCAACGCGGTGAGTCATATGCTGGAAGAAGGAATTGCAGGGGTTGATTTTATTATTTGCAATACCGATTCACAGGCAATGGAGAACAGCCTTGTACCCATAAAAATACAACTAGGAGTGACACTGACTGAGGGCAGGGGAGCAGGGAATATGCCAGAAATGGGTGAAGAGGCTGCACGAGAGAATTATGAGGACCTGAAACAGGTACTGCAGGAAAACACGAAGATGCTTTTCATTACTGCAGGAATGGGCGGAGGAACCGGAACAGGAGCAGCACCGGTAATCGCCAGCCTTGCCCGTGAACTCGATATTTTAACCATTGCTGTTGTAACAGTTCCCTCCCCGGCAGAAGGGAAAAAAAGATTCGGACAAGCTATGGAAGGAATAAAAAAACTGGGTGAGTTTGTCGACAGTATGCTGGTAGTCAGTAATCAACGTTTACATAATATTTTTGGAGACCTCCCTGCTCGACAGGCATTTAAAATGGCCGACAACATTGTGGCAACAGCTGTAAAAGGAATTGCTGAAATTATTACTCTTCATGGCAACGTGAATATCGATTTTACAGATGTGTATACCGTGATGCACGAAAGTAGTGTGTTTATCATGGGAACAGGACTGGCTTCCGGTGAAGGTCGTGCCATGAGTGCCGTTAATAAAGCACTGGAATCACCCTTGCTCGATAGCAATGATATTTATGGAACAAAAAATATTCTTCTGAATATTATCTCCGGGAAGGATGAAATTACCATAGGTGAAATTGGAGAAATCATTGAAACCCTTCAGCAACGCGCAGGCCAGGAGGCTGATATTATTTGGGGAAACGGCTATGACGATAAGCTGGATGAGCAGGTGAGCGTAACCATTTTGGCCACCGGATTTAAAACCAATCCGAACCAATTGCTCCAACAACGCTGGAAACCTGAAAAATATAGTCTGGATGAGAAGGAAGATACCGGGGAAGTTTTTATTGAGAATGATTCAACAGAAGAAAGGAAACAGGAAGATGTTCTTGTGGATATAGCGGTTGACAGGGACCAGGAAAATAAAGAATTTGATGCACCCCGTAAAAAGGGACAGGATGTTTTCCTGAATTCTCATAAAAAGAAGGAGAAGAAGAAACGAGTAAAACTAAAGGAAACAGCGGCTCATCAGGGCAGTATAGATAATTGGTTTTATAAAAATTTTGGACTTGGGCGATTGTTTGAAGATGACGATCAGTCTATGGAGGGATAAATTTGTTACACCTGAAAAATCTACGAAATGACAGAAAAAAATGAAATATTCAATAATCCACAGCAAGCAGGTGCTGCAATAAAAGTTGTTGGCATTGGCGGTGGCGGGGGGAATGCCGTAAATTATATGTTTAAACAGGGGATTCATGACGTTGACTTTGTGGTTTGCAACACCGACTCCCAGGCTTTGGAAGCCAGTCCGGTGCCTGTGAAAGTGCAACTGGGATCGTCCCTGACCGAAGGACGAGGTGCCGGGAACAGACCAGAAGTGGGGAAAGATGCCGCACTTGAGAATATAGAGGATGTGAAACGGGTACTGGCTAACCGCACTAAAATGGTGTTTATCACCGCAGGTATGGGAGGCGGTACCGGAACAGGAGGCGCTCCGGTTATTGCAGAGGCATGCAGTGCCATGGGATACCTTACGGTAGGTATCGTCACCATCCCTTTTAGAAATGAAGGGAAAAGACGTATCCGGCAGGCTGTGGAGGGAATAGCTGCTCTGGAAAACCATGTTGACGCATTACTGGTCATCAATAATGAACGTATCCGGGAAATGTACGGGGACTTTGGTATTTCTGAAGCATTCTCAAAAGCTGATAATGTATTGGCGACCGCTGCAAAAGGTATTGCCGAAATTATTACTGTGCCCGGATATATTAATGTTGATTTTGCTGATGTGGAAACCGTTATGAGAAAAAGTGGCCTCGCATTGATGGGAACAGGAATTGCGGAGGGTAAAGACCGAGCAATTGAAGCCGTGGAAAAAGCGTTAACATCTCCTCTGCTCAATAATAATGAAATACGCGGAGCAAAAAATATTCTGCTGAATATCTCTTCGGGATTGAAGGAAGTGACCATGGATGAGGTGGGTAAAATTACCGACTATCTGCAAAATAAAGCCGGTTTTGTGGCTGACCTTATCTGGGGAAACGGACGGGATGAAACCCTGGGAGAAGAAATTTCTGTAACCCTTATTGCAACAGGTTTCGGTATGAGTTCTATTGCAGAAATTACCAGAGATAGCAAGATAGAGAAAGAAACCCATGAATTAGTAACCGATTCTGAGGTGTCAGAAGAAGGCAAGCTGCCGACTGTTCAGCCCAGGAATAGTTCACCAGACATGGACCAAAAAACATTTGAGTTTGATGAGTCCGGGAGCCCCATGGAAGAGGACCTGGAGTTTGAAGTTCTTTACCCCAGTACCACCAGGGAGCGGAAAAAAACAACCGAACCTGCACGTGTCGATTTGGCTTCGGCCAGCGAGGAAGACCTGGATGAGATGGAAAATATTCCTGCTTATAAACGCCGCCAACTGCGTATGAACGATCCGAAATACCAGAAGAAGTTGTCAAACTATTCGGTAAATAGTGAGAATAAGCTCTCCGATAAAAATTCGTATCTTCATGGTCGGGTAGATTAATCAATCAAAAAGTTATAAATTATGTCACTTTTCGAACAAATAAGTGAAGATCTGAAGGGGGCAATGAAAGCCCGCAATAAAGAGCGGCTTGAAGCGCTGCGTAATATAAAAAAAGCATTGCTTGAAGCCCGGTCTGCAAAGGGAGCCGGCTCTGAGCTTACCGATGGGGAATCGGTTAAAATTATTGCCAAACTAGCCAAGCAAGGCACCGATTCAGCGGCTATTTACAAGGAACAGAACCGGGGAGAACTCTATTCCCAGGAAATGGGGCAGGTGTCGGTGTATAAGGAATACCTGCCTGAAATGCTGTCGGGCGATGCACTTGAAAAAGCGGTAAAGACAATTATCGATAAATCAGGGGCTACTTCTATGAAAGATATGGGCAGAGTTATGGGAGTAACCTCAAAAGAGCTTGCAGGTAAAGCCGAAGGATCAGAAATTGCTGCTATCGTTAAAAGATTGCTCTCTGCGTTTTAGTCATCATCTTCATTGATGTCAGCAATCTGGTCAGCCACGTGATCCAGGTCAGAATATTTATCTTCGTAATCCTGTTTCACCTCGTTTTTCAAGAATCCGTCTTCATCGAAATCGTCATCTTCGTCAACAATTCGAATGGCTTCATTCTCAGTCATCCTGAGCATATAATACTTGTCTTCTGTTTCAAAGGGAAGCGCGGTTACTTTGATTCCGTTTTTATCAAAAAAGTGAATCAGATGATCGGCAAAACCATCTGAATAAACCAATTTAATCTGTTCCTGTAGATTTTTGTCGAGCTTATTGTAATCCTTAATAATTTTTGGTTTGTTGGGCTCCATAATGAAATTGTTTAGTGTTTTATTGTTGACTTAAAATGCTTTGAAATATCAGAATAAAAGATTGTGTTTTTATTTTCAGTAACTTTCTTCTGCTATGTTATACTCGACAAATAAATAGCATCCTGTTGATATTTGCAACTGTTCAACAATTTTTTTTCATTTTTTTTCTGCGCCTGATAATTCCATAAATACATTGTTGGTCGGGGCACCAATTGCATTGATAGCCAGTTTGTTTGCAGTTCGTTCCTATTCCGGTTATTGCGCTTATTGATTTTATGGGGTTCATCAGCGACGAATCGGAGAGGGTGATTCCACAAAACTGGTGAGGAATGAGGGAGAAAAGTTTTTGCTGTTCATCTACACTCCAGTTGCAATAACCTGGGGAGAAGGAATCTGTAATTCCTGCTCCCTGAGAGGAGGCATCCACAAAGATTTGATCCATGATCTTTGTGGCTGCCTTTTCAACGGTTACCGATCCGGTAATATCCAGCACATAAGCCATCAGTTCATCACCTTCAGCGGTTTTTTGCCTGGCCAGCTCCGTTATCCCTGATCCTGCGGTAGCAACAAGTACAGCTGCCTGAACAGCTTCTTTCAGTTGGGTTACAACAATTTTTCCAGGGCAGAATTCCTGATTTTCAATTTGTAATCTTTCTTTGACCGGATCAATGATCACACGCTTAAAAATCTGATATCCGCCAAATATCCGGCATCGTTCAGGAGCCAGTCGCAATGCTTCTTCCATCAGTGCGGGAAAGGGATCTGGTGAATGGCCTGGCTCGAATCCCATGAGTACTTCAATTTCTTCGGGAACGATCTGAAGTTCTGAAAAAGAAAATTCTATCTTTTTTATCATCCGTTTATTTTAGTGCAGGGGACAGGAAGCCCTGTACAGGGACTTATTTTATTTTATTCTTCTTCGCAGATTTTTATTTTTTCCATGATGTCGCCGGCTTTCATAGCATCAATCACCTCAAGCCCTTCCATTACTTTTCCGAAACAGGTATGGTGGCCATCTAAGTGTTGGGTGTTTTGGCGATTGTGGCAGATGAAAAACTGTGATCCTCCGGTATCCTTTCCTGCGTGAGCCATGGAAAGAACTCCCCGGTCGTGGTATTGCTTGTCACCATTGGTTTCACAAGGGATCGTATAACCCGGACCACCGGCACCGGTTCCATCGGGACAGCCGCCTTGAATTACAAATCCGGGGATTACCCGGTGAAAGGTCAATCCATCGTAAAACCCCTGCCTGGCTAACTTGATGAAGTTGGCAACAGTGCCAGGTGCATCGGTGTCATATAGATCAATTTTCATCACCCCTTTTCCAGTGTGAATCTCTGCTTTAGTTGTCTTGGTCATTCTATACAATTAAATATTTGGAGCAAAAGTAAAAAAAACCAGGATATATATCTGGTAGAATGGTCATGTATTTCTATCTTTATACAAAATTATTCCTCAAAAATCCTGAAGTAATGAATTCATTTTCAAAACAAACTAGGCGAAATTTTATAGGAGATCTGTCGGTTTTTACCGCTGCAGCTCTGTTCCCCGGGAGTACACTATTGAGTTGTAGGAACCTTCCCGGTTCAAAAATGAAGCTCGGTCTGGTGACTTATCTGTGGGCAAAAGACTGGGATATTCCTACTATCATCGGGAATTGTACTGAAGCAAATATTCCGGGAGTAGAACTTCGTGTGGAGCATGCGCATGGAGTTACTCTTGATTTATCCCGTCAGCAACGCGAAGAGGTACGTAAACAGTTTGCCGGAAGTGCCGTAGAGATAATTGGAATGGGTACAAATGAGCAATACGACTGGCCCGATCCGGAGCGGTTGAAACAATCAATTGATACCACCAAAGCGTGGTTACAGCTGAGTAAAGATATTGGTGGTTCCGGTGTAAAAGTGAAACCCAATCAGTTCCATGAAGGCATCCCCCAGGCAAAAACCCTGGAGCAGATCGGGAAAGCGCTTAATGAGTTGGGGCGTTATGCACTGAATATGGGGCAACAGATCAGACTGGAAGTCCATGGCGTAGGTACGCAGGAGTTGCCAAACATTGCCAAAATAATGGAATACGTGGAGAATGTCGGTTCAACTGTGTGCTGGAACAGCAATTCTGAAGACCTGAATGAGCCAGGTTTGGAATTTAACTTCAATTTGGTGAAAGATTATTTTGGCGATATATGTCATGTTCGTGAATTAAATTTGGGTGATTATCCCTATCAACAGCTTATGAACCTTTTCGTAAGAATGGATTATAAGGGCTGGATATTGTTGGAATGCCGCACTGATCCGGAGGATAAAGTGGCTGCATTGAAAGAACAACGCGAAGTTTTTGAAAAAATGATAAAAAATGCACAAAATTTATAATTTTGCGCCTGGAAAGTTTTGCCTCTTTAGCTCAGTTGGTAGAGCAGCTCATTCGTAATGAGCAGGTCGTGGGTTCGAGTCCCATGAGAGGCTCAAAGAAAATATCGCTGCAATCGGAAAATCTCAAAAGCAGTTTGATACCGAACCTTACTGATCACTATTGGGCAACTCCTTGAATAAGTAAATCCTTTTCGAATTTAATCCACTTCTTCCTGAAGGTAAACTAATTCCCCATTCTGATACCTAAACTCATATGTTTTTCCGTTTATCTCAAGGTTGAATCCCGATTTGCTGAACGAATAGGTGTAAGGAGTATCGTCAAAACGAAAAAGAACCGGTTGTATCGCATGAACCCGGTCATACATATTTCGATAAATCAATTTGGTGATGGGGCCATTAAAACTCCATGGTTCCTGTATCAACTGGCCAAAATCAAAGAGAAAGTCAACCGAGCATTTTTGTGTTGGTCCTTCGATCATCCAACCGTTGTCGGTACGGGTAACGGGATACCGGGTTTGGAGGTGTCCCTGGGCTCCTACTCTGTTGTCGCCGACTCCCCTGATTTCGTCGATCATCAGGAGGTGTTTGTCGTTGATCATTAGCAAATGCCGGTTATACTTTGAAGCAATATAGGGGAATGCCTCTTTTAGTTCACTTACCAGGTAGAATCCGTTTTTCGTTTCGAATGCTTTTCGGATAAAGCCGGTTGCTCCATCGGTTTGTTCGTGAGAGCGTAGTGTAATACAATTGTGTTGGCTTGCATTTATTGCTCCATACCCGGGATCAATAAGGAATCTGTCCTTTCCATATCCCAGGATAATATGCCCCAGGTCGTCGTTATCGTGATTTCCTCCATTAAATCCTGCCCGGAAAGCCAGCCAGCTTTGTTCACCCCTCCAGGTAATCCAGTCGATCCCTTTAAAATGACGAAAACCGTTCAATTCAGGAGGAGAGCTTTTTTGATGAGGTTGCCTGTACCAGAAAGCCTCAACATCATGGAAAAGACCACCTGCACCAACAGCCTGGGAAGTCCTTCTGTCCTGATCCCAGGTCCAGTCGGGCCGGTCCAGTTGATTGGCCCACCAATAGGTATGCGCAATTCCATATTTAGCTCCTTTCTCGGAACAGTCGGAAAAGTTGTACGCATATCCATCCGGAGCAAACATAGGGGCCCAGAAACTTATCGTCTCATGAAATGCTTTATTCTTCATCAAGCCCAAATCCTTGCCGGTCAGTTTAGCAAACGGAACGATAAAATCAGTTAAATGCGCGATTGCTGTTCCCTGGTACATGACTCCTTCAATATAGCCTCCATCAGGATAAAAAGATTTAATCATATAGGGTAACCCGTCAGTTACACGTTGTAGTACGTAATCGGAGAGTTCGGGGTTGATATTCCGTATAATGAGGGCTGCAATACCTGCATTCCCATGTAAGGCAGAGTTCCAGTTAAAATCACAATGTACCCACCAGTCATTTAGAGCAATACCTTTCAGGTATGTACGCAGTCCTTTTTCTGTCAACGTTTTAGTACAGGTACGTTTGAGTGATTCATCCAAATAGTTAAAGAGTGCATCATAGCCAAATGCAACAACATAAGTAAGTTCAGCTGTGCCCAGGTCTGCCCCGTTTATGTGAAACCTGCCGGGAATGTCTATGATCCAGTCTTCCGAATGGCAGGCTGCCTGTAAAGCTGCGGTGGCCATTTCAAAGTATCTTCTTTCGCCGGTAATGTACCAGGCAACAGTGGCTCTTTCAACCCAGTTTTTCAATACCCGCGGATTTGAAATGGAATTTGTCAATAGCGTAAAATCTGGATTTTTTTTATTGAATTGATCCCCTCCTAATTTTTCTAATGATTTTAGGTTTCTTTCATGAATATCTTTAAAGTACGGGTCGGTTAGATAGGAGGAAAGAGAGTTCCATTGTTTTTGTGATAAAAAGAGCCAGGGAAATTCCAGGTTCTTTTTGCCGAGACTTGTTGAGGCTGGAAAACCATCTGAGTTTTGATACACTGTGCTGCGTTGGATTAAATCCTGCAGTACCGGATCAGCTACAGGATTTAGGACATCCTGTCCGAATAGGTATAGCGACGAAATGAGAAAGGTTAACGTGAAGAATAATTTAGATTGCATACGTATGAAGTAAATGTTAATGAAAATTAGTTATGATCGAACCATCGGGCCTTGTAAACCCGCAAACCGGGAACTGCCAGTTTTCCTCCCGGGTTTAAAAAGCTTACGTGGTAAGTCCACCAGCTTTCTTCCCTGATAAAAGCTGGAATTACATGATGTCAGGCAAAAAATCAATCCCATTAAAAAAGCCAGGATTAGTCGGAATGGATTCATGAAAAATAGATGTTATTGGTTCGATTGAAATGTATTTGATAAACAAGTCTAAAGGAAGAAATTCTTTTTTAACCTGCCAATATTTTTTGGGGATTAGATATGATCTAATGTACAAAGCAGCCGGCAAAAAAGGATGCCGGCTGCAGTTGATATGTTTTTTCCAGATAGGTGTTTACTACACCTCATTGGTTGAGAAATCCATAGCTGCCATGCGCAGGTATGAGTTATAGCGCCATTTTGCATTTTCTTCTGCTGCAGTAAACAGGTGATCGGCTTCTGCGGGGAATGATTTCTTCAGTGAAGTATATCTGACCTCGCCGTTCAGGAATTCCTGGAATTTACTCCAATCGGGCTCTTTTGAGTCGAGCTGGAATGGATTTTTTCCTTCTTTTTCCAGCAGTGGATTGTAGCGGAACAGGCTCCAGTATCCTGACTCAACAGCTCTTTTTTCTTCATCCTGGGTTTTCCCCATACCTGCTCTCAATCCATGATTGATACACGGAGCGTATGCAATAATAATGGATGGTCCCGGGTATGCTTCTGCCTCTTTAATGGCTTTCAGATATTGCGTTTGGCTTGCGCCCATGGAAACTTGTGCCACATAAACATATCCGTAAGTCATGAGCATGGCGCCCAGGTCTTTTTTGCGAATTTTTTTCCCTGAAGCGGCGAATTTAGCGACTGCTCCCACAGGGGTTGATTTTGATGATTGTCCACCGGTGTTGGAATAGACTTCGGTGTCCAGCACAAGAACATTCACATCCTCACCGCTAGCCATCACATGGTCGAGTCCTCCGTAGCCAATATCATATGCCCATCCGTCGCCTCCGAAAATCCAAATTGACTTTTTCACCAGGTACTGTTTCAGATTGGTAATATCCCGGGCATATTCGCTATTGCTATTGGCAATTGTTTCAAGTACTTTGGCAGAGGCTTCCACTGATCCATCGGCATGATTTTTATTTTCGAGCCAAAATTTGAAGGCTTCTTTTTCTGCTTCAGAGGCTCCGTTGTTCAGGGCTTGATTCATGATATCAGCCAGTCTGTTTCGTTGAGCTGTAATTCCTTCCGCAAAGCCAAATCCATACTCGGCATTATCTTCAAACAATGAATTTGCCCATGCCGGTCCGTGTCCTGTTTCTTTGTGTTTACAATAGGGTGTGGATGGAGCTGATCCTCCATAAATGGAAGAACAACCGGTAGCGTTTGAGATCATCATTCTTTCCCCAAAAAGTTGTGTGAGGAGTTTGATGTAAGGTGTTTCCCCGCAACCTGCACATGCGCCGGAGAATTCGAACAGCGGTTGGGCAAACTGTGAATTTTTCACAGATTTGGTTTTATCCACCACTTTTTCTTTTAGGGAGACTTTATTGATCATGTAGTCCCAGCGTTCCACTTCAGTTTTTTGGCTTTCTAGTGGTTTTAAGATAAGGGCTTTAGTTTTGGATGGACAAACATCCACACAGTTTCCGCATCCGGTACAGTCGAGAACACTTACCTGCATTTTAAAATGCAGTCCGCCGAACATTTTGGAAGGCGTGGCCACACGGGTTTGGGTTCCTTCGGGTGCTCCGGCTACTTCTTCATCAGAAAGCAGGAAGGGACGAATGGCGGCATGAGGGCAGACGTAAGCGCACTGGTTGCACTGAATGCATTCGTCGGCCTGCCATTCCGGCACGTTTACTGCAATTCCTCTTTTTTCAAAGGCCGCAGTACCTGGCAGGAATGTACCGTCTTCATAGTTGGTAAATGAAGAAACAGGCAGATCGTCACCTTTTTGATCATTGATTACATCCACCAGTTTGGTAATATATTCCGGTCGATCATTCTCTTCCTCTATGGTTGAAGCTTCTATATTTTTCCATTCAGCGGGGATACTTACCTTTACAACATTCTTTCCTCCGGCTTCAACGGCAGCGAAGTTCATGTTAACAATTTTTTCTCCTTTTTTACCGTACGATTTCACGATGGCTTTTTTCATCTCATCAACAGCCATTTCATAGGGGATAACTCCGGTAATTTTAAAGAATGCGGCTTGCATAATTGTATTGGTGCGTGATCCCAGTCCTATTTCCTCGCCAAGTTTTGTTCCGTTAATGATATAAAATTGGATATCATTTTTAGCAAGATATTTTTTCATCTGGTCGGGCAAACGTTTTTTTGTTTCTTCCTCATCCCAGATGGAATTCAGGAGGAACGAGCCTCCTTTTTTCAGTCCTTTTAGAACATCATACATTTTGATGTATGCCGGTACATGGCAGGCAACGAAGTCAGGAGTAGTAACAAAGTATGTTGAACGGATGGGTTTATCACCAAAGCGCAGGTGTGAGCAGGTAAATCCTCCTGATTTTTTAGAGTCGTACTGGAAATAGCCCTGGCAATATTTATCCGTTGCATTTCCAATAATCTTGATCGAGTTTTTATTGGCTCCCACTGTTCCGTCGGATCCCAGGCCATAAAATTTAGCCTGATAAGTTCCTTTGGGAGTCATATCAATTTCCTCTATTAACGGCAAGGATTTGAAAGTAACGTCATCGACAATTCCAATAGTAAAGTCGTTTTTAGGTTCTTTCATTTCCAGGTTTTCATATACTGCCAGGATTTGAGAAGGTGTTGTATCTTTTGATCCCAGTCCATAGCGTCCACCAACAACAACCGGGGGATTTTCCCAGCCGTAGAATTGTGTTTTCACATCCAGGAAAAGGGGTTCTCCAGGAGCTCCGGGTTCTTTTGCACGGTCGAGAACAGCAATTCTTTTTACATTTTTAGGCAGCGCTTCGAGGAAGTATTTTGAAGAGAAAGGCCGGAACAGATGAACCGCAATCATTCCGACTTTTTTGCCTTGTGCTGTAAGGTAATCAATGGTTTCGCGAGTGGTTTCGGTTACTGATCCCATAGCGATAATAATATTTTCTGCTTCCGGGTCGCCGTAGTAATCGAAGGGGTGATATTCCCGGCCGGTGATTTTGCTGATCTCTTTCATATAATCAGCGACAATATCGGGGACGGCATCGAAAAATTTATTTGCCGATTCTTTTGCCTGGAAGTAGATATCGGGGTTTTGGGCTGAACCTCTGGTTACCGGGTTTTCAGGATTGAGTGCCCGGTTTCGGAACTCCTGCAATGCTTCCTGGTCTACCAGGGGCACCAAGTCTTCCATTTGGAGTGCTTCCACCTTTTGAACCTCATGGGAGGTGCGGAATCCGTCGAAAAAGGCCAGGAAAGGCACCCTGGATTTAATGGTAGCTAAATGGGCTATTCCGGCCAGGTCCATCTCTTCCTGCACTGAGCCGGCAGCGATCATGGCGAATCCGGTTTGACGTGCAGCATAGATATCACTGTGGTCACCAAAAATAGAAAGTGCATGCCCGGCAATTGCCCTTGCACTCACATGAAAAACGGTAGGCAGAAGTTCTCCAACAATCTTGTACATATTTGGGATCATCAGCAGTAACCCCTGCGAAGCAGTATAGGTAGTTGCCAGTGTGCCTGTTTGTAACGCTCCGTGAACAGCTCCTGCAGCTCCTCCCTCGCTCTGCATCTCAGCCAGCCGTACCGGCTGACCAAACATGTTTTTCTTGCCGTTTGCTGCCCATTCATCCACATTCTCTGCCATGTTCGATGAAGGTGTAATGGGATAAATACATGCTACTTCGCTGAACATGTAACTTATATACGACGCCGCGTAGTTCCCGTCGCACGTAATGAATTTTTTTTGTTTTGCCATTTTTATTTGTATTTTTTCAAGTGTTAATATTGTGATTTAATTTTATTCAATAGAGAAAACCAAAAAGCCATAATGGAATTTTATTTCCTTTTCCCGATTCAATCATGTCGGCAGCTGCAAACTGATCACGCCCCGGTTCGGTATTATGCCCACCAATAATAAATTGGTGTTGATTATTAACTAAAAAATCAGCAGTTTCTGAAGCGGTTATGGTTTGTGTGTACCCTGTCTGATTGTAAAAGAACGTCTGCCGCAGGTTTAACTTTTCAGTATTCCCTGGTGTAATAGCATACAACAGGTTGGTATTGTGCATATAAACCTTCACCGGCTTCTTCATGTCACTTTCATCACCATTCAAATAAAGCAGATGTATGAGTTTTGCATTTTTTAAATAACGAAGATAATTCATAACAGTTGCCCGCGATGTGTGAATATAGGCTGCTAATTTACTTACATTCGGTGAAAAAGGTGTTTCTGAGGCTATGATGTGCAACAGCTTTCTGAGTTTTGGTAAATATTTTAATTCAATTTGATAAATGTAAGGAATATCAATTTCCAGTGCCAGATTAATATGTTTAAGCAGGCTGTTGGTATAAAAATTCGGATTGTCAATAAAATAGGGGTAATAACCACTTTTTAGATATTCTTCAAAGTAAGCCAGAGGCCTTATTTTTGTGACGATGTTCCGGGCGATTTCCTCATGATGTTTGATAATATCGTGGAAGGAGTACACAGGGAATCTGTTGCTGGTGACATGGTTCACATACTCACGGAATGATAATCCTTCCAGATGACTTATTTTCAGTATTTTTTTCAGTGCCGTGTTTTCTTCTGTAATGCGCAGCACCGGAGAAGAAGAAAAAATAATTTGAAGTGCCGGTAACTTCTCGTGGCATTCTTTTAATTCCTTTGACCAGTTTGGGTATTTTTGTATCTGGTCAAGTAACAAAACCTTTCCTCCCTTTTTGATAAACTCATCAGCAAAAGAAAAAATTGTTCGATTGGTAAAATAAAAATTATTCAGATTAACATAAAGTGCTGAATTGTCGTCAGGATAATTTTTTTTCAGGTATTCGAGTAGGAAAGTAGTTTTCCCCACACCACGAAATCCTTTAATACAGATCAGTTGTTTGGACCAGTCGATGGTATTGAGCAACTCCCTGCTAATGGCAGGATATGTGCTATCCAATAAAGTTCGATGTATGTACTGAAAAAATTCCACTATAAAAATTTACTGCAAAAATAACAGTTTTTAGTGGAGTTTGTAATGTGAAGATGTCAAAAATAGATAATTTGTGTAATTTATAATTGATAAAAATAAAGAAGCAGGTTTGTTTTACCTGCTTCTTTATTGGTGTTTAACCATCGTTCATGGAAGCCAGGAATTCAGCGATAGAATTGGAGCGCATGAGTCTGGTTTTCATAAATTCCATTGCTTCCAGGGAGTTCATGTCGCCCAGGTAGTTGCGCAGTACCCAGAGTTTATCCAGGATTTCTTTTCTGATAAGCAGATCTTCACGACGTGTGCTTGATGCCGGGATATCCACAGACGGGAATATTCGTTTGTTGGAGAGTTTCCGGTCGAGTTGCAATTCCATGTTTCCGGTTCCTTTAAATTCTTCGAAAATAACATCATCCATTTTCGATCCGGTTTCTGTAAGTGCTGTTGCCAGGATGGTGAGCGATCCGCCTTCTTCTATATTTCGGGCGGCTCCGAAGAATCGCTTGGGTTTATGCAGCGCATTTGCGTCCACACCTCCTGAAAGGACTTTCCCTGATGCAGGTTGAACGGTATTGTATGCACGAGCCAGCCGGGTGATGGAGTCGAGCAGGATAACCACATCGTGTCCACATTCGACCAGGCGTTTAGCTTTTTCCAACACGATATTGGCCACTCTGACGTGTTTATCGGCGGGTTCATCGAAAGTAGAAGCTATGACCTCGGCATTTACGCTCCTGGCCATATCCGTAACTTCCTCCGGGCGTTCGTCAATTAAAAGAACGATCATATAAACTTCCGGGTTATTGGCAGCAATGGCATTGGCAATCTCTTTCAGCAGAACTGTTTTACCGGTTTTTGGCTGGGCTACAATAAGTCCACGCTGGCCTTTGCCAACAGGGGCAAACATATCTACAACCCGGGTAGAGATGTTATCATGTCCTTTCCCGGTTAGTTCAAATTTTTCGTTTGGGAAAAGAGGTGTCAGGTGGTCAAAGGGAACACGGTCGCGAATATAATTTGGTGTTCTGCCATTAATTTCAACCACCTTAATCAACGGGAAGTATTTTTCTCCTTCTTTGGGAGGGCGGACGGTGCCTGTCACTGTATCCCCGGTTTTTAACCCGAAAAGTTTAATTTGTGATTGCGACACGTATACATCATCGGGAGAGTTCAGGTAGTTAAAATCAGAAGAACGTAGAAACCCATACCCATCAGGCATTATTTCCAGAACTCCGGTATTGGTAACAATCCCGTCGAACTCCTAAAACTTGTCGGAATCGTTTCTTCCGTTTTGCTGATTCCCATTTTGTTGCCTGGGGTGAAAGGTGCGCTGTTCGCCTGGTTCTTTTTTAATG
>JAQVON010000046.1 GCA_028702595.1 Mariniphaga sp. | reverse complement strand
TAAGTGTATGAAGGGAAACGGAAAAACGAACATCAGGGTTACCGCCAGAGGCGGTTTCGTTCAACTACGTTGTCTGTAATCCAAAGTTATACAATATTTCTTTCCAACGGAAGTATTGTCATCCTTTAGTATTTTATATATCCATATCATCAAACGGATTTTTAATGTTTTTTAAACTCTCCTTACTTACATGCGTGTAAATTTCAGTAGTCTTCGATGACTTGTGCCCCAATAATTCCTGGATGTATCGGATATCAGTGCCGTTTTCAAGCAAATGAGTGGCAAAGCTGTGCCTCAGACAGTGTATTGTATATGGCTTGTTTATTTTACTTTCCATCAGGGCCCGCTCAAAGACTTTCTGCAAACTTCCGGCTGTTATACTTTTCCCGGGAAACTGCCCCTCAATAAAGTAGATTTTTGGTTTATACGTACGATAATAAGATTTCACCTTCCCCAGCCACCGTTTACTCATGGGCAACTGCCTGTCTTTTTTCCCTTTTGCATTAATGATGGAAATCATTCCCCGTCTGGTGTCGATGTGCTGTAATTTGAGGTTTAGCAGCTCTCCACGCCGCAAACCGTATGCGTAAATGGTTTCAAAAGCAATTTTATGCTTGGTGTTTTTAATGCTTTCAAAAAACCTCTTCAGATCTTTTTTAGCCATCACCTTGGGCAACGATTGCGATTTCCGGGGACGCTCCAAATTCTCGGCATTCAAGTCACGATTGTGTTTGTAAAGATAATACTTCTTTAGCGCACTTATGGTCTGGTTCTGAAATGTGGAACTTAAATTATTTTTCAGTATAAAATCGTTGTTGAATGCAATGATATTCTGCGTAGTAATATTTTCAGGTTCTATGTCAGCATAATATCCAAAAAAAATTCCAAGCTGATGAATATAGGTTTTAATCGTATTTTCACCGTAACGTTTTTGCTCCAACCACATTCTAAAATCATCTATTTTCTCAAGAGTTGCAGGCTGTATCCGCTTTTTCATGACTGAAGGGCTGTAATTTCTTGTTGCCTGATTGTTGAGTTGTTGTGAATCTTTATTTTTTAATGACAAATAATTAATATACGCCACCGGTTTCATCGCTGTGAAAAATTCATTCAGAACAAACCTCTCCTGAGGAATGTACCAGCAATTCATGTTCACACTCCATTGGGCATCCGTTCGGGCTTTTAGCTCCTCAATCAACTTGCGGTTGTAATCAAATATAACTTTTACAACAGGCCGTTCGCGATGAATTGCCAGGCTAAGTTTTATTTTTAGTTTTGCATCCACCAGTACCTCAATTGGTAAGAAATGTAAAATTAGATATTGAATTAGTTAAATGCAAGTTTCCCTCACAATATTTTTCGGTAATCTTTTATAACCTGAGCCCTGGTAAATTTATCCTGAAAACGCTTGAATTAAATAATTTTCATCTATTGTCGAAGTCGCCGGATTTACCTAAAGGTGAATCTGAAGGGGGGAGATGCCAAACCCAAAAGCTCAATTCGTTGCACTCATTACGGCCTTTTTTCATACCTCAGCCTTTTGAGCAAGCTCAAGATCGTAGTATAAAAAAAACCGGCACTTTGTGCCGGGCTTTTAGATTTGTCGGGGTAGCCGGATTTGAACCGACGACCTCGTCGTCCCGAACGACGCGCGCTACCGGGCTGCGCTATACCCCGTTGTATCTAATAAATATTCCTTGAAATTGTACGTAAAAAAAAACTTTCTATTTCATACCCATTCAAAAACGCTGCAAATTTAAACTTTTTTAGGTAAACCAAAACTTTTAAGGCAAAAAGTATCTGATGTTTTAATCCTCTACATGAATTGACAACTGACAGAGATTGACGTTTGTATCCTCTCCCCTGTTTAATTATAATTTTAGAACACTCAATCTATCTCATTTTATATATGCACCAAATAAAAATACAAACATTAGTTCATTATTTGCTTAATATTTCAAACTTATTTTATAAATTTGCATCAGGAAAATATTCAGAAAATAGTCCTGAAGATCTTTTTTTCATGAAAAGAACATAATCAAACTAACAAAACAGAGGATGAAATAACCATGACGATTTATGACACAAATAATCATGATAAAATTATGGGGGTTCCAGTTGACACCTTAGAAAACAATTAATTTTAATCTAATGAAAACAATCATTACATCATCAGGAAACAACCTGAAATCAAAATTTGATTTGAGGTTTGGTCGTTCTGCCTGGCTTTGCGTATACGACTCCACAACAAAAAATGTCCAATTCATTGAGAATGAAAACAAATTTATTAACGGAGGAGCGGGAACAAAAACAGCAGAAAAAGTTGCTGAGCTAAATGTAGAAAAAGTTATTTCAGGTGATTTTGGCCCAAAAGCCAAAGTTTTACTAGAAAAACTTAAAATTCAAATGGTTGTAATCCATGAAAGCAACACTACAATCGGAGATATCATTGAAAAACTTCAACATCAATAATAAAAACAACAGAAAATTACCTGATAAAAACTGTTAATCGGCACAGGGCAAAGTTGATTGTCCTGTGCTTTTTACAAAAGAATAAGAGACTGTTTTGATTTTGTTTTTTAGAAATATTTTGATCTGTTTTTTGCTCAGACAAGGCAAAATTGACGCGAATAGCCATAGCTATTTAAGGAAATTTTGCAGCAGTATGAGTGAAAAAGACGCAAAACAGAATCAATGGATAAATTTAAAACAGTCTCTAACCTGTTTAATTCATGCGTTTAGTTTGATGCAGATGCAAGGCGCCGGAACCCGCAGGCATAGTTATCTATTTCAAGGGTTTCGCAACGAAGCAGATGGATTGGAATAAACGCACTTGTGAAAAATGTTTTTCGTTCATCTGTATTATAAATCATTTGCAAATAACACTTTACCAATTCAAAAATATTTTTTATGAATTAAACAGGCTAAATGAGCTTGACAAATATGTGACAAAAAACCAAATGATATGAATTATGCTAGTTCTATAAATTTTGAAAATGTGATACGAACCCGGCTACATATTTACCTAAAATACAAAATATCCATTTAATTTTTATTCGAATAAATATATGAAAAACAAAATTGCCATTCCAGTAGATAATTCAGGGAAACTGGATCCTCATTTTGGTCACTGTAAGTATTTTGCCATCCATGAGGTGGAGGATAAAATAATTGTCACGGACGAAATCGTTCAACCCCCTCCCCATGAACCGGGTGTATTACCAAACTGGCTGGCAGACCTTGGGATTACTGAAGTGCTGGCCGGAGGTATGGGAAACCGGGCTATTCAACATTTTAACAAATTAGGTATTAATGTTTTCACAGGAGCTCCTGAAATGGATGCCCGCGAACTGATAAACGGTTTTTTAAATGACACCATAGAATTTTCAGCAAATTATTGTGACCACTAATCCGGTAAAAAGAAAAGCAAAAAAGATAACACACGAAGAATAACTAGATGAAGATAGCTATTGCAAGCGGAAAGGGAGGCACAGGCAAAACAACCGTTGCAGTGACCTTGTTTCATTATATAGGAGAAGTCTGTAAAAAAAAAGCACATCTGCTGGATTGTGATGTAGAAGAACCAAACGATGCCCTGTTTCTTTCCCCTCTGAATCTGGTGTCTCAAAAAATGACGCACCAGCTTGTTCCTGTTATTGATGCTACAATATGCACTTTTTGTAAAAAGTGTGCCGATTGGTGTGCATTCAACGCTATTTCTATCATTAAAAATCATCAATTTGCCCATATAGATGCAAGTTTGTGCCATTCCTGCGGGGCCTGCTTAATAGCTTGTCCGGAAAATGCTATCACCGAAAAACCTCATCCGCTGGGGACAATCACCCGGTACATAACGGAAAACGGAAGCGAATTCACAGAAGGCCGGCTGACAGTAGGGTCAGCTATGCAAACCCTATTGATTAAAAAACTAAAACGTGAAGAAAACAATCCAACTGATATCCAAATTTTGGATGCACCCCCAGGAACCAGCTGCCCCGTTGTGGAAACCATTTCTGATGTGGATTATGTGATCCTGGTTACTGAACCAACGCCATTCGGATTACACGACCTGAAAATCATGACTGAGTTGTTAAATGAATTGAAAAAGCCATTTGGCATTCTGGTGAACAAAGCAGGCCTGGGCTCTCATGAAGTTTATTCATATATCCAACAAAACAATTTTGAATTTTTGGGAGAAATACCGTTTTCCAGAAACTTTGCCGGCAAGTATTCAACCGGGGAAATTTTAAAAGATTTTCCCGAAGAATTAGAAAATATATACCGGGAAATAGTCCAAAAAATTGAATCAAAATTCCGGCTTTAATACAAGGAAAAAGGAAGGATGAATAAAAAAATAACCGAAATAACGATTCTAAGCGGAAAGGGTGGCACAGGGAAAACCAGTGTGACAGCAGCCTTAGCTTCCCTGGCCAAAAATGCTGTTTTTTGTGATAATGATGTGGATGCGGCAGACCTTCATCTCATATTTAATCCGGAAATTAAAGAAGAACACCCATTTAGCAGTGGAAGTAAAGCGAAAATTGATCAGGATAGCTGCTCAAGTTGCGGACTGTGCATAGATCAATGTAGATTTGAGGCTATACATCCCAATCATGACGGAATACCTGAGGTCAATCCCTTTCAGTGTGAGGGATGCCGGCTTTGTGAACGAATCTGCCCCGTTGATGCCATACAAATTTTTACATTTAAAAAAAATAAATGGTTCATTTCTGATACGCGCTTCGGACCACTGATCCATGCACGTATGGGAGCCGGTGAAGAAAACTCCGGCAGACTGGTTACCAAAATCCGGATAAAAGCGAAAGAAATAGCTACTCAAACAGCTGCTGATTACATCATTAATGATGGCCCGCCCGGAATTGGCTGTCCTGTAATTGCCTCGGTAACCGGAACAGGAATTGTCCTGATGGTTATTGAACCTACCCTCTCGGGATTACACGACGCTAAACGATTACTCGAACTGGTTGAGACATTCCATATTCCTGCACTGGCACTTATAAATAAATTCGATATCAACATAAAAATCACTTCCCAGGTGGAAGAATTTCTGAAAAAATATGCTATCCCAATTATCGGGAAAATTCCGTTTGACACCCAATTTATCGATTCGATGGTAGCAGGTAAAAGTATTATCGAATATAATCCGGAATCAACTTCTTCTAAAGAATTTGCAACTGCCTGGAAATATATTATTAACTATTAAATCCATGAAGATCTATATCCTGACAGAAAATTGCGCAGGTGGCCATTTTCTTGCTGAACATGGCCTCTCCTACCTCATTCAAATAGACGAACAAATGATTCTATTTGATACAGGCTCTTCAGTTGTGTTCCTGAAGAATGCTGCACAAATGGGAATCAATCTGGAAAAAGAAGTAAAATCAGTGATTCTGAGCCATGGCCATTGGGATCACGGGGATGGATTGCGTTACCTGCAAAACAAACAACTGATCACACACCCCGAAGCATTTATCAAACGCTTCAGGAAAAAAGATCTATCTCCGGTAGGATTGTCCCTGACAAAAAATGATATAAAAAACCGCTATCAGATTACTGAAACAAAAATTCCTCTGCAAATAACCAATCATTTGGTTTACCTGGGAGAGATTCCCAGGATAAACGACTTCGAGGCCCAGACAACTTCATTTACTGATGGACACGGGCATGATGATTTTATACCGGATGACTCAGCACTTGCAGCTGTTGCAAATAACAAACTGATAGTTATCACCGGTTGTTCCCATGCGGGTATTTGTAACATAGTGGATTATGCAAAAAAGGTGACAGGAATCTCAGAAGTACATGCCGTATTGGGGGGGTTTCATTTAAAAGCCCAAAATGTACAAACCAAAAAAACAATAGAATACATAAAAAAAAACCAGATCAAACAAATATTCCCGTCGCATTGTACCGAACTTCCGGCATTAGCCTTGTTTTATGAAACCTTTCAATGCTCTCACTTGAAAACAGGCATGACACTGGAATTTTAATCAAGTTAAAAAACTGACCACTCGCTGCTTTTCTCCTGTTTCCTGCATTCTCCGTTCTGCAGCAGAGTGGGCTGCAACAGATCGACAGTTCACAACTAAATGTCCATAGTGAACTTTCACCACCAGGTTATTTACCATGCACGGCACACAAAAAAAGCCGTCCCAAAATGAGACGGCTTTATTTTACCGAGTACTATTGTTGTCAGATCTTTTCCACATCAAAAGCTACCGGTCCACGGTCACTTTCTTTAATTTCAAACTGCACAGCCTGGTCTGTTTCCAATCCAAACCTCGCGTCTTTGATACCGGTACGATGGACAAACACGTCCTTACCCTCATCGGTATGGATAAATCCAAAACCTTTGACAGTATTGTACCATTTTACTTTTCCTTGCATAATCTTTCGTTTAATAACGACCTCCACGATTGAAGCCGCCGCCACCACCACTTCTGCGGTTGCCGCCTCCACGTGAATCGTTTGATTTGGGACGAGACTCATTAACTTTAATGTTGCGCCCGCTAATCTCAGCATTGTTTAGTTCATCGATGGCTTTTTTTGCTTCCAGATCGTTGTCCATTTCAACGAATCCAAAACCTTTACTGCGTCCGGTAAGCTTATCAGAGATAATCTTAACCGATGCAACTTCACCATACTCTTCGAAAATTTCTCTTAAATCTTCCTCAACTACATTGTAGGGAAGATTTCCAACATAAATGTTCATCTGTAAAAAAAAATTAAATTAATAAAACAGGCCCTGCGACAAAACAGTAAACCTCCACAAATTTTCTTTTTACCGGATTTAAATGAATAGCGAAATGAAAAGTTCAGAAACCCAAAAAAATCGTGGTGAATATATGGAAGGAAAAACATGCCCGGCTGCAGAATACCTTAAAAATTCAAAAAATAAAGACCAATTTGCTTACTACCAGACAATCGAAATCGAAAAAAGTTCAAAATTATCTATTCATTCGCACCGCAAAGTTAAACTAAAAATGGAATTCACAAACTTTTTTGCAGCTCTTATTTAAAAAAAATGAATTTTATTCGTAAATTAATTACTTATCCTATCTCGTTGATACTTAAACTACAGGTCAGATAAACCATTTCAGAACCCCTCAACTCTTCCAAACTAACCTGATTTTAATCCCCAAATTTTATCCCATTCTTACGGGAATTATTTTTTTTTGCCTTGCACTGCGGACTACTAAATGAAATCTACAGACTCATTTCCGGAGCATCCACCATGTTATAGGTTTCTATGTGAGAAGACTTATTCCTGATAATTTTTCTACTTCAGAAGATCACGAATCACTACACTGGCAACAAAGCACCCAAATACGGCAGGCATATATGAAATTGTTCCTACTGTCGATTGCTTATTTTGACCGGTCTCTGATCTGATGGCCTCCCGTGATATTTCCTCAGAAGAAAATACCACCTTTACACCCTGGCGGATTCCAAGTTTTGACAAACGCTTACGTAGCATTCTGGCTAATCCACAGTTATATGTTTCCGAAATATCCGACACCTGTACCATAGAAGGATCTAACCTGCCACCTGCTCCCATGGAACTGACCACTCTTAATCCCCGCTCGATGCAACTGTTGATCAGAAGCACCTTAGGAGAAAGCGTATCAATTGCATCAATGACGTAATCGAACGACTCGCTTTCAATCAACTCCACTGTTCCTTCATCACAAATAAACTCACTTACCTCTCTGATGACAATTTCAGGATTGATATCTCGGACACGATGAGCCATGATTTCAGTTTTTAACATCCCGCTAGTACTAATCAGAGCCGGCAACTGGCGGTTACGATTCGTTACATCAATCCTGTCACCATCGGCTATTGTCATTTTTCCAACCCCGGCACGACAAATCATTTCTGCCGCGTACGCTCCTACACCTCCTAATCCAACTACAAGTACATTCGCCTGCTTCAACCGGTCCAGGTTTTCAGGTTTTATAAGCAATTCAGTACGTTCGAGCCAATACACTTAAGTATACTATTTTAAATTTCGGACATCGAGTAAACCTATTCACACTCGAAACTGACATTTTCAAGCCGGTTAAAATTCTCCCAAACCTCCTCTTTTAATCGTTCTAAAGAAAGATTTTTCAGCTCAGCTCCCTTTAAATAAATTTTTTCTATCAGCTCCCCACTTTCATCTGTTTCAAAAAATATTTTATCAGAAGGCAGCCATTTAACCGATTCTGTGGCTTTACTGTTCTCTCTGAAAATCAATTCACCAAAGGAGAAGAAAAAATTCATTTTTGAAAGCTGTTGGGTCAATTCAAGGCTACCATTATACCCGTGCAATATCCATGGAACAGTTGGTCTGTTTTGAACATGGTATCCGATCAAATCGTCCCAGGCCTTCACACAGTGAATGATCAATGGCTTTTGATATTCTTCAGCCATAAATGCCTGAGCTTCGAAAATACGACGTTGTTCATTATAATTGGTTTCTGCCAATTTATCCAGGCCACACTCGCCAACAAAAATCACATGGTCAAGTTCAAGTGCATCTTCCATTATCTCAAGGAAACGACTGTTTTCATCAACTGTTTTTATGTTCCATGGATGCAAACCCACAGAATAAAAATTTCTACCTGAAAAAGCTGGGATAATTCCACCTGGCATCAGATTCTGAACCCTGACTACCCCATTATCCTGATGAAAACGATGCGTGTGAACATCGATGAATGGGAGTGAATTTACCATCTCCTGAATTATATCAATTCCAATATCTTCTTCACTACATTTTCTGCGCCGTCAGCAATTTGATCAATGGTTGCATTCAGCATGTAACAGGGACTAGTTACCACTTTATATTTTTTGTCCACTATAATTTGTCCATGGGTTGTCTTTTCATGTTGGCCTCCCATCTCCCGAACAGCCTGAATTGTATCCTCTTCCTGTCCAATTGTTACATGTACAGCCCCCAGAATTTTTGTAATCAACACAGGAGAGATACAGAGTGCACCCACTGGTTTTTTCGCATCTACTGTCGAGCGAACAGCCACCTCCACATCGGCATTTACCTGGCAGTTTATACCGTCAAACGCGAAAGTACAGAGGTTCTTGGCGGCTCCAAAACCACCGGGAAAAATAATTGCATCAAAGTTTTTGGCATTATATTCCGACAGAGGTTTAATTTTTCCACGAGCAATTCGGGCCGATTCAACCAGAACATTGCGTTTTTCAGGCATCACTTCGCCTGTCAGGTGATTGATCACATGAGCCTGCTCTACATCCGGGGCAAAACACTCATAAGCAGCCCCATTTCTTGCAATAGCTAATAATGTCAGAGTGGCTTCATGAATTTCTGCTCCATCAAAAACCCCACTCCCGGACAGAACAACCGCTATCTTTTTCATCATATTAAAATTGTTAGTTTTCTATGCATTTTCCTCATCCCATATTCGTCATTCGTCAATGTTTTATCGTCATTTCTCTTTTCTCTTTTTCCAATAGTGAACAAATTTAAAGCTTTATGGCTAAAAATGAAATAGCTTCAGCTAATTTCCTCCAGATTATAGGGAGTTTCCTGATACACATAATAATTCAACCAATTGGCAAACAAAAGATTAGCCGCTGATCCCCAGCGCATACATGGAGTACCTGAGGAATCATTTCCCGGGTAATAGTTTTGAGGGATCTGAATAGGAATTTTTTTTCTTCTATCCCTTTTGTACTCTTTATCCAATGTAAAACGGGAATACTCTAAGTGGCCTGTAAGAAATAGCTGTCTTCCATTTTTGGCTTTCACCATGGCAACACCGGCATCCTCCGAATGGGCAATTACCTGGAGTTCTTTCACTTTTTCGACATCAGCTGCCCTCACTTCGGTATACCGTGAATGAGGCATAAAAAACCGATCGTCAAACCCCCGTAGAATAGGTAAATGCATATCGGCATGGGTATGTTCAAAAACACCGAAAAGTTTTTGGGGTAACTCATATTTGGGAATGTTATAGTAATGAAACAATCCGGCTTGAGCTGCCCAGCAAATAAAAAGAGATGAATACACATGGGTATCTGCCCAGTTGAGTACTTCCTTAAATTCACTCCAGTAAGTAACCTTTTCAAACGGTAACAATTCCACCGGAGCACCGGTAATGATCAAACCATCATACTTTTTCCCCCTCAGCTCATCAAAACTGCGATAAAATTGCTTCATATGTTCGGCAGGAGTATTTTTAGGAGTATACCCTGACATCTTCATAAAATCAATCTCAATCTGCAAAGGAGAATTTGACAGCAGTCGCAACAAGTCAGTTTCTGTAGAAACTTTTAATGGCATCAAATTCAAAATGATAATCTTTAAAGGGCGAATATCCTGATGTAAGGCTCGCGTCTCATCCATCACAAAAATATTCTCTTCCTCGAGAATTTTTATGGCTGGCAATTTGTCGGGTACATTTACTGGCATCTCTTTTAATTATTAGTGAATGAATATAAATTTTAATCTAGTCATTCGTCATTCGTAATTATCCTTCCCGTTCCACCAATTTACAAATTTTCCAATGCTTGTTCAAAATCAGCAATAATGTCATCGATATGTTCCAATCCGACACTTACGCGAAGTTGTGAAGGCATTACTCCAGCAGCAATTTGAGCTTCATCTGAAAGTTGCTGATGCGTTGTCACTGAAGGCTGGATGATCAGTGTTTTAGCATCGCCTACATTGGCCAGGTGGCTCACAAGCTGCAGGTTGTTCACTAATTTATTTGCCGTTTCTTTATCTCCCCTGACAATAAATGACAACATGCCTCCGACACCCCGTTTGAAATATTTTTTTGCCAGCTGGAATGAAGGACTGCTTACCAGTCCGGGGTAATTCACACTCTCCACTTTGGGATGTTGTTCCAGCCATTGAGCCAGAGCCAATGTATTTTCAACATGCCGATCCATCCGAAGGGATAGAGTCTCAAGTCCCTGAATCAACAAAAAGGAATTAAAAGGACTGATAGCCGGACCGAAATCACGCAATCCCTCCACACGGGCTTTAATAATAAAACCTATATTTCCCATTGGACTGTCAAAATTAAAAACATCCCAGAATTTTAATCCATGGTAACCTTCAGAAGGCTCGGTGAATCCGGGAAATTTTCCATTTCCCCAGTTATAAGTACCTGCATCTACAATCACTCCTCCTATGCTGGTGCCATGTCCGCAAATCCATTTCGTTGCAGACTCAACAACAATATCTGCACCGTAATCTATCGGACGGAACAGATAGCCTCCAGCAGCAAAGGTATTATCCACCACCAGAGGAATATCATACTTCTTAGCCAACGCACCAAAGGCTTCAAAGTCGGGAATAACATATCCCGGATTACCTATTGTTTCAAAATAGATCGCTTTGGTATTTTCATCAATCAGCTTTTCAAAAGCCTCCACATTTAAGTTTTCAGCAAATCGGGCTTCTATGCCAAGTCGCTTGAAGGAAACCCTGAACTGATTATATGAACCTCCATATAAAAATGGGGAACTGACAAAATTATCACCGGCTTCCAGTAACGTATTAAAAGTTAAAAACTGGGCTGCGTGCCCCGAAGCTACTGCCAATGCTGCTACCCCTCCTTCCAGCGCAGCAATACGCTGCTCAAAAACATCGGAAGTAGGATTCATAATGCGGGTGTAAATATTACCAAATTCTTTGAGTGAAAACAGGTTGGCAGCATGATCTGCATCCTTAAATACATAGGAAGAAGTCTGATAAACAGGAACAGCTCTTGAATGAGTGGTTTGGTCAGGCTGATGTCCTGCATGTAACTGAAGGGTTTCAAATTGTAATTTTCTTGTTGTCATTTTGTTTCATTTTAATTGTTAAAAATTCGTGTTCTCAACTTATTGTTTCTAATTAATATTTTTAATTCTCTAAGATGTTTGCCTCAATCATATCGTTTTTTTTAAAAGTATTGGCCTCACTCTATTGTTTACTTTAATGGTGCCCGACAGAATGCGTAATCTGTCATTCTCCTGCTCGTTTCACCAATGATTAACATTCCGGAGTAAAAAATGTCTTGTAAATTTCACGCACACTTTTTTCTTTATCGGATGACCGAACAACGAGGTAGCTTGCTAAATCAGAAGCTCCTGAACCACTAAGCACAACATTGATCTTTTGGGCAGCAATAGCACTAAAAATTTTAGCTGACACACCATAGCTTTGTTGCATACCATGACCGATTACGCCAATGAGTGATACATCATCGATCAGGACTATTTCCTGTACAGCTTCAAAATCTAATTGATGCATCAGTTGAAGAGCCTTACTTCCCGATAATTTATCCAGAAGCAAATGAATGGATATCTGGGAAGTAATCACCGATTTAATATTAATTCCAGAGCTATTCAACCGGGAAGCAACTCTTGCCAGTATACCAGGCTTAAGACCAACACCCGGTCCGCTGAGACGAAGCAATGAAATATCATCGGTACATGCCACACCTTTCACAATTTGTGGTTCAATATACGTTTCTGCGTTAATAATCGTTTCAACACACCCGTCACCTGATCCTGTATAAATCACCTGAACAGGAATATGCTCTGCTTCAAGCGGCTCAACTGTCCTGGGATGAAAGGAAACATGATCAAAATAGGCCAGTTCACTCGCTTCAGAATAGGTAAGCCTGCTGAGCATTTGCACCTGGCTAACAATCTCCGGATCAGCCCGGTAAAATGATCCGGTCAGTCCCCAAAGTTCCAACTTGTGAACCCCCGTTTCCCTGGTAAAAAACGCTGCAGTATAATCAGCCGCATTTTCCCCGGCACGGGCAATCTTACCGTTTTCTGTAATACCATAAGAACCGGGTAACAGGTATACACCATTTTTTAATGAAGACAAAACTTCTTTATCCAGGGAAAGATATGTCGCACTTCCGTACTCCGGGGTAACAGCCATTGAAATCGCCTCCGGATAGATTATTTCAGCATCCCGACCCAACAACCTGAACTGTTCGCTAAAAACAACTGCGGTTAATTTCTCACTAAAACATTCTACCTGATCTTTTAAGGCTCTGGAATAATCTCCTGTGAGCCTGATGCCTCTGAGAATATCTTCTGCCTGCCGCGATAGTTCAACATAATCAGCAGTCACCCGGCTACCGGTAATTTTGAAAAAATGAAAGCCTAACTGCTCATCTATTTCTTTTGGATTAATAGAAAAAATATCACCAAGGGAAGCATCAATAATGTCCTGAAACTCCGGATAAGCAGAACATATTATAAAAGTCCGTCCTTCCTGCTTATTCAAAAATGTGATTAAATTATTTATCGACCTGGTATCGCCGGCATGGATACCATTCAATCGAATCACTCTATCCGACATAATAAAAAAATAAGTAAATTTTCCCGTGAATTAACGCTGCTTTTTTTGTGCCTTCTGCTGGTGTAGATTCACCAAAAGAAGGCTAGCGCATAGACATGTGATCCGACGGCAGCATGAATTGGATGTCACAAGCTGTTGAAGCAGTGAGCAATTGAAGTATATATTGAAATCCAAAATTCATTTTCTACCGATTTTGTATGAGGCAAATATAAATACTTCTTTAAAATAACCAAACTTATATGGAATGAGTTTAGATAAAAATAACATTCAAATTTTGCTACAAAACTGAAGAATATTTAAATTTTGGGATTAAATTTAAGGAAATTTCAGAGAGAATTGTCTTTAACTTTTTTATTCTAATTAAACTCGATTAATTTTGCACCACAAAAATTCAGAGAAAACATTTATGAGTTATCAATTACTGAAAGGAAAAAGGGGCATCGTATTTGGCGCGCTTAATTCCGAATCTATTGCCTGGAAGATTGCTGAACGTGCAGTTGAAGAAGGAGCCACACTCACTTTAACCAACACATTAGTTGCCATGCGTATGGGAGAGACACAAAATCTGGCTGATAAACTCAACACCATTACCATACCTGCTGATGCAACAAATGTTGATGATTTGAATAATCTCTTTATCCAATCCATGGATTTTTTAGGAGGGAAAATTGACTTTGTTCTTCACTCCATCGGCATGTCCCCGAATGTTCGGAAAGAGAGGCATTACAGTGATCTTGACTACAACTATTTGAATAAAACGCTGGATGTTTCAGCCATTTCTTTTCATAAAATGCTTCAAACAGCACGCAAACTTGATGCCATCAATGAATGGGGGTCTGTTGTTGCTCTTTCCTATGTAGCAGCACAACGCACTTTTTATGGATACAATGACATGGCCGACGCCAAAGCTCTTCTGGAATCTGTTGCTCGTAGTTTCGGGTACATTTATGGCCGCGAACGACGTGTTCGCGTCAATACGGTTTCACAATCACCAACCCTAACAACTGCAGGAAGCGGGATAAAAGGATTCGACCGGTTACTCGACTTTGCCGAGCGGATGTCACCCCTCGGAAATGCTTCTGCAGAAGAATGTGCAGATTATTGCATTACCCTGTTTTCTGATCTTACACGAAAAGTTACCATGCAAAATCTGTTTAATGATGGGGGCTTTTCAAATATGGGAATGAGTTTACGTGCACTTCAACAATACGAAAAAGGTCTGCAGATAAATTCTGATAAAGATACCCCTCCTCAAAAACATATCTTTGATTGATCTGTTTTTCAGACTGATTCAACCTCAGATATAACGAATCTGTTTTTTTGAAAAACATTTCCATAAAAATTTATGCCCTCCCCGTAAGGGTATAGCTGCTTGTGCCGTACCTGCTTAAGTTGAGCAATCTGAGCCAAATAAAAAAGTGTTTTACCTGGGATAACCCCCATGAAAAAATTGCAGGTATTCACCGAATGAGTGAGGCGAGTCCGATCCAGTTTTTTGTCGTGAGCGAAAATCGCTCAACTTCTTATCTAAAAAGTATTGACATGAATAACATTTTTCATTAACTTTAATGAAACGATTATGACGATTCATGACACCAACAAGTATGCTTAAAATTATGAGAGTTCCATCGAAATGAGCTTGCGAATTCTTTCGAAATGCGTAAGCATTCTATCGAATACCGCTTAAACAAACACTAATAATGAGGCAAATACCTTTAAAATAAACGATAGAATGAGGAAAATACCTTAGAAAACGATTAATTTTATATGATGAAATAAAAGATTGTACACAGCGAACAAGTATGTTCTGATCAATACAAAAGGGGAAATATTTACTATGAGAGTTCCGAAGGCCAGGAATCGTGTTCCAGCCTCTATTTTAAAATTCCAATAGGCACAAAACATTAAATTAATTCAATTCTCATGAAACAGTATTATTACCTGTTATTCACACCCGAATCCTTTATTGCTTCGCACCTTGCCCCGGAAGAATTCGGGCATTATCTCTCAGTCGGAACGAAAAAACGTATCCGCAGTCAAAACATTTTTTTCGAATTGGATCCCGGAAAAATGGAGAACATCCCTCATGCGTATATCCAGTCGAAACTGATCCCATATCCTGAAGGAGAACCGAAAAGATCTGTATTTTTTGGTATTTACCGGGTGCTGGAACAAACTCCATTAGCCGCCCTTAAGAAATTATATCTGGCTACTGACGTTGGCAAAGTGCTTGGTATTAGTCCTTCAGAATACGAAAAAATGGATTCAAACGAAAGTCATCTTTATCAGCAATTCAACCCTGTAACAACTCGTGTCGCCAGCAAACTGACGCCAGATGAATTTATTGCATTTTTAACTGATACCACAAAACCGGTATCTACTCCAAAAGTGTTCTTTGCCGAACTGCTCCTAAACGATTTGGCTAGCGATCCTAATGCTCCTTTGAGTAACCTTCCCTACCCCAATCCCGATCATCTGCGCGAATGCCTGATCAAACTGAATGAAACGAAAGGCAAGCTCACAAAAACCGTGTTGAGGTTTATGCGTGGCGACCTTACTTACAGAACAATCAAAAACGGATTTTTTATTGGAGGGAAAGATCAATTCATTTTTTATCCTTTCCCTTCCATTGAAGATTTGGAATCAAAACATTATTTGTGGTGGCGTTCTGCACTCACACAACATGTTTAATATTTAGCAGGTAACAGCTTGCGTAAATATTATCTTAAAAAGCGGCGTTTTTCTCGGCTATTCATTTCCAAACCTTTAATATCCTTGGGATGGATAACAGTATATTTTTTTGATGAAAGCAGCAAACTGACTTCATCCTCACTGGTAACAAACTGAGGAATAATAAATCGCAAGTCGGAAGAATTCAATTTCTGCTGATAAATAAGGATGATCAGCTCATCAGCGCCTTTTGTAACCTCTCCGATTTGCTGTCCTGCGAATATTTTTTCTCCAACACGTAACTTTTCCCCGTTGTCAAAAACATTCCGGTAGCAGATAAGTGTTCCATCGGGATGGAGTAAAGTAACGGAATGGTTCCAGGTATGATACCAGTTTTGTGGATCACCGGTGCGCTTTGCTCCAACAACTTCCACAACAATTCCACTACGGCTGGCAAATACTGCTTCTCCCGATTTTGTCACAAACCCGGTAGCATTCCACGATCCGGGTGCTATAGAACCCCAAAATCCATCCAGATTCTTTACTTCCTTAACCAAAACTTCAAGGCCTTCTGAAAAAGGTATTAAATAGGGAAAATTAAGATCCGTAAGTGACATGGGATCCGAACGAAAAACTTTCAGTTGGTAGTTAAACCGGGGCACTTCGGCATCCGGTTCGCGAAATAAAGTAAACAAGGTATTAAATCCCGGCTCTAAAAATTTAATGTATGGTAACGGTTCATGAAATACAGTATTCTCCAAATCAGCAAAATCAATATTCAAATAGACCGGAGCTGAGGTATTGTTATACGCGATAAAATCAACATCTCCTACACTGTTATAATTTGCCTGTACTTCTACTGACTGACCTCTTAACTCAGCCAATCCAAAAAACAAAAAAAACAATACAATAAGTTTATTCATATCTTCTTCAGATAAACGACAATACAAAAATACACAAAAGGATATAACCGGGTAGGGAAACGATAATTTTAATCTCATTTTAACCTGCTATTCAGTTTCTGCTCAATATCCAATTTTATAAGAGACTGTTTTGATTTTGTTTTTTAGAAATATTTTGATCTGTTTTTTGCTCAGACAAGGCAAAATTGACGCGAATAGCCATAGCTATTTAAGGAAATTTTGCAGCAGTACGAGTGAAAAAGACGCAAAATAGAATAAATCGATAAATTTAAAATAGTCTCTAAAATTCCAATAATTATTATCTTTTCTCAAAAGTAACAATTAATATTGCTTCCCGAATTTGAATCAGAATAAATCATTCGTCATGGAAAAAATGAAAATATCGACAGTTCAGTTTGAAACCCGTAGTGGAGACAAAGATTACAATCTGTCGGTCATTGAAAAATTTGTTCAAAAAGCCTCCGAAGAAAAATCAAAAGCCATTTTATTTCATGAATGTTCAATTACTGGGTATTCATTTGCACAGAAGCTTACAAAAGAGCAAATGCTTGACCTGGCAGAACCCCTGTCTGACAGTACTAGTATTCAACGATTAATAAAACTATCTGAGCAATACAACATTTCTATCCTTGCCGGATTATTTGAAAAGGATGAAGCTGTCCAGCTTTACAACACATGTGTTTGTGTGAACAAAAAAGGAATAGTTGCCCATTATCGCAAGCAGCATCCTTTTATCAATCCACACCTGAAGCCGGGAAATGAGTATTGTGTTTTTGATCTGAATGGTTGGAAGTGCGGAATCCTGATTTGCTACGACAATAATATTATAGAAAATGTCCGCGCTACAAAAATCCTGGGAGCTGATATCATATTCATGCCACATGTAACCATGTGCACTCCTTCTACACGACCCGGTGCTGGATTTGTCGACCCCAGACTCTGGTATAACCGTGAAAGTGACCCCACCTCTTTGCGGTTGGAATTCCATGGCATGAAGGGCAGGGAATGGTTAATGAAATGGTTGCCATCGAGAGCATATGATAATGCGGTTTATGTTATTTTTGCCAACGCTATTGGCATGGACGATGATCAGTTAAAGAATGGGTGTTCCATGATTATTGACCCATTTGGAGATGTTGTGGCTGAATGCCAAAATTTAGGGGATGACATGGTATCATCCATCCTCATACCTGAAAAAACCAAACAGGCAGGAGGATATCGCTATTTAAATGCACGAAGGCCTGAATTATACAGAGATATTATTGGTAAAACACACCAGCCTGACCAACAGGTAATCTGGCTTTCAGACCGGAAATAACAGGAAGTTTGAAACTTAAAAGGGAATGAAGTGGCACATACTAAAGTAAATATCAATATTAAAAACAGAAAAGCATATTTTGAGTACGAACTCATTGAAAAGCTGATCGCAGGAATACAACTTACAGGAACGGAAATTAAATCGGTACGAAATGGTAAAGTTAGCCTGAATGATGCCTACTGTCAGTTTCATGCCGGTGAATTATTTGCTAAAAATATTCACATTTCGGAATATGAACTCGGAACCTGCAACAACCATCCCGCCAAACGCGATCGAAAATTACTCTTAACTAAAAGAGAGATCCAAAAATGGGAACGCAAAATAAAAGAATCGGGGTTAACAATTGTTCCTACGAGATTATTTATCCAGGAACGGGGATTGGCAAAGCTGGAGATTGCCCTTGCCCGGGGCAAAAAGCTGTACGACAAACGGGAAAGTCTCAAACAAAAAGATTCAAGCCGGGAGATGGACCGAATGAGAAAATTTTAACGGTGGTGAAGGAATCAGTTCATACAAACACACTCTTCACAATAACAAATCATTAACCAACAAATCGAGCAGGTCAAACGATCTCCATCTGATCATGTGGAATAATTTTATTCCCTTTATATTTCAATAACAAATTAGCAACTGCCAGGGTGTCTTTTTCACAATACCTGACAATACGGTCAATATCTTTCCCCTCCCAGTAAATACGGGCTACCTGGCTTCCATCGATATCATCTTTGGGAGTGGGGATATTGAACAGCTCACATAGCAGGGATAATGATGTGTAATGTTTATAATCTCCAAATTTCCAAAGCTGCAGCGTATCGATCAAATTGTCTTTAATTTCCCACGGCTTAGCACTTGAAATATCCAGAATAGCAGGAAGAGACAGATTATTCACCAACGCTCGTCTGGAAATATAAGGAAAATCAAATTCCTGCCCGTTATGCGCACACAGTCTCCTTTTCCCTTTTCGTGAAAAACCATCCAGTGCATCGAAAAAATTCTGAATAAGGATTTTTTCGTCATCATCGTAAAAGGATTTTACCCGAAAATGAGGATCTCCTTTCTTTTGAAAAACATAACCTACTGATATACATATGATTCGTCCGAATTCGGCATAAATTCCTGCTCGATCATAAAGCACTTCGGCAGGCTCATCGCCTTCGGAATGAGACCTCATCTTATGCTCCCACAATTGCTTCCATTTTTCATTGAGGCCATTGTATTCCGGGTTTAGAGGGACAGTTTCAATGTCAAGAAAAAGGACTTCTTCGATGTTTAAATTACGAAGCATTTACAAATGATTTAAAGTATGTGTAATATGATTTGTTAAAATTTTTATTGCCACCTGGTTCCGGCCTCCCTGAGGAATAATAATATCGGCAAACCGTTTGGTTGGTTCAATGAACTGCAAATGACTTGGCCGGACAGTCTTTTCATAACGATCCAGCACCTGGTTAATATTTCTTCCTCGCTCATTTATATCTCGCCTGATTACACGGGCAAGTCTCAGATCTGAATCACAGTCTACATACACCTTAATGTCCATCAAGTCACGAAGATCCTGGTTTACCAGACATAAAATTCCTTCAACAATGATAACTTTTCGAGGCTCAACACATCGGGTTTCGGGTTGCCGCAAACAGGTAATAAATGAATATACCGGTTCCTGAACTGTTTCTCCGTTATGTAACTTTTTTATATGGTCAATCAATAAATCAAATTCAACTGAGTCGGGGTGGTCAAAATTTTTTGCCCGCCTTTCCTCCAGTGACAGATGCCCATTATCAAGATAATACGAATCTTGCGACAGAAGTGCGACCTCATTATCCGAAAACCGTTCTGCGATCCTTTTTACTACAGTAGTTTTTCCGGATCCCGTGCCTCCGGCTATTCCAATTATAAGCATCTCCCCTTTAGTTTAATGTTAAAAAATGCTGATTTTAAAAAATTTCCTTCAAACGCTGTCAGGAAAACACTATTTTCGCTGACGAAAAACGAAGGTACAAAAAATCATTGCGATATAATTAACCTTAATCCACTTTTTAAATTTCAAGTCATGCCGGTTTTATACCCTTTAAAATTCAAACCCATTTTCCACGAAAAAATCTGGGGTGGAGACCGGTTAAAAACTGTATTGGGAAAAAATTTCGACCCTTTACCCAATTGTGGTGAAAGCTGGGAACTTTCAACCCTGGAAAATAATATTTCAGAAGTTAGTAATGGCCCGTTTAAAGGAGAAAAACTTGATGAACTGATTAGAATTTATAAGGGCGAACTAACAGGCCAGAAAATTTATCGGAAGTTTGGGGATGAATTTCCATTACTCTTCAAGTTTATTGATGCCAATGATGATCTGTCCATTCAGGTACACCCCGGTGATGAGATGGCAAAAGAAAAACACAACTCCTATGGGAAAACAGAAATGTGGTATGTCGTTGATGCCGACCAGCATGCCCTTATCAATTCAGGATTCAACAGAATATTAACACGGGAGGAATTTCTCGAGATTCAGGCAAAAGGAGAACTTGATGAAGTTTTACATTATGACGTAACAGCTCCGGGCGATGTGTTTTTTATTCCTGCCGGCAGGGTCCATGCCATTTGTAAAGGTGTTTTAATTGCTGAGATACAGCAAACCTCTGATATCACGTATCGTATTTTCGATTACAACAGAAAAGACGAAAAAGGGAATATCCGCGAACTGCACACTGATCTGGCTTTGGAAGCGATACATTTCACCTGGCAAAAAGAGAACAAAACAAATTACGAGATCAAAAAAAATGAATCATCTGAAATAATCAGTTGTAAATATTTCACCACCAATATCCTTCATTTATCCCAAAACATAGAAAAAAATTACAGTCAGCTTGATTCCTTCATCGTATACATGAACCTGCAGGGAAGGTTCTGTATTGAATCAGAATCAGGGAAGGAGATTGTCGAAAAGGGAGAGACGGTCTTAGTTCCAGCATCACTTAAGGTTTTCAGGATGATACCATTATCATCGGAAGCAAAAGCACTGGAAGTGTATATAAAATAGTATTTTTGAAGAAATTAACCCAGAATAAATACTGATTTATGCAGATAATAGAGGCCCGTTTTATAATAAGTAATTCTGATTATAAGAAATGTCCTCAGACCCAAAAGCCTGAATATGCTTTTATTGGCCGCTCCAATGTGGGTAAATCATCATTGATAAATATGATCACAGGCCGGAAATCGCTGGCAAAGACATCAGGGAAACCCGGAAAAACCCGATTAATCAACCATTTTCTTATCAATGATGAATGGTTTCTGGTTGATCTTCCCGGATATGGTTATGCCAAGGTTCCCAAACAAGAACGTAAGAAATGGGAGAAAACGTTCAAAGACTACATCCTCTTTCGTGAAAATCTTTTTTGTTTATTTGTACTGATCGATTCAAGGCATGAACCTCAGGAAATTGACCTCCATTTTATGGAATGGCTGGGAATCAATGAGGTGCCTTTTGCTATAATCTTTACCAAAAAAGATAAATTAAAGCAGGAAGAGCTGGACGAAAAATTACTCTTATACCAAAATAAAATGCAGGAATCATGGGAGTCACTACCCACATGGTATGTTTCCTCATCGAAAACAGGAGAAGGACGGTCAGATATCCTTAGTTTTATTAAAAATATTAACCGGAAAACGATAACAAGTGCTTAGAAAAAAACGATTTGATGCCATCTTTCATCAAAAAAAAAGGACGAATACATTAACTTTACACTATTTTCAGAATGAAAATATAAACAATATACCTATGGGCAATAAAAATCATCCCTTAAAAATTTTTTCAGGTAGGGCAACCCGTTATCTTTCAGAAAAAATTTGTGACAGCCTGGACCTGGACCTGGGGTTATCGTCATGTCCGGTGTTTGCCGACGGAGAATTTGAACCATGTTATGAGGAAACTATCCGGGGTTCCCATGTTTTTATCGTGCAATCCACACCTCCACCAGCTGAAAACCTGTTAGAACTACTGTTGATGGTAGATGCTGCCAAACGGGCCAGCGCATCACATGTAGTAGCGGTAATCCCATATTTTGGATTTGCCCGGCAGGACAGAAAAGACAAACCCCGTGTTTCAATTGGAGCAAAACTTATGGCTGACCTACTGTCAGCTGCAGGAATTGACCGGGTGATTACAATGGATTTGCATGCTGATCAAATCCAGGGTTTTTTCGACGTTCCGGTTGATCATCTTTTTGCTTCGGCATTGTTCATCCCGTTTATCAGTAAAATGGGACTGGGAAACATTACCATTGCCTCACCCGACGTCGGTGGTACAAAAAGAGCCAATACATACGCAAGGATGCTTGAATCAGACATGGTCATTTGCCATAAAACACGGGCAAAGGCTAATGAAGTGAACAGTATGACTGTTATTGGTGATGTAAAAGGAAAGGACGTGATCATTGTGGACGACATGATTGATACTGCCGGAACAATTACAAAGGCCGCTAACCTCATGAAAAAAGAAGGAGCAAAAAGTGTTAGGGCTTTTGCTGCACATGGCGTTCTCTCAGGCCCGGCTGTTGAACGTATCGAACGATCAGAACTCGAAGAGGTCTACTTTACTGACTCACTGCCACCCAAACAGCAAAGCCCTAAAGTGAAATATATTACCGTTGCCGATGCATTGGGTGAAGCTATCCGAAGAGTCTATAAAAATCAGTCGATAAGTTCTTTATATTACCGGTAATTTATATCTTTGCATCGCTTTTTCCAAAAGCATGAGCACTTAGGGTGTGTTTCCTTCATTCAGGATGGTCTTTAACGAACATATTAATGATTCATCCAACTGACTTTCAGAGGATACCCACTTTTAATTATGCATGCTGTTTGTCCCGATGGTTATCGGGAAGGACTGAGTACCATAATTATTAACGTAAATTTTAAAAATGAAAACACAAAAAATTGAGGCAAAACAAAGAGAAAACCTGGGTAAAAAAGACACCAAAAAATTGCGTGAACAGGGATTAGTCCCTGGTGTCTTATATGGGAAAAATGAAGTTGTTCACCTTCAAATTGCTTCCACTGAATTAAAACCCTTCATCTATACACCTAATGTATTCCTAGTCGATCTTGAAGTTGAAGACAAAACATTCAAGGCTATGGTTCAGGATGTGCAATGGCATCCGGTTGAGGAACAAATCATGCATGTTGATTTCCTGAAAGTAGAGGATGATAAACCGGTAAAAATTGGCGTTCCTGTACAAATAATTGGATTGGCCAAAGGGATAAAAGCTGGTGGAAAGTTGAAGATGAATATGCGTAAATTGCAGGTGAAGGCGCTGGCCGACGATCTTCCCGATGCCATTGAGATAGATGTATCTTCACTGGGTATTGGCGATAGCATTAAAGTAGCAGAACTGCAACGGGAAAAACTTGAGTTCCTCGACAATAAATCAAACCTCATTGTGGGTGTAATTTCAACAAGAGCAGCTAAATCGTCGTCACCACTACCAGAAGATGAAGAAGAAGCTGAAGGCGGAACAGAAGAATCCTCTGAACCGGCAGCTACAGAATAAAAAATAATTTATTGTGAAGTATTTAATTGCAGGACTTGGAAACATCGGTCCGGAGTATAAAAATACACGTCACAATATAGGTTTTCAAATATTGGACGCTCTTGCAGGAGTGTCCAATATTGCTTTTCATGATAAGCGGTATGGGTTTATTGGAGACTATAAATTCAAAGGGAGAAGCTTTCTGCTATTAAAACCCACAACCTATGTAAACCTGAGTGGCCGCGCGGTGAATTACTGGCTCCAAAAAGAAAACATCCCAATCGAAAACCTTCTTGTACTGATGGATGACCTGGCTCTTCCCTTTGGTACACTTCGACTGAAAGCAAAAGGCAGCCATGGAGGTCACAACGGACTTCGTAATATTTCTGAAGTATTGGGGCGAAACGACTACGCCCGGCTGAGATTCGGCATCGATGATAAGTTTCACCCCGGATTTCAGGTTAATTATGTTTTAGGCGAATGGTCAGCAGATGAAAAAAAACTACTCCCCGAAAAAATCGATTCCTGCATAGAAATCATTCAAAGCTATGGAACCATCGGAATTGAACGTACCATGAATATTTTCAATACCAAAAAATAACATGGCAGAATCGACGCGTATCGACAAATGGCTATGGGCTGTTCGATTATTTAAAACACGCAGCCAGGCAACCGAAGCATGTAAAAAAGGTAAAGTAATTATCGGAAACATACCCGTTAAAGCATCGCGGGAAATACATACAGGTGAAGTAATAAAAATACGTAAATCTCCGGTTACTTATAGCTTTAAAGTTCTCGCCCTCGCGGAAAAACGTATGTCAGCAAAACTAGCCGTTGAATTTGTAGAAAATATTACACCCCCTGAAGAACTGGAAATTTTAAACATGCAGAAACAAATGAACTGGCTGACCCGTGACAAGGGAGCTGGAAGACCAACAAAAAAAGAACGACGTAAACTCGACGATTTTTTTGATTTGTAAAACGTATTGGGTATCTTTCAGCACTCAGATCAAGCAAAACTTCAGCAGTACAAATCATATCTATTATTGGAAGAAAATGCGAATAGCCCAACAAAAAAGAAAAGAAAACATTGCGGAATACATCTTGTATCTCTACCAGGTAGAAAACCTGATCAGAGCTTTTCAACTTGATATGGGCATGATCAATGAACACCTGATAAAAAAATATGATGCCGAAGAAGAGGAGGCAAAAAATATTTCAGAATGGTATAGAAATCTCACCCTCATGATGGAAAAGGAAGGCAAACAGGAAAAAGGACATCTGCAGTTTCTTTCAAATCTGTTGAACGAACTTAACGAATTTCATTTGAGGTTATTACAATCAAAAACAGACCAAACGTATGTGCAGATTTACCAGGCAGTGACTGGGCTAATCGCTGAACTGAAACTAAAAAATCCCGATGCTATCAGCGAAGTCCAGGTGGCTATTGATGGAGTTTATGGCTATCTTCTGCTGAAAATCAAACAACAAGATATTTCTTCTCAAACACAGGAGGCATTAAAGCGGTTAAGCCAGTGGCTTTCCTATTTGTCGCAACGCTTTAAAGAATACGAATCGGGAAATGTGGAATTCTAGG
>JAQVON010000007.1 GCA_028702595.1 Mariniphaga sp. | reverse complement strand
TGCCAAAGAACACTGCTGCAAATATACAAATATCGTGCTAAGTACGATAAAATTAATGACGAATGATGGATGACGGGGAGGATGATTATTTAAATTCTTCCTTTGCGTCTTTTTCGAAAAAAAAAAATCTGATATTTCTTCCTAATGCAAGGGATTAAAAAATGCCTCTCCATAGTGTTCAACATCACTCAACAGGCGGAGAACATGCTCATCACATACCTGAGCATAATCAATGACCAAATCCTGGCCGGTGTGTCGCAGAATCACAACCCGCTTCTCTTTTCCTATCCTGAACCAGGTATCCTCATCACCAACATTTCCCCTGTATTCTACCTGATTTAAAAAAACAGAATCACCATGCTCATCCCACCCGGTAAATCTTTTTTTATCTATCCGGTACTCTTGTAAATTGACAGTAAATACCGGAGTCATCACCGTTTGGGGCAAACCCTTCACATCAGAGGAACGCTTTAGCACAGAATCGATGGAAATGTGATATTTTTCCCGGATCTGATCATATGCAAGACGGAAACCGTCAGTTTTCAGGGAATCGTAATGACAGATTAGCATAGTATCCGTTTCTTGCGCAGAACAGATCAAAACCAGATCGGCATCCAGGTACCAGCGTGCAATCTCGAACATGGAGATGATCCGGGCAGTATTTCCCGGGAAAGGGAGTAGTACAATCAGGAGAATAAATATGAAAAAGCGCTTCATCTTAAATAAATAATTCTCTCAATGGCTTAAAATAGTCCTCTTCCCATCCCTCTGAAATATTCTGATAAGCCTCTTCCGGAATATTGATGTGACGCAGCTCAACACTGGTGCCCTTTTTATCGGGATGAAGAATAATGGTTACTATCGAAGGTTCATCCTGTTCACCGAAAAACCATTGCTGTACGATTTTTCGGTTTTCTTCAAATTCCAGGTTCACACCTGAGATGCTTCCCCCCCATAATGAAAATGGAGTCCCCGCAACAGGTTCCATTACAGCATCCTCACCTGTCCAAATTTCCAGCATTTTCTTATTGGTAAGTGCGTTATACACCTCTTTCGGCCCGGTAGGAATAATGAAATATCGTTTTAAATTTTGCATTTGCATTTTTTGCTAAAATTATAAGTTTAATATCAAAATCAGTAAACAAAAACATATTTTTATAATTTTATGGCATTTTTAAACATGTTTTCAAAAAAACACAAAAATCAGAAAAAAGTAAAAAATACTTTTTTTAGATTTACAGAATAATTCATTTTTATGATGGAATATTACAAACAGCATTCCAAATTTCTGGTGGCTGTTGACTGCGTAGTTTTCGGATACGAAAATGGGGAGCTTAAAGTGTTATTATATCCTCGTGCTTTTGAACCGGTTAAAGGGGAATGGTCACTTATGGGTGGATTTATCCGGGAGGGAGAATCGTCTGATGAAGCGGCCTGCAGGGTGTTGAAACAAACCACTGGCCTGGATAATATTTTCCTGGAACAGGTATCAACCTTTTCAGCTGCTGATCGTGAACCTTTTGTTCGTGTCATTAGCGTTGCACACTACGCCCTGATCCGGATTGACCGTTACAAAAAAAACAACGCCGAAAAATTCGGCGCCAAATGGTGGGGTATTAATGAAATTCCCCCGCTCATTTTTGATCATAACAGCATGATCACACAGTCGCTAAAAAAATTACAGTTAAAAGCAGGCAGCAGTTTGGTTGGGAGTGAGTTGCTGCCCTCCAAATTTACTCTGCTTCAGTTGCGAAAATTATATGAAGCCATTTATCAACGCGCATTTGATCCGGGAAATTTTCGAAAAAAAATGCTCTCGCTCGGGGTACTTGAAAAATTGGATTACAAAAACTCAACCGAATCAAAAAAAGGAGCTTATTACTACCGGGTAAAAGCCAATAAGGCAGTGACTGAATTGGAACGCATTGTGAAATATTGAGAAAACCTGGCAGATAAAATAACTACAAAAATGAATTAAATACAGGCTATAAACGAATTCTAATTAAGACAAATTACTATGGCAACACTTGACTGGATTGTACTGGGATTATTTGTAATTGGATTGATCGGCATTGTGCTGTGGGTTTTAAAGAAGAAAGACAAGGACACGACCGACTATTTCCTTGCCGGGCGAGATGCGACATGGATTGCCATTGGAGCTTCTATTTTTGCCTCCAATATTGGTTCTGAGCATTTGGTTGGGCTGGCCGGTTCCGGAGCTGAAAGTGGAATGGCCATGGCGCACTGGGAGATGCACGGCTGGGTGATCCTGATCCTGGGCTGGCTGTTCGTTCCTTTTTATGCACGAAGCAAAGTTTTCACCATGCCTGAGTTTTTGGAACGAAGGTATAATCCTCATGCCCGTTCTTTTCTCTCAGTCATCTCACTGGTAAGTTATGTGCTGACCAAAGTAGCTGTTACGGTTTATGCCGGGGGCGTTGTTTTTAAAGATGTATTTGACATAGAGTACATCTCATTCTGGGGACATAACATTGACTTTTTTTGGATTAGCGCCATAGGACTGGTATTAATTACTGGTTTGTATACCACATTTGGGGGGATGAAGGCAGTACTCTATACTTCGGTGCTGCAAACTCCTATTTTACTCTTTGGATCCATTGCTGTCCTTATTCTTGGGTTGATCAAGGTTGGAGGCTGGAGCGAAATGATGGAAATATGCAGTGCAAATGTTACCGTTCATGGTGACCCGATGACCAGTCTGATGCACTCGCCCAAAGATGCGAATTTCCCATGGACCGGTGTCATTCTCGGATCAGCTATCATCGGATTCTGGTACTGGTGTACCGATCAGTTTATTGTTCAGCGTGTGCTATCGGGCCGTGACATGAAACAATCCCGCCGGGGAACAATTTTCGGAGCATACCTGAAATTAACACCGGTATTCATATTTTTAATCCCCGGCATGATAGCTTACGCATTGCAACAGAAAGGATTACTAACACTGGAAACCAACGATGCAGCGTTTTCAACCATGGTGAAAGAGCTGCTACCCATGGGATTTACCGGTATCGTTATCGGGGGTATACTGGCTGCCCTGATGAGCTCTCTGGCATCACTGTTTAATTCATCGGCCATGCTTTTCACGGTCGACTTCTACAAAAAATACCGACCCGACAGGAATGAACGCCACTATGTGATCGTTGGCCGCCTGGCTACTATTGCTGTTGTGTTGCTGGGAATAGCCTGGATCCCGGTGATGAAAGGACTCGGAAAAGTATTGTATGAATACCTGCAGGATGTACAGTCGTTGCTTGCTCCTGGTATTGCCGCAGTGTTTCTGCTGGGGGTGATATCTAAAAGAACAACCCCCGCTGCTGGATTATGGGGACTCCTGATTGGATTCACCCTGGGCATGACCCGGCTGGGCCTGAATATTTTTGCCGGGAATATTGCAGAGACTTCCCTTGTTTATAAAATTTTCATGGTACATAACTGGTTACATTATGAAGTATATCTCTTCATTCTGGTGATCCTCTCCATGGTGGTGATCAGCTATTTTACCAAACCAAAGGATCCTCTGACTATTTCAGGATTAACTCTTGGCACTGCTTCCAAAGAACAAATTGCTGAAACCCGTGCTTCATATAACCACTGGGATGTCATTAATTCGGCTATCATCATTGCTATTATCCTTATTTTTTACGCCTATTTCTGGTAAAAACCCGGGGAACAGCTTTTGATTACGGATAACTGTTTTCCCCAAAGAGAAAAGTGTATATGTACGATATTATTGGAGATGTTCACGGACATGCCCAGTTGTTAAAAAAACTCCTGCAGGAACTGGGGTATGCGAAAACACCAACAGGCTATGCCAATCCTGACAGAAAGGCTATTTTTGTAGGTGACTTTCTGAATCGCGGACCACAAATCCGGAAAACAATTCGCATGATCCGTACCATGGTTGAAAATGGAAACGCCTATGCTATTTTGGGAAATCATGAAATCAACACCATTATTGCCCATTTGACAGACAAGAAAAATAAACCTTTGGTGAAGCCTCCGCTCAAAAATTTTATTCCTGTTCTGAAAACCATCAACGAATTTGTGAACTATCCCGATGAATGGGCAGGTCACCTGAAATGGCTGCGTTCACTGCCTCTATTCCTGGAGCTGGAAGACATTCGGGTGGTTCATGCCTGCTGGTCAGATCGCGCTATTGAATACCTCAAAAACAACCTGCCTCCGGGAAAAATTAAAAAAGGATTATTCAAAGAGATCCATACCCACCCGGAATCGGAACTTGCCCAAAATATCTGGCTGATCACCAAGGGTCCACAATTCCATATGCCGGGAGACCTGAAAATAATCAACAGTAAAGGGGTGTCGTCCCGTTCCTTCAGAATGCGCTGGTGGGAAAATCCCGTTGGAAAAACATTTGAAGAAATTTCCTTCGAAAGCAAATTCAAACTGCCTAACTATACCATTCCACCACAAATTGCCCCATCTACTTACCCTTACCCGGAGGATGCTCCCATCGTATTTTTTGGCCATTATTGCCGTAAAAACGGACCACACATCATCAAACCAAACATTTGCTGTCTCGATTCATGTATTGTAGGAAGTAAAAATCTTCTGGCTTACCGCTGGAATGGGGAGAAAAAACTGACTCCGGAGAACCTAAACGATACGCAACACACTAACAATTAACATATTGAAACTATTAAAAAAAAATATATTTTTTTATATTGCAGGAAAAAAAAGAAAGTATATATTTGCAGCACCTTTTCGAAAGAAACATTTCAAAAAGAAGTTCTGACAAAGATAAATAAAAAGGTGGCGTAGTTCAGTTGGTTAGAATGCCGGCCTGTCACGCCGGAGGTCGCGAGTTCGAGTCTCGTCGTCACCGCAAAAAAAAGCAGCTAATAAAAAGCTGCTTTTTTTTTGTATCATCCGGGTTAATTGCAATACCTTTTAATAATATTGTATGCTCCGTGAATTCCCAGTTCACCGGCACGACTCAGGTCAAGTGCCCCACCATCTATATCATCCAGAAAAATTTTGGTTAATCCGCGGTTGAAGTAGGCTTCTGCAAATTCTGGTTCAAGCTCAATGGCCTGACTTAAATCTTCCATTGCACTCTCATAGTCCTTCATACGCAGTTTCATATAAGCCAGGTTAAAATACCCGAAAAAGAACTTGGGATTCAGGTGGAGCAGGGTTTGGTAATCATCGATGATCTGCTGGTATTCAGTCAGGTTAACCGAAAAAAATTCATTTCCTGCTGCCATACCCCCCACAGGTACAGTCACCTCTCCGGGAGTGTCAGCAAGCAATTCGATCTGTTCTTGCATTTTATAACGGGTATTGGCCCGAATATAATACGCAATTGCCTGATTTTCATCCATCTGAATTGACAGGTTTACATCCTCAAGAGCTGCGTTAAAATCCCCGGTTAAACTATAAAATATACTCCTGTTAAGATAATTATGGCTATTTTTTTCCACATCCAGCCGGGCATTAAAATAGAGAATGAAATTCTTAAAAATGTCCAGGTCATTCCCGGCTGTTTTATTGGTGATTGTCAATAAAGGATTGTAATTATTTTGCTTATTCAACTCGTCTATGGCCAGATTGTAATATTGAAAACGGTCGTAATCCACGCTGTTTTTTTCAAATGCTGAAACAATAAATATAGGTTGCAGGTCGATAACAACATTCCTGTTCTGTATCAGGCCATCCTCCACATCTTCCTCTTCCTCTTCGGCCGGAAGGTCGCGTGAATCTTCGATGATCAGATTAATTCTCTGTCTCCGTTTTTTTGGCGAATCGTTTTGGGTTTCACCAGTGTTTTGTTCCTGCCGGTTTTCATCATTCAGACCAGGTGTGTCCTGATCAGGTATTGAATTATTTTGTGTGGAATCAGGCTGTACTGATGAGGACGGTGTTTGTTGTGTCTGATTTTGGGCCAGTTGTTCGGTTTCAATTCTGCGACTTTCCAGGTCGAACTGAGGATTCAGATGGGCAGCAATACGATAATCATTTTCAAATCCCGGACGACCAAGGATTTCCCGGGCCATCGCCCGGTTAAAATAAGCGCTGGCCATTTCAGGATTCAGTTTCAACGCCACATCGTAATCCATGATGGCCCCCTCATAATCGCCCAGCTTGTGCTTAACTATCCCCCGGTTGTTAAAAGCCAGCGCATTATCCGGCTCAAAACGGATCGCCTGATCGTAATCACGCAGAGCAGAGGCATAATCATCCAGTTCAAAACGGGCTAAACCCCGGTTGAGATAGGCTGCAGCATAATGAGGACGAAGAATAATAACCTGGTTCAAATCGCGAATGGCCTCTTCCACGTTCCCTTCCACAATATGTGCATTGCTCCGGTTCATCAAAGCATGTGTCGACTTAGGATTGATCTCCAGCGATTTATTATAATCCTGAATGGCACCTTCAATATCTTTTAAGGCTAATTTGGCAATGCCCCGGTTATTGTATATAGACTCGTTCTCCGGATCAAACTCCAAACCCCGGTTGTAATCCGCAATGGCCTGGTCGTATTCATTCAGGTTATGATATGCCATTCCCCGGTTCATGTAAGCCTGAGGATAAAAAGGCTTGATCTCAATCGCTTGATTGTAATCCAAAATAGCCCCTCTGAAATCCTCCAGCTGATGTTTGGCAACACCCCGGTAAAAATAGGGTTCCGGCAAATAGGGCTTAAACTTGATCACAATATTGAAATACTCAATGGCTCCCGTGTAATTGCCTATCGATATACGCGTACGCCCTACCCGTATATAATGATTGATATTTAGCTGTGCCTCAGAATAAGTTATGGTGAACAGCAGCAACAATAATATAGTTATTTGTTTCTTCATTTTTCTAATTCCTGGGTCAACAAAAATAATAGAAAATAAAACCGGGACAGTTCCAACTCCATTTTATTTCCTTTTTGTCCAAATATAAACAGGATTATTTCAATAAATATTTTTTATTGCTATTTTTGACAACAAGAGGAATAGACGAAAAAAGGTTGATATTTGAATCAGTATCTTTGTTCTTTGTATTTTCCTTTGGGTGCCTGGTGGTTTATTACAAACAGCAAAATTAACCACGAAGTTCGCAGAGAATGCACAGAGCAACTAAAAAAACAATAAAATGAAGCATTTACTACACAACTTACTGGCAGCTCTTTTTGTTTTCACGTTTACTTTCCGGGGGTATGGAGGTATGGATCCGGCAGATGAGAAAAAAGACCCCTGGAATTTCAAAGACATCATTGATCTGCCTGCAACACCCGTTGAAGATCAGCATCGGTCAGGCACTTGCTGGTCGTTTTCAACCCTGTCCTTCCTCCAGTCAGAGATGATCCGGTTGGGAAAACCCGCAGTGAACCTTTCCGAGATGTTTGTTGTATGGCATACTTATGCTGAAAAAGCCAGAAAGCATGTCAGAGTACACGGAAATCTCAACTTTTCAGCTGGAGGAGCCTTCCATGATGTTACCAATATGATCGCAAAATATGGCATGATACCTGAGGAAGTGTACACCGGATTAAATTACGGGGAAGAAAAACATGTACATGGTGAGATGGACAAAGTGCTGCGCGAGTATGTCGATGCAGTCGTTGAAAATAAAAACCAAAAACTGAGTACAGCCTGGCACGATGCGTTTACACAAATCCTCGATATCTACCTGGGAAAAATTCCACAACATTTTAGTTATAAAGGAATGGAATACTCTCCACTTCGTTTTTCCGAAGAGGTCATAGGATTAAATATGAATGATTATGTAGAGATAACTTCCTATACCCATCATCCGTTTTATTCCAGGTTCATTTTAGAAATTCCCGATAACTGGTCGTGGGATGAAATGTACAATGTACCCATGGAGGAGTTGGAAGAAATCATCGACTATTCCCTGTCTAACGGCTACACAATTGCCTGGGCTGCAGACATCAGCGAAAAGGGATTCGCATCATCAAACAAAGGAATAGCCGTTTTACCGGCCATACCGGACGTGGATATGACAGATGCTGAGATAGCCCGCTGGGAAGCCCTGCCCGCAAAAGAACGGGAAAATGAATTGTATAGACTAAATAAACCTGTTCCGGAAAAGGAAGTAACCCAGGAGATGAGACAAACAGCTTTCGACAACTTCCAGACTACTGATGATCATGGAATGCATATCATCGGAATGGCCAGGGATAAACAAGGAAAAGTATTCTATAAAGTAAAAAATTCATGGGGAGAATACAATAAGTACAATGGATATTTCTACGCGTCAAAACCCTATGTGCAATATAAAACCATGTGCATAATGGTTCATAAAGATGCAATTCCTCCCATTATCAGAGAAAAACTTGATCTGTAGCCAACCTGGTTTGGAGTGTCGCAGAAAAACGCGTCACTGCATTTTTACAGATATGATTCAATCCATGAAACTATACCTGTTTATTTTTTCCTTTCTCCTGGCTTCCATCCATGGATTAGCGCAACCAATTACTGCAGATAATACCTGGTGGAATGAATTGCATGGATGGGAAGAAGGGGACCCGGGGTGGCGTAACTGGATCATCATTTCTCCCGGATACCTGGGGCCTAATGCTCTTCCTGTTCCTCATGTGCAAAAAGGAGAACTCAGAAAATCAACCGAACTGGAATTTGCTATTTCTAACCATTTCCACCCAGGTGACCCGACTGAAGATCTATCAGGGTATATTTATATTCCTTTTGCCGGCAGCAAAATTGCCCTGGAGCTGTATGGTGTTGCCTTTGAACATTATCATTTCTCGGAAGAAATCCGTAACGAACGGTTTGCGCGAAACAAAGAGGGAAAAGGAACAACCATTGGCGATTTCTATTTCAGCACCCTGATACAGGTCTTCAAAGACAAAAAATTTCCTAATACAGTTTTCCGGTTTGCAACCAAAACAAGCTCAGGCAGCCAACTTGAATCGGCAAGGTATACCGATGATCATGCTCTGTTTTTGGATCTGAGCTTCTCAAAAAACATTGGCCACCAAACAACAGGACAAATAAAACCTTTTGGATTGATCGGTTTTTATACCTGGCAGACAAACGACGAAAACAACCTGCAAAACGATGCCCTGCTTTATGCACTGGGAACGGATTACTCAAAAGGAAACTGGCTCTTCTCAACCTCCTGGTCAGGCTACTCCGGTTATAAAAATCAACGCGACCAGCCTATGCAACTTAATTTTGACATACGAAAGGACTTTCAGGGAAAAGCCCTGCGTTTGCAATACCTGCACGGATTACGTCACTGGGATTATAAAACAGTCAGAGTATCTTTTATCTGGAAACTAACCCGATAATGTCAAAAATTCCTTTGATGGGAACATTTATGTAACTTTGTACCGTTCAGGTTAAGCACAAACGAAAACATAAAAATGAAAAAACTATCGCTTGTTATCGGTGTTTTTAACGAAGAATCCAATATCCGTGATCTCTCCGGTCAGATCATTACAGCACTGAAAGACATCGACTTTGAAGTGATTCTGGCAGATGACGGATCAACTGATGGAACACGCAACGAAATCCTCAACATTGATGATGAACGTTTTGTCCTGGTCGAACTCAAACGTAATTACGGTCAGAGTTCGGCACTCCAGGCCGGCATCAATTATGCCAGCGGTGAGTTTGTGGCGTTAATGGACGGGGATCTTCAAAACGATCCGGCTGATATTCCCCGTCTGTTGAAAATGATGGAAGAAGAGAGCTGGGATATGGTTGCAGGTGTGCGAAAAAACAGGAAAGACAATATGATGATGCGCAAAATACCTTCCCAAATAGCCAATTATATCATCCGTAAATCAACCGGAACCAAAATGAAAGACCTGGGTTGTATGCTTAAAATATTCACCAATGAAACCATAAAAAGCATTCATATTTACGGGGAGCTGCACCGCTTCATACCTGTACTGATTACCCTGGAAGGAGCTACCCGGTTCACACAGACAGAAGTGAACCATCGCCCCCGGGAGCACGGTTCCTCCAAATACAACCTTAGCCGAACGTATAAAGTAATCAGCGACTTGATCCTGATTCTTTTTTTTAAAAAATACCTGCAAAAACCTATGCATATCTTCGGAGGAATAGGAATTTTTGTGCTGGGTATGGGCATTATTATCAACATCTACCTTCTCATCCTGAAAATACTGGGACAGAATATATGGGGAAAACCAATCCTGCTTCTTGGCATCCTGTTGGTAATGGGCGGAATCCAGTTTATAACCATTGGGATCATTGCTGAGCTGCAAATGAGAACCTATTTTGAATCCCAGCAAAAGGAACCCTTTCAGATCAAACGGATAGTGAGAACTAAACAAAAAAATTAAAACAACACTATTCCGTCACTTCCTGGGGGAAATCAACAGAGTATTTATATTTTTGTATCAACCAATAAATTAAAAACCATGAATAAAAAATTACTCACATCCATCCTGCTGGCTTCGGTTGTTTTTCTCTTTGTGAACACCCAGGCTCAGGACAGGGTAATTCACGGAGTGGTACATACTTTCGACAGCATTCCATTAATGGATGTAAAAGTTAAAGTGAAAAGTTCAAAACAAACAGTCCACACCGACTCTCTGGGCCGGTTTACTGTTTCCACCCGGACCGATGATAAACTGACAGTAAGTGCCAAAGGTTTTTTTACTCAAAAAGTCAAGCTGGAAGAAAAAATAAAATTTGCTGCCATCAACTTAAACCTCAAGCCCGGGGACAAAAACAGGGAATACGCCATTGGTTACGGGCATGTAAATGACAAGGATAAATTAAATGCTCTGGCTAATCTGAATGAAAAAGATGCAGACTTTAGTCAGTACAGCAACATTTTCGATTTAATCAAAGGACGCTTTGCCGGTGTTCAGATCATCAATGGAGAAATCATTATCCGCGGCCAGAATTCTTTTTCCAGCAGCAATGCCGCACTCATCGTTGTGGATGGTGTTCCGGTTGATGGCAGTATCATCCAATCGATCCCTCCGGCTCAGGTAAAAAGCATCAATGTGATCAAAGATGGCAGTTCAGCAATTTACGGGGTGCGGGGAGCAAATGGAGTAGTGATCATTGAAACCAAAAGAGGCAATGACTAATACTAAGATGGATCACTCCTGAAGTTCCCGGTGTTCAAGTTTTACATTCACCGGAAAATTACTACGAAGATGGTTAGCCAGCTTTTCGGCAGCGTAAACCGAGCGGTGCTGCCCGCCGGTACATCCAAATGCCACAAAAAGATGCGTAAAATCCCGCTCCAGGTAATTCCTTAAAGCTTGTTCAACCAGCGCCTGAACTGAATTTAGAAAACCCTGCATTTCTGAATTCTGCTCAATAAACTCTTGTACCCTCAAATCTTTTCCTGTAAGAGTCTTCATTTCATCCATCCGCCCAGGATTATTTAACGACCGGCAATCAAAGATAAAACCACCTCCATTACCTGAGGGATCATCCGGAAGACCTTTTTTGTAGGAAAAACTGGTTACCCGTACCGTCAAATGACTGCTCCCCTGCCCCAGCTCTTTCAGCATCTCCGAACGGGAAACTAACTCCAGCACATGAATCAGTTCCGGAAGAAGAACGGGAAGCTTGAGATCAGTAAGCAGATACTGCAAATTCTTCAATGCATAAGGAATACTTTTCAGAAAGTGATCCTTTTTCTCGTAAAACCCCCGAAAGCCATAAGCTCCCATGGCTTGCATAATACGTATGAGAACAAATCCGGTAAAATAAGAGGAAAACTCATGCTCGTCTACTGACATGTAATTCTTTAACTCTGACAAATAATACTTGTATAGCCTTATCCGGATTTCCGGAGGTATGTCAGCTTTCCCATCGTATAGTAGTGAGGCCAGGTCATACTGCAAAGGACCTCGTCTTCCTCCCTGGTAATCGATAAAGTAAACCGAATCATCTTTCAACATCACATTCCGCGATTGAAAATCACGGTACAAAAAATAACCGGAAGGAGCAGATAACAGGTAGTTGGTAAATTTCAGAAAATCATCCTCAAGTGCCTGCTCATCAAAAGGAATTTTTGCCAGCTTTAAAAAATAATATTTGAAATAATTCAAGTCCCACAACATCGATTGCTTATCAAATGCTTCGCGGGGATAACAAACGGAATAATCGATATCCCTGCCGGCTACAATTTGAATTTTGGGAAGAAAAGCTAACACTTTACGATACTGATCTACAATGCTTTCAGAAAACCCTTCAGTCTCCCTCTTCTTCGACAGAAAATTAAATAAAGTAGTATTTCCCAGGTCTTCGATAAGATACTTTTTCAGATCGGAGCTAACCGCGTATATTCCAGGTACAGGAATTCCTTTTTTCAGAAAATGACTGGTAAAAGAAAGGAAAGCTGTATTTTCCTTCACATCAGTGTTGTAAACACCTATAGCCGAATAATTTGCACTATGAATCCTGTAATATTCCCGATAGGAACCGGATTCCGGCAAAAGGAAAAACCTGTTGGCTGCCTCCTGAAAATGGAGTTCAAACAATTGGATCAATTCTTTTTTTACTTCGTTTTTCAATGTTATGAAAGTTGAAAGATTAAACGTATTTTTATCTTTTATTTTCGAATCATGCGCAATTCCGGGATCAAAAATATTCTTTTTTTAAGGATACTCCGAATTATTTTTGGATTGTCGGGTATATTCTTTCTTTCAGCCATCATTATTTCCTTCACTACCCTGCCTTTTTGGGGCATTTACTGGCTGGGAATGAGCAAAACAGAGCCGGCCATTTCTCCGGCAACCATTATTATGCTGGGGGGAGGTGGCATGCCGAGTGAAAGCAATTTGATACGCAGCTGGTATATGGGTATGGCTGCCAAAAATTTTCCCGAAGCCAAAGTTGTCATTGCTATACCAGGGAATATAACCGATAGCATGAGCACATCATATCTGGTAAAAGAAGAGCTCTTAATCCGGGGAATCCAGCCATCCCGTATCCTCTTTGAGAACAAAGGAGCCAATACCCGTTCACAAGCGTTATACTGTTCCCGGATACTGGATATCGATGCCCCTGTCCTGCTAATTACTTCCCCAGAACATACCCGGCGGGCTGTTCTCTGCTTCCAGAAAACCGGATTTCGACATGTTCATGCCCTGCCGGCTTTTGAAAACGCTATCCGGGCCGATCTGACTTTTAACGACGATGAGCTGGGTGGGCGTAAAGTACCGGCTCCCGATGTCGGCCAAAGCATCCAGATCCGTTATCAGGTTTGGAATCATTTGAAATATGAGATCTCATTCATCCGTGAAATCATAGCTTTAGGCTATTACAAACTGAGAGGCTGGATATAAAAAAAACCGGCAGCATGGCTAACCGGTTTTCCCTGAACCTGTATTATTAATGTCATCATCTCCTTCATCACCTGATAAGCCTTATCCCCGGAAACAACCGACTGATAACAACCACCCAAAAAAATGTTATTAAACAGCAAAGACCATTGAACAATTTTTGAATAATGTGTAACGCAAGTGTAATCGTATTTAAATTTTTATTCGCTAATTTGAATTTTTAATGTATGAACGTTATGAAGAAACAATTACTTCGTCTTTTTCTTCTTTTAATAAGCATTTTATACTTGCCGGGAAATTTGTGTGCAAATCCAGGAAAGCCCAATGTCATTCTCATCATGACCGACGACCAGGGGTATGGTGATTTTGGGGTTACCGGAAACAATCTCATTGAAACGCCGGCTATAAACAGTTTTGCAGCCGAGAGTGTTTCTTTCGATCGTTTTTACGTTTCTCCTGTTTGTGCTCCCACCCGGGCAACGTTGCTCACCGGCCGATACTACCTGCGCACAGGAGTTACCGGTGTTACCGGTGGTGAAGAAACCATGAATGACGAGGAGGTGACCCTGGCTGAAATTTTTAAATCAAATGGGTACACTACCGGATGCTTTGGGAAATGGCATAACGGCGCTAACTATCCATATGATCCTATAGGACAGGGATTTGATGAATTCATGGGATTCACAGGAGGGATTATTCGCAACTATTTTCATACCAGGCTCAGGCATCAGACCAGTATAGTGCAGACAGAAGGTTATCTGACGGATCTCTTTACCGATAAAGCTATAGATTTTATAGAAGCCAACAGGCACAAACCATTTTTCTGCTACATCCCGTATAACGTGCCGCATACACCCATTCAGGTTCATGACGAGTTGTTTGAAAAATATCTGAAAAAAGGATTAAACGAATATGATGCAGGCATTTATGCCATGTGCGAATCAGTGGATCAGAATGTACAAAAGCTATTGGGAAAAGTAAAAGACCTGAATCTGGATAAAAATACGATCATTCTGTTTTTAACAGATAACGGTCCAAACGGAAACAGGTTTAACGGGGGGATGAAGGGGAAAAAAGCCCAGGTAGATGAAGGCGGAATCCGGGTTCCGCTTTGGATTCGATGGACTGGAAAGTTACGCCCACATAGAGTTTCTCAATTAGCAGATCATATTGATATTTTACCCACAGTGCTTGACCTGTGTTCCATTGCCTTACCCGATTCGCTGATCATTGACGGGAAATCACTGAAACCTCTTCTGTTTGATCCCTTGGCAGAATGGCCCGGGCGCCCGTTGTTTTCTTATTTCCTGGGAAAAGGCACAGTGCGGGATAACCGGTTCAGGTTGACTGTTGACAATAAAAATAAAAAATCGTTGTATGACATGATTGCCGATCCTTCCCAGTTATCAGACATCGCACACCAAGATCCTGAAAAAACGAATGAGTTATTTCTGTTGTATCAAACCTGGCTGAATGATGTGCAACCTGAAAAGTCAGCATTCCGGGAGGAGCTGGGGCATCCGGAACAACCTATTGTTGACTTGCCTGTTACCAGCGCTCAGCTGCATGGAAACCTGAAGTTCAAAAACCAGTTTGGATACGCCTTTGACTGGGCTGTAAACTGGAAATCATCAAGCGATAGCTTCTCCTGGGACGTTCAGGTGGTTCATGACGGAATGTATGAATTCTTCCTGCAGTACCTCATTCCACCTGGTTGTGAAGGGATAAAAATTGAAGTTCAGGCAAATAGAAAATCACTCATAAAAACGGTGGAGGAATCATTTGTTCCGGAGCCTTACCCAAATCGCGATCAGGTAGACCGGGGCCGTTCACCAGAGATGAAATGGGAAAACTTCTCGTGGGGAAGCTTATCCCTCCAAAAGGGGGCATATACAATAACAGTCAAAGCTCTGGAGATCCCAGGTCCACAGGCTGGCGAATTTTATGGATTAAGAATTAAAAACAGGATAGCAATAGATGAATAAAAAAACAATGAAGTTTTTATCCAAACTTCACATTTATGGCGGACTGATCAGTTCCTTGTTTTTTTTGGTCGTGGGATTGAGTGCACTGAATTTTCAACATCAGTTCCTGCCTGAAAAAGATACGAAAACTGCCACTTACACCAAAATGATAAGTTTTGATGCATCCTTACAAGCCGATTCACTTTCAAAATTCATTCGTTCAGAATTGGGGATCAGCGGGCATCTGCCCAAATGGGAATTCAGACAAAACAAGTCCGGAATGTTTCGTTTTTTAATCCTGCGACCCGGACGTACCTTTGAAGTAAAACTCAACAGAAATGATGATCAGGTAGAAGTAACAGAGATCTTTCACAGCACAGGGAAAGTCCTCCGCGCCATGCATTTTGGAAGCAGCCGCAATAAGTTGGGCTATACGCTACTCGATATCTGGTCATTCTATGGCCAGCTGGCAACAATAGTTGGGTTCCTGACTTTAATCTCCAGTATTTTTTTCTGGATGAACAGATCAGTAAAAAACAAAAAACAGTGGGGGGCAATCCTTGTTATTGGAATATTTTCGGTATCACTAATCTTATATATATGGTTAATCGGTTGAAATGGTATAAACGAAATCGTAAAATTCATTTTATTTCGAGTATTCTGGTTTTTACTTTTTCCTTCATGTATATTATCACGGGTTTTGTTACAAGCAAACACGAATGGTTTACGGTTGGAGAGGATGTAAAACACACACAAAATCTCCCATTACATTTCGTGCCTGATACAACCAATTTAAAAAAACTGGGAAGGGAATTAAAACGGGAATTTGATCTGAATGGGCGCATGGATTACACAAAAAACAAAAAAGGAGATATTTCATTTCGTTATATTCGTCCCGGGATAGTTCAACATGTTCTGATGAACAACGATCTGGACAGTCTGGTCATCACCCATACTGAAAGGAAAACTTTATATGAAATAAATAAACGTGTTCACCGGGTTCATGGATTCCAGGGTGGAGTGCTTTATTTTATTTGGGGTATCTTACTTGATCTTACTGCTCTTTCGATGATTCTTTTTTCGGTTACCGGTATAGTCATGTGGTATCGGTCAAGAAAAATATATACATTCGGATGGCCAATTCTGATTGTTGTTTTTGTTCTCGGAATACTTGTTTTTACATTTCTAAAATTTTAAAAAAATGAAACGAACCTGTTATTTCCTCACCATTTTCTTTCTGCTCGTCTATGGATGTGAAAGGCCATCTGAAAAAATGATTGTTTTTCCACAGGAAGACTGGCAGGTTGCAAGTCCTGAAAGTCAGGGGATCGATAAGAAGAGACTGGATACAGCCATGTCCTATCTCGATTCCGTTTGCGGAGACCTGGGCACCTCCCGGAGTATGGTAATCAAAAACGGGTATATTATCTGGCAGGGCGATGACATCAAAAGCAGGCACCTGGTTTGGTCGTGTACTAAGTCGTTCATGAGCACCTGTCTGGGGCTTTTATGGGACGACGGGCTGTGTAGTCCGGATACAAAAGCGCAAATACATTTCGACAAGCTGAAGGTTCATTATCCTGATGTGACCATCGAACACCTGGCCACTTTCACAAGCGGCTATAATCATGAAAAAGAGGATGTTTTTGAACCGGTTCAGCCGGATTATGCTCCCGGGGAAGCATTTCATTATTCCCGGCAGTCGGATGTGCTGGCCCGTGTGCTTACAATGGCGGGCAAAGAGTCTCTTGGCAGTCTGTTTGAACGCCGGGTAGCTTCGGTTATCGGAATAACCCCCGAACAAATGGAATGGAAAGATAAGGGTCAGGTCAACGGAATTACCTTAAATGGAGGTGCGGGAATGCCGGAAAGCGGTGTTTATATAACAGCTGAAGCCATGGCACGTTTCGGATGGTTGTATTGCTGTAATGGAAACTGGAACGGCCAACAGGTGATTAGCACGAAGTACATCCACTATGCAACTTCTCCCAGAGTTTCAACCGTCATCCCTCCCTACGATACAAAGGCATGGTATGCAGGGCTGCTTACCGGGAACTACGGACTGAACTGGTGGGTAAACGGAGAAAAACCAGATGGAACACAAATGTGGCCACATGCCCCCGAAGGAACCTTTGCAGCCCAGGGAAACAAAAACAATATCTGCCTCATAGCCCCTGCCTGGAATATGGTGATCGTACGAATAGGCGGAGACGAAATCATTGATACCGATTTATATGACGGCGTCTTTAAACGTCTTACACCTCAATAAAACACATAGAATCAATGAAGCTCCGTAAATCCTGAGAACCTGATTCTATTTCAATTTTATAATTTTTTTAATACATTAACTAAATTTATTTTTCTTCTCATGAAACGAATTCATAATTACTACCTGATAACCTTGCTTTTATGCTTCTTTTTCATACCAAAAAAAACTGTTTTTTCGCAGGAAGCATTTAAAATTCACACACATCTGAAAGGACAACATCCGCGCATTTTATTCACTGAAGAAGAAGCTGAGATCCGTGCAAGGGAACTGAAGCAACAGTTGCCGCAGGAATGGGATGCCTTGATGAATCAATGCAAAAATATTGGCTATCCTTCCACAACTTCCATCCCTGGTCAACGGCAATGGTGGTATTTTAGCCGGATGGGAATTGGTGTTGGCCTTTCCAAAGACGCAACCCTGATTGCCAAAGGAAAAAGCTGGCTGAACACTTGTTACCAGGAAGACTGGGAAGGAGCAATCCAGGCCGAAACATCGGTAGGCCTCGATGTAGCACATAAGCTTGCAGGATTTGCACTATTGTACGACTGCATGTACAATTACCTCGACTCTACAGAAAGGTCGAATTATGAAGAACTGATGAAGACGGGTATGACCCGGTTCAGAATCCGCGGATATGATTTGAATGATTACTGGACAAACGACTACCAGAACAACCACATGCATTTCAGGGCTACGGCATCTTTGTATTGCGCGATAAACCTGATCGATAAATATCCGGAAATGCAATCGGAATACAATTATGTAAAAACAGTGTGGGAACGGATCCTCCATGTTTCACCCCACGACGGATCCAATCATGAAGGATTGAATTATGCCAATTATGGCGGGCAAATGCTTTATCCCGGCATACATGCGCTCAGGCATTGTACGGAGATGGATCCTGCCAGTAGTGAGCATTATCGGAATGTGGGGTATTATTACATTTATCATGTCACTCCTGATCTTTCTGCCGGATTCGGTTTTGGCGATTCAGCCAATTCGGCAGCGGCCAGTGGTCCGAATTATCTGTTTCAAATTGCTGCTCTCACCGGGGATCCATACATTCAATATCTGGCTTCTAATCTGAGAAAAAAACATTCAGAGGCGTTCTTTCTCGCGCAATGGCCTGCAATTTATATCGATCCCAACCTTGAAAAAAAGAATTTCCAGGATCTTCCACTACACCGCTATTTCGAAGATATAGGAATAGTGATCTGCCGAAACAGCTGGGACCCTGACGCAACTGCAATAGCTTTCAAATGTGGCCCGTTGGGCGGACATATCCTGAATGAAACCCGGGGAACAGCCTATTCCCATTTTACTGATTATGTGAATGTGGCACACGATGATCCCGATGCCGGTACATTCCTCCTTTTCTCCAAAGGAAGCTTTCTGACTACCGGCGACGGTTATGAAAAAAAGAATAAAATTACCACACAGCACAGTACATTTATTGTTGATGATGCTACACAATATGGAGGAGGTGGAGCATGGAGCCAGCCCAAAAAATTAAACCAGTATGCCTGGCAAAAAGAATTTGCAGAAGTAAACGACAGGGTTGTATTTTCAGGCGACATGAAAGGGGTTTATCCCGGCATGAGAAAACTGAACCGTACCTTTGTTTCCCACAAAGCTAATTATATAGTTATTTATGACGATGCAGCTTCGGTAAACACAGGCAGGACATTTGAATGGCGGCTGCAGACAGAAGGCGAACTGATAGCAGCAGGAGAAAAAACATATAACATAACCAACGGAAATGCAAATGCGTTGGCCAAAATACTCTCCCCGGCAGAAGCCGACTGGTCAGTCACAACCAATAATATTGGAAATATATTACGTGCCCGGTTATCCAATCAGCAGAATAACAGATACATGATACTATTATGGCCCAATGCATCCGATCTGAATGCAATTGCTGAAAATATAAATACAGAAGAAGCACTTGGGGTAAAAGTGGTCGTTGATGGGAAAAATGAATACACTTTATTTGGGAAAACAGAAAATGAGCCGGCGGAGGTCGGGAAAATTTCATTTAACGGTAATACCCTGCTACTGTTTGAAAATGAAGATAAATCGTTTTCTTCGGCATCCCTTGTAAACGGGATCATGATGACTCATGATGATGTTAATTATTTCTCATCCACTGAAAAAATAAACTTTGGAATAGAAAACATTTCACAGGGAAAAACAGCTTTACGCTATGCTGTAGGTCCCTCCTCAGAAACAAAAAACCCTGAAAATGTGGAAGTCACACTGGGTGGTCTTCTCCAGAATAAAACCTGGTACCTGGTGCGTGAAGGCAAAAAAACAGGAGTTAAAGTGGAAACCAACAGCGAAGGTGAGGTGACCGTGTTGTTGGATGTCACCCAGCCAACCAAATATCTGATGTCACCTGATTCAATTTTAACGAATCCGTTAGGCACATCTGATAAAAATAACGGGATGGAAACCGCACTGAATATTTATCCCAATCCCTCAGACGGATTAATACATGTTCATTACAATCACCCCTCCTCAGGTAATTTATGGGTAACCGTTTTCACAGCATCAGGGAAACAAATTTTGAAGAAGCAATTTGAAAAATCTGATCCACGCTTTTTCGGCCAGTTAGATTTAAGTTCTCAGCCCAAAGGAATCTATCTGGTCCAGCTCAGTTTTGATGATCAAACCCTGATGAAAAAAGTTGTGCTCCATTAAAATGCAGAATCGTTGCGTATGAAAAAAAGCCCCGGACTTTACCGGAATAAAAATGATAAATAAAACTTACGCAAGGAGTGAGGAGCAGAGGAAAATCGCTCAGTTGTTCCTATATTTGTCTTATAAAAACAAAATTCATGATATCCATTGACCGGTTCAACGCACTTAAATCAAAACTTTCCGGTGACCTGTTTACAGATCAGGTTTATCGGGTGCTTTATTCCACCGATGCCTCGCAATACAAAGAAATGCCGCTGGCAGTAACCCGTCCCCGGGATAAAGAAGACATCCGGAAAATTATCGCGTTTGCAAGGGAAACGCACACATCGGTAATTCCAAGAGGAGGAGGCACATCACTTGCCGGACAGGTTGTTGGTCCCGGAATTGTCGTTGATGTTTCAAAATACATGAATAAAATTCTGGAGATCAACTCCGAAGAGCATTATGCCCTTGTGGAACCCGGAGTTATCCCGGCCGAATTAAACCAGCAGTTAGCGCCCTACGGACTTCAGTTCGGACCTGAAACATCTACCGCTAACCGATGTGTTATTGGAGGCATGCTCGGTAACAACTCGTGTGGATTACATTCCCTCATTTACGGCAGCGTCCGCGATCACATCCTGGAGGTTGATACCATTCTTTCTGATGGGTCTGAAGTTACTTTCAAAGCCTTGTCGCCCGATGAGTTTCATCAAAAAATGAATGGCCATGGCAATCCCCTGGAGAAGGCTATTTATACGAACATCTACGAAATACTTTCCAATCCTGAGAACCAGAAAGAGATCCGTGATCAGTTTCCCGATCCAAAGCTCACCCGGCGTAATATGGGTTATGCCATAGATGTTTTGCTGAATTCAGAAATTTTCACTCCGGGGGGAGATGCTTTCAACTTCTCGAAACTGCTTGCCGGTTCAGAAGGTACCCTTGCGTTCACCTACCGGATTAAGATAAATCTCATACCTCTTCCACCTAAACACAAAGGACTGTTATGTGCCCACTTCCGCACCGTTGAAGAATCGCTGGAAGGCAACCTGGTGGCATTGAAACATCATCCCGGGGCGATTGAGCTGATGGATGACATCATTATGCAGTGTACCAAGGAAAACATTGAACAACGGAAAAACCGCTTTTTCATCCAGGGCGATCCGGGAGCATTGCTGATGATTGAATTTGCCTGTGAAACAGAAGAGGAACTGCGGGTAAAAGCGGCAGCTTTGGAAAACGACTTACAGACGGCAGGACTGGGTTATCACTACCCATTGGTCACGGGTGCTGACAACATCAAACGGGTATGGTCATTGCGAACTGCAGGCCTGGGACTGCTATCCAATGTTCCCGGCGACCGGAAAGGGGTTGCTGGCATTGAAGATTCGGCTATTCCTCCGGAAAACCTGCCCGCGTTTATCATTGAATTCAAAAAGATGCTCTCCAAACTAGGGCTGACAAGCGTTTTTTATGCCCACGTGGCAACCGGGGAAATCCATTTTCGCCCCCTGCTGAATTTCAAAGATTCAGCCGATGTGAAGCTGTTTGACCAGCTCATGACTGAAATGGCAGCCCTGGTGAAACAATTCCGCGGATCATTGAGTGGCGAACATGGTGACGGAAGAGCCAGGGGGAAGTTTATCCCCTTCATGCTGGGTGAACACAACTACCAACTCCTGAAAAGGCTGAAAAAAACATGGGATCCGGAGAATATCCTGAATCCCGGGAAAATTACCGATACCCCTCCTATCACTGAAAAGCTACGCGTAGAACCAGGGAAACCCACGCCGAAATTTGATACGATTTTCGACTTTTCAAAGAACATGGGTTTCTTCCGCAGCATTGAGAAATGCAATGGATCAGGCGATTGTCGTAAAAGTAGCATCATTGGCGGGACTATGTGCCCTACCTATATGGCTACCCGCGACGAAGATAAAACGACACGGGGAAGAGCCAACATTCTCCGTGAATTCCTCTATTCCAACGAGAAAAAAAATCCTTTTGACCACCGGGAAATTTATGAAATACTCGATTTGTGCCTCTCCTGTAAAGCCTGCAAATCAGAATGCCCGTCGAATGTGGATATGGCCAAACTAAAAGCCGAATTCCTTCAGCATTATTACGATATTCATGGCATTCCCCTGCGTTCGCGGCTGGTTGCTTATCTGCCCCGGCTGAATAAACTGGCGATGATAGTGCAACCCATAGCCAACCTGGTGATGAAAACACGGGTGTTTAAAAAAGCTATCGGAATGGCCCCGCAACGTAATCTGCCCGCCTTATCAAAAATCACACTCAACCGACGTGTTGCAAACGGAATACCTCATTCAGATCAACCGTCAAAAGGAAAAGTATATCTTTTTAATGATGAGTTTACCAATTACAACGAGAGCGATATAGGGATCAAAGCCATCCTGCTGCTTACCCGGCTGGGGTATGAAGTAAAAATACCCGTGCACAGGGAGAGCGGGCGTACTTTTCTTTCGAAAGGACTGATACATACCTCTCAAAAGATTGCCAATGAAAATGTCACTCTGCTCAAAGATATGATCTCAGAAGAGACACCCTTGATCGGCATTGAACCCTCTGCAATCCTTGCCTTCCGCGATGAATACCCGGAATTGGTGGATAAAGCGTTACAGCCGGCAGCAGAACAACTGGGAACCCAAGCCCTGATGTTTGATGAGTTTATAGCTACAGAAATTAAAAAGGGAAACATCACCCCGGAGCCGTTTACAACAGAGAAAAAAAACATCCTTTTGCATGGCCACTGCCAACAAAAAGCAGTTGCCAGCACCGACTCCACCAAACGTATGCTTACTCTGCCCAAAAACTATACGATCAAAGAGATCCCTTCAGGTTGCTGCGGTATGGCTGGTTCATTCGGGTATGAAAAAGAACATGTTGAGCTCTCCATGAAGATTGGCGAACTGATACTTTTTCCTGCTGTCAGACAAGCTGCGGAAGAAACGATTATCTGTGCCCCGGGAACCTCATGCCGGCATCAGATCAAGGACGGGACAGGGAGAAAAGCCCTGCACCCGGTTGAAGTTTTATACGATGCCCTGGCTCCTGAATAACCGTTTCCCGTAATGATTACTTCCTTTTTCGGAATAGCGGCAAGACAGAAAACGGTGTATCAGAAGTTGGTAGCTACATACAGATGATGGTTGTTACATCCTGTCGAACAGGATTTTTTCTACCTGGCTGTAGTCGATATCTTCCTTCTCTCCCAATTTACTACCGCGCTTTTTGAAGCGTTCAGATATTTTCCTGATGGTTTCCTCAGGCACTCCGTATTCGCTCAATCTACAGGGAACACCCAGGGATTCGAAAAATGAAACTGTTCTGGAAATGGTTTGGTCAATCCGTTCATCGATGGTTCCTTCCTTGATTCCCCAAATCCTTTCTCCGAATTGTAAAATCTTATCCTGTTTACTTTTGCGTTTTAAATTCATCACTCCGGGAAGTACAACAGCCAGGGTGCGGGCGTGGTCAATACCATGAAATGCAGTCAACTCATGTCCAATCAGGTGAGTTGACCAGTCCTGTGGCACCCCCGTGGCAATCAATCCGTTCAGGGCCAGGGTTGCTGACCACATAAAATTGGCCGCAGCATCATAATCCTGTCGGTTGCCCAGCACCTTTGGTCCTTCTTCAATAAGCGTTTGCAGGATGCTTTCAGCAAACCGGTCCTGCAAAGGTGCATTTACAGGGAAAGTAAGGTATTGTTCCATCACATGAATAAACGCATCCACAACGCCGTTCGCCACCTGTTTGTCAGGCAGAGAAAATACAGTGACCGGATCCAGTATGGAAAACCCGGGCAGCACTTTTGGTGAACCAAAGGACAACTTCTCACGGGTAGATTCACGTGTAACCACCGTGTTTCCGTTCATTTCAGAACCTGTAGCCGGAAGGGTAAGAACAGCGCCAATCGGAAGAGCATCTTCAGGTTCAATGATATACCGCTGAGAAAAAAAATCCCAGGGATCATCTCCTGAATAAAGTGCTCCGGCTGCTACAAATTTTGTGGCATCAATCACCGATCCACCCCCCACAGCCAGTAAAAAATCAATGTTCTCACGCCTGACCATCTCTATGGCCTTCATGCAGGTCTCATAACGAGGATTCGGCTCAATCCCGGCAAACTCCAGGTGATCAAAATCTTTCAACGATGCCTTAACCTGTTGGTAAACCCCGTTGCCTTTGATGCTTCCTCCACCATATAGCATTAACACCCTGGACCCCTGAGGAATTTCATTTTTCAGCCGGGAAATACTTTCTTTGCCAAATATTATTTTTACCGGATTCGTGTATTCAAAATTATACATATTGAAATTTTTAAGTTGTATCTACTATTAAATACAATTATTTTTCTAATTTGTTGACAAGATAAAAATATTTAACATGTTTAAAAAATCCGCTGGTGATCAAAAAAAATCTTTTTCAGAAACCATAGAAAGTTTTCATGATGAACAGCTGATTGCTTGTTTAAGAAAGCGGGATCATTATCAGAAGGAAGCAGTTGACCTGGCTATTCAGGAGGCAATCAAAAGGAATATTATCCGGTCAGAAGAGGATTTACTGAGTCCGCGGTTTCGCTCAGAACCCGTGAAGTCAAAACTTTTTCCTAATATTGAAAATACGGAAAGCAAAAGAAAAATAAAACGAAGTATAGGACGTTCACTGTTCATCACAGGCATCATTCCGGTTATCCTGGGTCTGTTTCGTCTGAAAACAGGATTCAATTGGGAAGGAATTGTGGCACTGTCCTTTGGAATAATCTGGATCGCGATATCAGCATGGATGATCCGGAAAATTAATCCCCGGGCTGTGAAGGTTCTTTTAATCATGACAGGACTATCATTCGTTTTTTTTCTGTCAGGACTAGTTCCTGTTACCCGGTTGGTACTCATGGACTGGTTTATCATAGTTGTAATCTACCTTTTGGTTATTTATGGATTGATTTTTGTTCTCAAGCTTGAAAAACAGACATAATCATTCCAGTCATTTTTAAGAGACTGTTTTGATTTTGTTTTTTAGAAATATTTTGATCTGTTTTTTGCTCAGACAAGGCAAAATTGACGCGAATAGCCATAGCTATTTAAGGAAATTTTGCAGCAGTATGAGTGAAAAAAGACGCAAAATAGAATAAATGGATAAATTTAAAACAGTCTCTAAATACATTGAAATAAATTTTATACAGATGCAAACAGGGTTAAACACTTTTAAGAAATTCGGGTTAGGATTCATTGTTTCTCTTTTCCTGGTTATTATCAACCCATTAAACGGGTTAAGTCAGGATGAAGGATGGTCTTCTAAAACCTATAAAACGGGACAGTTTAAGGGACTGTTATTAGAAGGCGCATTTGGGGTTCAACTTCTGCAGGGAGATGAGCCTGGATTGGAGATCAGGGTTTCTGATCCAAAAGCGTTTGAATACCTGACGATTACAAACGAAAGGGGGTTGCTTCACCTGCATGTTGACCGCAAGCCTTTTGATTTGAGCAAAATAACTCTTTTTGTTACCATCGATGAACTGGAGTACCTGCAGATTTTTGGAAGTATTCAGCTCGAAACCCGGGGATACCTTGAATTCGACGACCTTGATTTGTTATTGGAAGGCGGTGCAAAAACTGATATTTCACTGAAAGCCAACAAGATTAACCTTGAAAACAAAGGAGGGGTATTATGCAAACTCAGTGGAGTAACCGAAAATTTTGACGTCAGGCTTGCCGGAGCAGGCCATATTCAGGCCGAAGAATTAAAAGCAAGAGAAGTAAATTTCAGAATTGAAGGCATTGGAACGGCTAAAGTTCACGCTACCAATTCATTACATGTTGTAATCCGGGGTGCCGGAAAAATTAAATACAAAGGAAATCCACAGGTTACAAAAGACATAGAAGGACTGGGATCAGTGGTACAGGAACAACCTGCACAGTAAAAAATAACTACTTCTGATCGAGATGTTGAACAGGGATATCATCAAATAACAATTCCCTTTTATTGGCATCAAACCTCGAAAATCCCCGGTCAAAAATGGCATAAGGGGCTTTGATTACTGCCTTTTTCCTGGCAAGAACAGGAGTTCCGCTAATATCTTCAATGGCTTTCTTCAATAGGGGTTCATCTTTATCACCCAAAGGAAAAGCACCAAGCAGAACATCCTCAGCAGGAATATCAGGATAAAAACCATCTTTAAAATCAGTAACACCCAAAGAGTTGGCAAAACGAAGAATAATAGGCTGTAATCCCCAGTTAGCAAAGTCAGTATAATACGTGGTATCCCTGTAATAATCTTCCGGTTTAATTGTCCACGAGCCGGTATATTTGCCATAGGTTGTTTCCCCGACAGTAATCACCTGCATATAGGGGCGCAGACCTGTAATTGTAAGCTCCGACGCAGAGGCAGTACCATCACCTGTGAGGAAATAAATTTTATTCAGACCCAGCTGATAGGTTGTGGTAGCCATAAACTTTTCTTCAACTTGAGGCCGGTTATTTGTAAACTTCCAAATATATTGGTATTTATCATTCCATTGGTAAGTAACCAGTGTCTTTTCACCATTCACTACACTCAACGGGGCTACTGAGCTACAAAGATATTGAGCTGCAGTAACAACGCCACCTGGGTTATAGCGCAAATCAATCACCAGTGCAGAAATGTCCTCATCCAGAAACAGCTTGAATGCCGAATCGAGACTTGCATTATACTTCTGAATATATTGTGTATAAAACAGGTACCCAATTTTATGCCCTTCGTGTTCAATTACATCCGAAATAAGTACAGGGTCAAGATTAAGCTCTCTGGCTTCCATACTCACATCCTTTATATCATGAATCCCCAGGTCTTCCGAGTACTTGCCAAAAGTAACAGCAAGAGTCCGGGCGTATAATAGATCAAGGTAATTATTCATATTTACAGGAGCATTATTCATTAAAAAAATCAAATCTCCTCTTTTTAGTCCGGCGTTAGCAGCGGGAGTACCCGGATAAACATATTCAACCACTGCAAAAATATCCTGGGTATCAATAAACCGGCCAAAAGCAAGGGAGTACCCAAAAGTGGTTTCTACCCCGTTAAAACTTTTTTCCAGAGCAATAATATCATCGGTAATATAGGACCACTTATCTTCCTTGAATAATAATTTATCAAAATAATCTTTCGGATCAGGTTCATACCGGATATCAATCGGTGGAAGCTGACTGCTCCAGAGGTAAATATCTTTCATTACATATTGAATAAACCGGTTGATTTTAATAGTTAATTCCGTGGTCTCCTGTTCATCCTCATTTACGGGGTCCTGTCCGGTTCCGGGTTGAGGCAAAGGCAACGGAGGCTCCTTACAGGAGAAAATTATCCCGGCTGTCAGCAAAAGAAAAAAAATATTATTTCGTACCTTGATCACTTCAGTAAAAGCTAAAAATTTCGCCACAAAACTAACAAATCTCAGGGTTATTTCTCCTTGTTTTCTTTCTCTTTTGGATATTCTATCCGCACATGGTAAATATTGACCAGTTTATTGAGCAGTGTTTCTTTAATAATCTTAATATCACGGAAGGTAAGGCTCGATTCTTCCAGTTGCCTGTCCCTGATTTTTTGGTCTACCATTTTCTCAATCAGTTCTTTCAGGTTTTCCTGATTTTTTTCCTTCAGGCTTCTTGATGCTGCTTCGATGCCATCGACGATCATCACAACAGCTGCTTCCCTGGTTTTGGGAAGAGGGCCGGGATAGATAAAAGAATCTTCCCTGACTTTTTCGTTGGGATTTTCTTCCTGATGCTTCAGGTAAAAATATTGTGCTTTTGTGGTGCCATGATGAGTGGCAATAAATTCCACCAGGGATTCGGGGAGCTTATGTCGTTTTGCCATTTTGACACCATTTTTCACATGATCGATAATCACTTCAGCACTTTTCAGGTAGTTCATATTGTCGTGAGGATTAATCCCGAGCGCCTGATTTTCAATAAAAAAACCCGGGCTGGCAACCTTGCCAATATCATGATATAGAGCTCCGGCACGAACCAGGAATGGGTTTCCTCCAATCTTCAGGATAATCTCCTCACCCAGATTAGCAATCTGCATGGAATGTTGAAAAGTGCCCGGGGCTTCTTCAGCAAGTTTTCGCAACAGAGGCTGGTTAGTATCTGACAGCTCAATGAGAGTAACGTCTGAAACAAATCCGAAAATTTTTTCAAAGATAAATAGCAGGGGGTAAATTAATAAGATAAGAACGCTACTGAAGATAAACCACCGGAACATTTTAAAATCAATGGTCAGGATAGTCCCCTCATAAATCACTTCAAGTGCAGCAAACACCAGGATGTAGGTTAACAATACCCAAATAGCAGCCATGATCAGGTGACCACGTCGATGCATCCTGTTCAGACTAAAAACAGCAACAATTCCGGCAGTTACCTGTAGCAATACGAATTCATAATTATTGGGAGCATAAAAACCGGTAACCAGTGCAGCAATCAGAAGAGTAAATATGGCTGTGCGCGAATCGAAAAATGTGCGAATTACGATGGGAAATATCGCAAACGGAACGAGGTAGATATGTATATTTGGAAATGAGTTAAGCAAATGGGAAATAAAAATGATACTCACCATAAAAAGCAGAAGAAAAGAGAGTTTGCTAAACTGCATCAGCACATCCATGCGATAGATATACAGAAATGTAAAGAGCAGAATCATAAGAACGACTATCAGTGTACCCTTACCCACCGATATGATATAGCGGTTTATCCCTGTACCCCTCTCCTGTTCATAGCTTTCTTTCAAAGATTCTAAAACCTGAAACTTCTCCTCGTCGACCATTTCATTCTCCAAAATAATCCGGTCGCCGGCCTGAACCATGCCGCGGGTTACAGAGATATTTTTTACCAGTTCTTCACTCTCCTTTTGGGTTGTCAATTCGTCAAAAACTAAATTGGAAGTGATGTATTTTTCAGGAGTCATATTTGCCAGGGGTACTGCTTCCTTGGGAAATCGTTTTTCCAGTTGCTGCAGTAGCGTCCTGAATTCGTGGTATGCCGATTTCTCGGAAAATATCTTTTCCGTAGCTACTTTTGAGACCCGGTTGCCTACCCTTTTATTCAACTCATTCTTTCCTGCAAGTTCATCGAATGTATCAGCCGAACGAGGAAGGATACCTGCCTGATAAATATGCTGCAGGAACTGTGCCACTTCCCTGAAAACAGCTTTCTGCAACGCTGTGTCAGTATGTGCAAAACTATGCCAGTCACTTTCAAACTGCGAAATTTTTTGAACAGCAAGTGTAGTATCATAAGTAAAATAAGGAATGAGCAAATTCATTTGTTCTTTCTTTTCCTTGTCTATCTCCACGGGAGATTTCAATATCGCAAAATTGAAAGGAGCAACGATAGTTTCATGCTTCCAGGGGAATCCTTTCTGGTACTCATATTTAAACCGGGGCTCTCCCGGAAGAACAAGAAAAAGCATGACGCTGGTCATCAGAAAGACAAAAAACCAATAGAATATCCGGGAGTATTTTTTCAATCTTGTTAAAAAGTTTTCCACTGTACTGTATATTAAAATTAATAATCTGTTTCAGGCAGGAATGTTTTTCTATCCATGTATATTACAAATAATAATTCATCCTGTTTACCAGGCAGCGTTTTTTTTATAGATTTGCGTTTATTCATGCGTGAGCAGATGGATAAAAATTTTTCGAAATAAAATTAAGAAATTCTAACTTGCCCACTTCATAAATTGAAAAAATTAATCTATTTTATCACATGTAATCATTATTCAAATGAACTACGGCATTTCAGAACTAAGTTTAATCCCGGTAAGAAAAGATCCTTCTGAAAAGAGTGAGATGATCACACAAATTTTATTTGGTGAGCATTTTGAAATTCTGGAGCAGATGGTGGGATGGAGTATGGTTAAACTATTCTGGGATGGGTATCAGGGTTGGGTTGATGGCAAAATGGTTACACCGGTCAATCTTCGTACATTGAACAAGCTAAACAACAAGCCTTTTGCAGTAACAAGCGATATTATTAGTCTGATCGCGGTAAATTCCGAACAACAACATTTGATGTTGGTAGCAGGTAGCACCCTGCCCATTTGGAGGCCGTACCTCAAAGAGTTTACGGTGAACCAGGAGACGTATAAATCAACCGGAGAGGTTTTTTACGGGAAACTCAAAAATCCACGTGAGATCATTATTCAGCAGGCACTGAAATATTTTAATGCCCCTTATCTTTGGGGAGGACGTTCGCCCCTGGGAATTGATTGCAGCGGTCTGACTCAAATACTCTACAAAATGATTGGTATACCTCTGCCCCGGGACGCCAGTCAACAGGTAAAAACAGGTACTCCTTTGAGCTTTGTGGACGAATCGGCACCCGGCGACCTCGCCTTTTTTGATGACGATGAGGGCAATATCATACATGTGGGCATCATCTGGAAAAGAAATAAAATTATTCATGCATCCGGAAAAGTACGCATCGATAACGTGGATCAGTTTGGCATTTTTAACCTCGACATGAAACGTTATACCCACAAATTACGTGTAATAAAAAGAATAATCAATTAGCATGCAACAAACTAAATTACTCATATACGTTCTGATCGCGGTATTTGTTATTTTTCTGATTTTCAAGTACTGGAAGACCGGCCGGAAAAATTAACAGGGGTATCATTTTTTTAAAACGCTGTAGTTTCGGTATTCAAAAAGCCGGATTCCAATTTTTTTTTCAATAGCATAAAGCAACCGGTATTTTGGTTTCATTTTTATTCGCTTCAGGTCGACTTCAACTTTCCAGTTCAGTCGTTTTATTCGGTGGTGCATGACACGGGGATGGGTTCCCTCAAATTTTGCCAGGGCATCGTAATTTCCCTGATAATCAAACTCCGATTCTCCGGGATCTTTTTTTTTCGTGATTGGGTTATCTCCCTGATAAAACTTGTGTACCTCATCGATTTTCTCCTGCATAAACCGGGGAGGTCGGACCCAACCGTAGTGATAAACCTCGGCTGTCACAGGAACTACATTCAACTTTCTTCCCTGTTTTCTGAATCCCTGGGCATCGCGGTATGAACGTATTGCTTTATCGTGGCGGATAATCCGTATTTCGTGGCGGTACCATTTCCTGGAATCACCCACATAATCGTATGTTCCAAAAAAATGCCTGAATCCGAAAAGAAATCCTTCCACCTTCTTGTTATCCACCTGATCGGACATAGCCTGTTGGATAGCAGGGAGGTATTTTTCGTGAACCACTTCATCGCCCTGGATATAAAAACACCAGTCGAAACCGTCAGGAATGGCATCAAATGCCTTATCGGTTTCCACGGCATAAACTACACCTCCCTTTTGCAGCTTTTCGTTCCATACTGTATCCACGATAGAAATTTTTTCCGGATCGATGCGTTCAATGATCTCCCGGGTTTGGTCGTCGGAGTTTCCAACTGCCACAATAAAATGGTCGCATACCGGCAAAATGGAAGTGATGGCTTCAACAACAGGGAAATCAAATTTTTCGGCATTTCTGATAAATGTAAAACCGCAAACTTTCATGGGGACAATCTATTTTTACGATTCCAGAACACGATAAAAAACTCCACTGCCGAAATGAATAAGATAGTATCGCCCAAAAGCTCCAGCCCTTCTTCTGTAGCTGCTTTCGCTATCCGGTAAATATCCTCATCGTACAACAACAGCCAAAATTTTGATCGCCCCATCAGCCGGCTAAAGATGTACGTGATCAGGAAACCGGATAAAAGCCATGCAGAAGCCGGTTGTGAAAAAAACTCCCGGGTAGCATCTTTCAGCTTTCTGAAGTCACGGATCATCAGCCAGACAAAAACAGCAAGTACCATCAAGGCAGGATACACCCACCAGTCGATTAAAAAGTTGAACTCACGAATAAAGGAAATCAGAAAGAAAAGAGAAACCAGGTTGGACAGGGGTTGTACAGGTCGGTACCGGTATCCCAGTGCCAGGTAAAACAAAAAAAGAAAAAAAAGGATAACTTCCTGTGAGATCTCTGTCCGGCTAATCTCCCCATAATACCCTTCTTCCATAGGATACAAGGCATCAAAACGGATGGCTTCAGCAATTCCAAAAACAAGTAGAGCATAAACGACCACACGAATGGCCATAGTTGCTGGAGTGAAATTTTTCACAATTATTATTTTCAAGTTAATGACGAATCATCAGTCAGATGAGAACAGAGTACTCTTAAAAATTCGACTTCCCCTAATCAGCAGGTTTCAGAGCCACGCTCACGAAATGATTAAAATCGAAATATTCTCTGAAAGCATCCTGGATCGATTTCACCGACAGGTTATTGACTATATCGTTGTACGTGCCGAATGTTGAAAAGTCACCATCTTTCACATAGTAAGTATTACTTAAAATATTGAGCCAGAAGTTATTTTCTCGCAGCGACACTTCCCTTTCCCGCAACATTTTTTCTTTTGCTTTGGCCAGTTCTTCTTCAAGAGGTCCGTTGTTGACAAAATCTCTGATTTCGGCAAACACAGCATCTTTCAGTTCCTGCAGTATTTGGGGATCGGTACCATAAGAAATAGAAATGGCATATTCCCCGTCGGGGTATTTGGAAGAGGAAGGTCTGGCTCCAATACTATAAACACTGCTCTTATCTTCCCTGATCACTTCCAGCAGCCGGGTTGACAGGATTCTGCCCACAGCATCGAGCTCCACGGCCTTTTCTGCTGAGTACTCAAAATCGCCATGGAACACCAGGCTTTGCAAGCTTTTATTTTCCTGTCCCATTTTGACAGTTTTTTCCACAACACCGGCAGGCGGGTCAATTTCAAGGTTTCGCCATTTTTCTGTTTCATCGAGGTAAGGTATTCCCCCGATATATTTTTCAACCAGAGGTCGCAGGGTAGTCGTATCGATATTACCCACAAAAAAGAACTGAAAGTCGGCGGCATTTCGAAAGCGTTCCTCACCAATTTCACGGATACGCTGAAAATCAGCTTCTGCCAGCAATTCAGCTGACATAGGTCTTGCCCGGTCATGGTAGTTAGCCAATACGGCGTTCAGGGTATCCTGGAAAGCTGCTTCGGGTGACGCTGCCCTGTTTTGCAGAATTCCTGTCATGCGCGACATATATGCCTGGAAACTGGTTTCATCAAACCGGGGTTGCGTAAAATACAAATAGACCATTTGCAGGAGGGTTTCCAGATCATTCACCGAAGAGTTTCCGCTAAATCCTTCCCGCAGTTCAGAAATTGAGAGCGACAGGTTGAACACTTTATCCGACATCATCTTGTCGAGTGTGATCTTGTCGAATCCGGCAATTCCGCTCATAGCCATGATGGTTGCGGCAAAGTTAGCTGAGACATCATCACTGGTTTCGTAAAGTGAAGTACCTCCGGGGCTCCAGGCGCTGAATAAAATTTCATCGTCCTTAAAGCTGGTGGATTTAAAGACCACTTTTGCCCCATTCTGCAACTCCCACTCTATGGCATCCACCTGAGTCAGTATTTTTTCTTTGACAACAGAACCAGGCCAGGGTTCATCTGTTATTAACGGAGTGTCAGAAACAGCATCCACGTATGGCTCAATCTCTGTCTTCCCTACCCTGTCGAGCAAACTGAGGATCTCCTCCTTGCCGGGGATTTTCATGTCTTCCATTTCCGGAGCATTGATTACAATGACCCGGTTCTCCTCCGTAATCCATTTCTCAGCCAGCTGATTCACTTCTTCCAGAGAAATATCAGGCAGGAAAGTTTTGAAGTATTCAAACTCATTTTCAATTCCCGGAGCTGGTTCTTCAGTCATCAGGAAATTCCGTTTATATTCTTCTGCAAATTGTATTGACTTTTGCTTATCTCGCTCGTTATAAGCCTTTTCCAAGGTATTCATCAATGCTTTCTTTTGCCGTTCCAGTTCAGTTTCGGTGAATCCGAATTTTTTCACCCGTTCATTTTCCAGCAATACGGCTTCCAGGCCTTCTTCAATTTTGCCATTGTGGCAAACAGCTGCTGACTGATAGACGCTAATCGGGCCAAACATCTCAGAAAAAGAAGACTGTCCCACAATAAAGGGGGGATCAGCCAGTTGTGTTTTCTCAGCCAACCGGTTATTGATCATAGTATTATACAGGTTATGCATAATAGATTCACGGTAATCACCAAGAGTTTTGGTTTTTTCCAGAGGATGTTTGCAAAAAACAAACGCAACAGGATACTGAGCTTCCTTGTCGGTAACAATACTCACGAGGGTTTCCTCATGGGGAGGAATTTCATGGAATGCTTTTTCCCGCACTTTTTGCGGGGCAGGAATCTGTGCAAACTTCTGTTTCACTATTCCTTCCATTTCCTGTTGATCGAAATCACCTACCACAATAACTGCCATCAAATCGGGACGGTACCAGTCGTTGCGGAATCGCCGCAATGCTTCCGGTGGTGCATTTTCCACAATATCAATATCACCAATGGGAAGTCTGTCAGCATATTTTGAATCGTGCAGGAATACCGGCAGCCATTTCTGCTGCATCCGAAAATTTGCGTTGCGACCACCACGCCACTCTTCCCGGATGACGCCACGTTCCTTTTCAATTTCCTCGTCCGAGTCGGTTATCTGACTAGCCCAATCGTATAACACCTGCAATCCTTTTTCCAGATACAGTGCTGAATCCAGTGGCACTTTGAGCATATAAACAGTCTCGTCAAAACTGGTATACGCATTGATCTCTGGTCCAAACTCCATCCCGATCGATTCAAAATATTTAATCAGTTCATTTTTTGGAAAATTTTTTGTGCCGTTAAATGCCATATGTTCGGCAAAATGAGCCAGACCCTTTTGATCATTGTCTTCATCGATAGAACCTGCCCTTACAGCCAGAAACAACTCCGCCCTGTTTTGGGGTTCATGGTTTGCCCGCACATAATAGGTCATTCCATTGGGCAAAACTCCCTTAGAAACTTTAGGATCAAGGGGAACAGGATCATTCACATCAAAAGGTTGTTGACCATTTGAAAGAAAAAAACAAAAAGATAAAAATACAAAAATTATATTCCTCATGATTTCAAATATTAAGGTTCAAAAATAAAGAATAGGATTCATTTTCAACAAATGAATCCCTTAATTTATGTGAATAAAGTTTGAACAGCATGGGCAAAAGCATCATTTTCATTGGAAGGAAGGGGGATAAATCTGCTTTTTATAGAAGTTGGTGCGTTTGCCGTTAAAAAAGAATGTGCTGTATAATGAAGCAGGTCAAGATCATTATAATCATTGCCGATACCGAAAGTCTGATCCTGGTGGATACTCAACATCTCACAGATATGCCTCACACCATGGCCTTTGGATACATTCCGGTGAAAAACCTCAAGCCAGATATAACCTTTTGTTACCGGTGACGATGAGCGAATGACCCTGATTTCTTCACATTGGCTTTCTATTTCCATCTTCAGTTGCTCAAAAACAATATCATCTTCCGGGATGATCAGCAGGAACTGGCAAATTTGATTTTCTATAATCACCTGCTGGGTAAGAGGTTCAACGTCGTTTTGATGGGATTTTAAATAACGGTTAAACTCATCGCACTCTTTTTTCCCTTTAAAATACCAAAGGCTATGATTTTCCGGAGCAGCCGCAAATGCACAAAAACTGTATTTCTTTTTCATGAAGTGGGTAAGCAGCACATTCACTGCTTTAACATCCATATTCTGTTGAAAAATATGCATCTGTTTTTGCCAGTTAAAAATACCTGCACCGGAAGAATAAACAATATAGTCGAAAGGCACTTCACGGGGGATTACTTCGGTCACCTTCCGTAAATTTCTGCCGGTGGCAACCACCCTGACGATCTGTTTCATGCCGAGAAGTTGTAATGCCTTCAAATTTCCAGGACTAATGGTACGGTCATTTTTCAAAAAGGTACCATCGAGGTCGGTTGCCACAAGTTTTATGTTGTTCGTGCTCATGAGGCCAAAAATAATGTTTTTCAGTTTGACTAAACTGTTATCTTTGTCGTTAATTAAAAACAAAAAACAAAAACAATGAAATTAGCTCTGATTGGATTCGGGAAAATGGGAAAAGAGATTGAAAAGATAGCCCTTTCCCGGGGCCATAAGATTCAACTTATCATTGACATTGAGAATCCGGGTGACTTAACAGTTCAAAATCTGACAACATGTGATGTTGCCATTGAATTTACCAGGCCAGTTTCTGCTGTAGAAAATTACTTCAAGTGTTTTGAAGCGGGTATCCCTGTAGTAAGTGGAACCACTGGATGGCTGGAGCGCTTTGAGGAGGTTTACAAAAGGTGTGAAGAAATGAATGGCACTTTTTTCTACAGCAGTAATTTCTCCCTGGGAGTCAATTTATTTTTTGAATTAAACAAAGCCCTGGCACATCTGATGGCGCCACGTGCTGAATACAAACCGGCCATGACAGAAGTACATCACACCAAAAAGCTGGATGCTCCCAGTGGAACTGCAATCAGTCTGGCTGAAGACATAATCAGTATCTTACCTGGTCTGGAAGCGTGGACGATAAGCGAAAATGCATCCCCGGGTGAGTTGATCATTACCCCGGAACGTACCGGTGATGTTCCCGGGATTCACTCCATAAAATATGAATCAGAAGTGGATTATATAGAAATCACCCATAGTGCTAAAAACCGGAAAGGCCTGGCTCTTGGAGCAGTGCTGGCTGCTGAATACAGTATAGGAAAACAGGGCATCCTGAGCATGAAGGATATGTTAAAAATTTAATTTCGTTAATATGTTTAAAAATATGCTGAGCAACAAGTGGTTTAAGTTTATCGTTGTAGCTGTGCTATACACCCTTTGGGTAATATGGTTGGGTAATTTCTGGTGGCTTTTTGTACTGATCATTATTTTCGATGTTTATATTACCGGAAAAGTACACTGGGCTTTCTGGAAAAAGAAGGATCCTCCGGGAGGGAAACAGACCAAGCTGGTGGAATGGATCGATGCCATCATTTTTGCAGTCATTGCGGCTACTTTTATCCGGATGTTCTTCATTGAAGCATACACCATCCCCACTTCATCGATGGAAAAATCACTGCTGGTTGGCGATTACCTTTTCGTGAGTAAAGTGGCCTACGGGCCTAAAACGCCCAACACCCCCCTGTCATTTCCCTTTGTGCATAACACACTGCCTTTGACCAGCTCAAAGAAATCATATGTTGAATGGATAAAAAGTCCATACAAACGATTAAAAGGTTTTGGCGACATAAAAAACAACGATGTTGTGGTTTTTCATTTTCCTGAAGGTGATACAGTGGCTCTCCTCATGCAAAACCAAAGTTACTACCAGCTGAAACGTACCTATGGACGTGATCGTGTGTGGAATGAAACCCGGAATTTTGGAAAAGTAATAGCCCGTCCGGTTGATAAACGTGAAAATTATATCAAACGGTGTGTCGGTATCCCGGGAGACAAAATCGAAATAAAACAAGGACAGGTGATGGTTAACGACCAGCCTCAGCCAAAATTCGAAGGAGTGCAGTATAATTACCTGGTACAAACCAACGGAACCTCAATTAATCCGAAAGCACTTGACAAGCTTCATATTGCCAATGATGACCGGACAGTTTTTTCAAGTGAACGATATCTCTTCCCCCTGACAGCATCAAGTGCTGAAAGCCTGAAGGCCTTTGCCAATGTTTCCCATATCGAAAAACTTGAAGAAGAACCCGGAGAGTGGGATCCCCATATCTTCCCCCATAGTAAGGATTACCCCTGGAATGTGGATAATTACGGACCATTAACCATACCGGCAAAAGGACAAACCGTTTCACTTACTGTTGAGAACCTGCCCATGTACGAAAGAATTATTCAGGTTTATGAAAACAACCAGCTGGAAGTGAAAAACAATACGATTTATATTAACGGAGATGTTGCCGTTGATTACACCTTCCAAATGGATTATTACTGGATGATGGGAGACAACAGACACAATTCAGCAGACTCCCGCTACTGGGGCTTTGTGCCTGAAGACCATGTTGTAGGAAAAGCAAGCTTCATCTGGTTGTCACTCGATAAAGATAAATCATTGCCCCAAAAAATCAGGCTGAGAAGAATGTTTCAATTCATTAAGTAAGCAGATTCTATCACGAACCGGCAAATATATGGCATACTTTTTTTATCTTTGATAAAAAGTTGTAAACCATGCATACCATTATTATCGTTGCCTTGATACTGGCCATTTTGCTCGTAATTTTTACCTTGCAAAATGCAGTTGGAATATCCATTACACTATTTTTTTGGGAAATTGAAAATGTTCCTTTGGTACTTTTACTACTCGGCTGTATATTATTGGGATATATCCTGGCAGTGGTCTATTTTTACCCCCGAACAGGAAAGTTGAAAAAGGAAAACAGAGAAGCTCAAAAACTGATCCTAAAGCTTGAATCACAAATAAAAACAAAGGAAGGCATGGTTAAAAAAACCGGAGTGGAAGGTATCGAGCTGGAAATAGATGATAAAGAAAGCAATACAGGATTCTTTGGAGAGTAGACATGTTCCAAGATCAGGCAATTCTTCTGAGTACAGCATTTTTTCCACCGGTTCAATACATTTCAAAACTGGTTCTTTATGAACATGTTTATATTGAACAGTTTGAAAATTTCTCCAAACAAACCTTTCGAAACAGGTGTGTCATTTCAGGAGCAAACGGCCCTGTTTCACTCATTGTTCCGGTAGTGAAAGGCCGCACTCAGAAAACCGGCATCAAAGACCTGCAAATTTCTTACGACACGGAGTGGCAGCGCAACCATTGGCGCACCATCTTTTCAGCTTACAACTCTTCACCTTTTTTTGAGTATTACAGCGACGACCTGCAACCCTTTTTTGAAAAACGGGGAAAATATCTCCTCGACTTCAATCTGGAAGCCCTGAATACAATATGTAACTTACTCGAAATAGAAAACAGGTCTGTTTTGACGGAAGCATTTGAAGCTGTTCCTGAACACACCCTAAATTTCAGGGAAGCTCTTTCTCCTAAAAAGCAAAAAGCATGGGAAGATCCCCTGTTTAACCCGGTGGAATATACGCAGGTATTTCATGAAAGGACTGGCTTTATTCCCAATTTAAGCATCCTCGACCTGCTCTTTAACGAGGGACCCGGCAGCTTACAAATTTTACGGAAATCCTCAGCCCCTGAAAACTGAGCCCTTTCCACACACCCGGGAAGTTTTTCATTTTCCGGTGTAACACCAATCATGCCCCAATGCTTGCCATCTCCCCTAAAATAGAGATTTCCATCATCGATTTTTAAAAAGAATTCATGCTAATCTTAGAGACTGTTTTAAATTTACCCATTTATTCTATTTTGTGTCTTTTTCACTCATACTGCTGCAAAATTTCCTTAAATAGCTATGGCTATTCGCGTCAATTTTGCCTTGTCTGAGCAAAAACAGATCAAAATATTTCTAAAAAACAAAATCAAAACAGTCTCTTATTAAAAAATTGTTGTAAAACATGGCTATGTTTTATATCTTTCCCCTCTTTTTTCAAACTATTCGTGTGGTTAAACAACTACTGAACAAAGCAACATTCACCTGTTCTGTTAAACAATTGTTCTTTTAGTTTTTCGAAAAGCATACAGAATAAATTTAATCATAAAAAAACCAAGGCTATGAAGGGAACAACACTATTCTCAACAATTTTATTTTTGCTCTTCGCATCGTGCACACAGCAAGCTGACGAAGAAAAAAGTCAGTTACCCAATATCGTCCTGATCTATCTTGACGATATGGGTTATGGAGACCTGTCCCTTACCGGGGCGACAGGGTATTCCACTCCCAATTTGGACCGGATGGCCACCAATGGCATGTTTTTCACCCATTTCTATTCACCTCAGGCAGTTTGCAGTGCTTCCCGTGCAGGGTTGCTCACTGGTTGTTATCCCAACCGGATTGGTTTTTCAGGTGCGTTAAGCCACAGGTCGCTCACCGGCATTTCTGATGAAGAAGAGACCATCGCCGAGGTACTGAAGAAAAAGGGATATGCTACTGCCATATTTGGGAAATGGCATTTAGGGTTCCAGCAACAATTTCTGCCCATTCATCACGGATTTGATGAATTCTACGGGATTCCATACTCCAATGACATGTGGCCATACCATCCGAGTGGACCGAATGTTTTCCCTGACCTGCCTCTTTTTGAGAATGATTCCATCATTAACCCGGCGGTTACACCGGCTGACCAGGAACAGTTTACAACTGATTTCACGCTTCGCACAGTTGATTTTATCAAGCGTAACCAAAAGCAGCCGTTTTTTGTTTACCTGCCCCACCCCATGCCGCATGTTCCATTGCATGTATCTGATAAATTCAAAGGGAAGTCGGCACAAGGTTTATATGGTGATGTCATGATGGAGATTGACTGGAGTGTCGGACAGATTATCCAAACGCTGGAAGAAACCGGGTTAGTCGGAAACACGCTGGTAATCTTTACCTCCGACAACGGCCCCTGGTTGAATTACGGCAATCATGCCGGCAGTACTGCCGGGTTACGTGAAGGGAAAGGCACTTCTTTTGAAGGCGGGCAGCGTATCCCCTGTCTGATGATGTGGAAAGGAGTGATCCCCGAAAGCACCGTTTGCAACAACCTGGCTTCCAGCATTGACATTCTTCCCACACTAGCTTCGGTTTCCGGAGCACCACTTCCAGAAAATAAAATTGACGGGGTAAACCTGTTGCCCCTTCTCCAGGGAAATTTCAATGTACACCCGCGGAAATCTTTTTACTATTACTACCGTCAAAACAGTCTGGAGGCTGTCCGGACTAATCACTGGAAGCTGGTTTTACCCCACCCCGGAAGAACATATGAAGGTTTTCAGCCGGGGAATGACGGGTTGCCCGGGAAGGTAAACGGAAACTATTTGTTTGAAGGAGGATTGTATGATCTTCGACGTGACCCGGGAGAGCGTTATGACGTAAGCGAATCACACCCTGAAATTGTTCGGGAACTGGAAAAAATCGCCCATGAAGCACGGGAAGACCTGGGTGATGAATTAAAAGACATCCCGGGGAAAAACCGCCGGCAACCTGGGAGAGTAACTAAAAATTAAATGGAATACAATGACCACACTACTCATCTCAATTGCCATTCTTATTGCCGGGTATTTTATCTATTCCCGGTATATTGAACGTATATATGGGGCAGATGCCCAAAGAGTGACACCGGCAAACTCCATGACCGACAATGTGGATTATATGCCCATGGCCTGGTGGAAAGTTTTTCTCATTCAGTTTTTAAATATTGCCGGCCTTGGGCCCATATTCGGTGCTGTTGCCGGTGCTATGTGGGGGCCTGTTGCCTACCTGTGGATTATTCTTGGATCCGTATTTGCCGGAGCGGTACATGACTATTTCTCCGGTATGCTCTCCATCAAGCACAATGGCCTGAGCATCACAGAAATTGTTGGAATTTACATGGGAAATTTCACCAAACAGGTGATGCGTGGGTTTACTGTGATGTTGATGGTCATGGTGGGTGCGGTTTTTATTATGGGACCTGCAAAAATCCTTGCCGGACTGACCCCCGATTATGCAACTATGACCTTCTGGGTATGGGTGGTTTTTGCCTACTATGTTCTTTCCACCTTGTTACCCATCAATAAGCTCATAGGGCGCATCTATCCTGTTTTCGGGTTTGCCATGTTGTTTATGGCTGCCGGCCTGATCATTGCATTATTTGTAAAAGGGTACCCTGTTCCCGAGCTAACCTGGGAAAACCTGCAAAATTTTCACAGCCGGGCAGACGATTTTCCAATTTTCCCCATGCTCTTCATCACCATTGCCTGTGGCGCTATCTCCGGGTTCCATGCCACTCAATCGCCCTTGATGGCTCGTTGCATCACCAACGAAAAGCTGGGAAGGCGGGTATTTTACGGAGCTATGATTACCGAAGCTGTTGTGGCCATGATCTGGGCTACCATCAGCATGAGCTTCTTCGGGGGGATCAGGGAATTGAACGATGTGATGAATGAACACCAGGGGAATGCAGCATGGGTAGTAAATGAGGCTGCCCAGGTGTTGCTGGGCAAACTCGGGGCAGTACTGGCTCTTCTGGGCGTAGTAGCCGCTCCCATTACATCGGGCGACACCGCTTTCCGAAGTGCACGTTTAATCGTGGCCGACTTTCTGAACCTCAAACAAAGCCCCATGAAAAACAGACTGATCATCAGCATCCCTCTGTTTATGGTTGGGTATTATCTGACACAAATTAATTTCGATATTATCTGGCGCTATTTTGCCTGGTCGAACCAGACACTAGCCACTGTTGTGCTCTGGACTATCACGATTTATCTATTGAATGAGAAAAAGAATTATTGGATAACCCTGATCCCTGCTCTGTTTATGACCATGGTTATTTCAACCTACCTGTTTCTGGCACCGGAGGGATTCCATCTTACCGGAAATATTTCCTATTTTATTGGAGGTGCAATTACACTACTGACTATTGGAATGTTCCTGTTTTATTTCAGGAAACAGAACACATAAAACGGTCACTATTCATTAAAAAAGAGCTGCCAGCAATCTGACAGCTCTTTCTATTTCTTATCAGGTGCAGAGGAAAACCATATTTATTCCCTTTTCACCCAGATTTCAATTCTTTTTAAACAATAAGGTCTTCAGCTCTTTTGGTTACCTTGCTTCCCAAAGCTCCGTAGAACAACAAATATGCCAACCCGCCAACGATCAGCCAGTAGCTCATCTCGTAGTTCAACACATCGGCAAGCCATCCCTGAATAGCAGGCAGGATACCACCACCGCAAACCAGCACCATAAAAATACCAGAGGCAGCAGCCAGGTATTTTCCCAATCCTTCAACAGCAAGATTGAAGATACTTCCCCACATAATTGAGGTACATAATCCAACCAGCGCTAAGAAGAAAAATTTAATCGGAACAGGCACCATTCCAAATGTTAATCCACCAGTTCCCACACTGAACGCGGGCATAGAGATCATGGTCTTAACCGGCCAGAAGATGGCCAGGATAACCAGCAATAATCCAAAGAGTGAAGCAAAGCTTAACATCTTTCTGCTTGGAACTTTATGGCCAAAGCCAGCGCCGAACAACCGGCCAACCAACATCAATAACCAGTAGAAGCCAACAACTCCTCCGGCAATTCCGGTGGCTATACCCAGGCCGGGAGTATCTCTGCCATCAACGATTCTTTGTGCTGTTTCATAGGCATCTTCACTCACTGCGGAAGGCTGACTATTATAGGTATCAATAATTTCCTGTGATTTTTCAATACTTGGGGTTGTCATGTATAAATTCGCAATTCCGGGAGTTCCCACTTCAACACCAACATATACAAATATGGCAATAGCTCCCAGCACAAAATGGCGGAACTTCAACGCCCCTGACATCAGGTTTCCAAGAGGTTCTTTCGGCTGATCAGCATGAGGTTCCGGAATGGATGTAATCCAAAGAATAACGAACACCAGGGCAAATACACCCATAGCGATATACATTACCGGGAATACATCAGTTATCCTCGCTTTTGTAGCTTCTCCAATCAGAATACCAACAAATACAGGAGTAAATGTGGCCAGCACCGAGTTGAATGAGCCGCCCACCTGAATGAGCTGATTCCCTTTATTTCCACCACCACCCAATGTATTCAGCATCGGGTTTACAACAATATTCAACAAACACATAGAGAATCCGGCAATGAAGGCACCCAGCAGGTAAACACCAAAACTCTCGGCATGCCCGGATAAATATTGTATGCCTACCCCGACAAAACCCACAGCAATGGCTATTAAAGCGGTCTTTTTATAACCTACTTTTTGCAGAAGAATTCCTCCGGGAATTCCGATAACGGCGTAAGCAATGAAATTTGCCAGGTTCCCCAACATCCCCAGTGAGTTGGGTACATTAAACTGGTTCTTCAACACAATGCCCATTGGCGCTGCCAGATTAGTAACAAATGAGATCATACCAAAAAGCAGGATCATCATAATAATTGGCAGAAGATAACTTTTGCTTTTATTCATAATTATAACTTTAAAATGGTTTAATCAATATTTCATTAATAATTGAGATTGAACTTTCAGAAATGTTAAGTTGCGGTAAAAGTATAAAATTATTGATTCTAAAAAACCTTAGAGACTGTTTTGATTTTGTTTTTTAGATATATTTTGATCTGTTTTTTGCTCAGACAAGGCAAAATTGACGCGAATAGCCATAGCTATTTAAGGAAATTTTGCAGCAGTATGAGTGGAAAAGACGCAAAACAGAATAAATGGATAAATTTAAAACAGTCTCTTAAAAGTGAAACTTTTTAGAGATCAAGCTTAACGGCTCCTTTCTTTCTGATAAACAATTTATGGCAACTGCCCTTCCCATATACATTTTCCAGCGTGTTGGTATACTCATCCAGTTTATTTTGCGGGACAAACGCCTGGATTGTTCCACCGAACCCACCTCCGTGGATTCTCCAGGCACCACTGCCTTTCAGAATCATTTCACTCAGGGCCAATGCCAGTGAAACGACCTGTTCATGTTTATGAACTACGTCATAAATATTCTGGTTATACATGAATGAGCTATATCCTGATTCGATTACCATATGAAGGAACGACTGAAAATCATTCTTTTCAAGAGCAGCGACCTGGTTTGCCACCCGTTGATTATCACCCTGAAAATGATAGGCACGAAGGATAGCCCTGTCGCCGGTTTTTTTACGAATATCCGGTATATTTTCAACAATTTGTTTCAGGGTTACTTCCCGGAGTACTTTAGCCCCAAGCTCTGCTGCAACTGATTTCATCTCGGTAGGCAATGAAGCATATTCAGCCTGAGAAGCAGCGTCGTCATGCCCGCCACCCACATCGGTAATCACAAGTGAAAAGCCTGTTGCAACAAAGTCGAAGTCTATTTCTTTCACCACAGGACTGGCCGGGTCTTTAAAATCAATGGTTATCAATCCTCCCACCGAGCATGCCGTTTGATCCATCAAACCACAAGGCTTTCCAAAATAGTTGTTTTCTGCCCACTGACCAATGATGGCATTTTCAACAGCCGACATCTTCCCATCATTGAACAGCTCATTCAGGATAGCACCAATCAGTACTTCAAATGAAGCGGAGGAGCTCAATCCCGATCCCTTGGGAACCCGGCCTTCAATGCAGGCATCAAATCCGCCAATATTATACCCTTTTTCTTTCATTTTGGCACAAATCCCCTGAACCAGAGAACCTGAGGTGTAAAATTGAGATTCATCAATTTTCAGCTGTGTCAAATCGACCTGAAACTCAGGATATCCTGCTGATTTAACACGAATAATATTGCTGCCATTAGGCGCAGCAACTGCAATGTTATCCAGGTTAACAGCACCTGCCAAAACACGACCATAATTATGATCGGTGTGATTCCCCCCAATTTCTGTACGCCCGGGTGAACTGAAAAGCTCAACCTCTCCAGTTCCATATGTACTCCTGAAATCCTTTAACAGTTGGCAATATCTATCTGCCTGCTCCTGAAGCACCTTTGTATCGGGCCCATAAAATTCCCGGAATAAAGGATGATTCCCACTGTTGATTTTTTCAATTAACTGATCCATTTCTGCCATAATAATAAGATTAGATTATTCTTTAAAATTATTTATTCACTTCCTCTTTTATATCTAAATATCAACCTGTTGATCATAAAAACAGGAATCAAAAAAAACAAATATAGTTTTAAATAAGAAAAAACTTCTCCAACTACCCCATTGTTTTGCTGATAATAAAATTGTGGTTTCATTTACAAACTTTTTCTTATGATGAGTCTGGAAGGATTGCGTACCTGCTTATTGGAATAATTCATCAGCATGTTAGCTAGTGTTTTACCCATTTCTTTAAAATCGGAAGAAATAGTTGTAATCCCTTCCGCAACCACTTCTTTCAACATAGTATCATTAAAAGAGACGATTCCAAAACTTTTTCCCAGTTTATAATTATATTCTTTAGCTATCTTCACAAGCTGCACCAGGTCCCGGTCGGAAGTCAGAAACCAGGCTTCAAAAAGTCCCGGTCTGACTTCATCAACAGACTTTATGACCAGGTGAACGATATCATTCATTTTACAATACCGAACAAAACCCAAAACCCTTTCATCCGGTTCTTTTCCGCCCGGATGAACAAAAACAAGTTTCCTGTATTTTTTCAATAACGGGGCGCCTGCCTGAAGTGCATCGAAAAAATCATTATCGAAATCCTGATAAACAACAGGATAACTTTTCAAATCAGGTTTCAGTCGATCCAAAATATAGACTCTGTCGCGTGGGAGTTTTGTAATCAGGGTGCTGGTATTATCGAAAGTTGCAGGCATAATCACATAGGAGGTATAATTTCCTATACAATCAAACAATAATTTTTTATAAACACGGAAATTAAAATGATGAAAATAAAGTTCCACCACTGCCCTGCCTTTCAGGGTATTCACTATTGAATTGTACAAATCCTCTTTAAAGGCATTCAGCTCATCAAATAAAACAAAAACTTTCTCATCATCACGATGAGCCTCAACTGCAGCAATATAGTAACCTTTACCTGGCTGACTTCTCAACACGCCTTTTGATTTCAGTTTCCCAAATGCGAATAGAACAGTGTCGCGACTCAGATTATAACAGGAGCAAATCTGATTGATGGAAGGAACCTTATCTCCCTTTTTTAAAGAACCATTTTCAATCGATCTGAATACCGATTCAATAATTTGAAGGTACTTGGGTTGTGCCGATTTCTCATTGATCCTGATTACTTTCTTCAATTTTTTCGTTTAAGTTTTAAACAAAAATAAGAATAAACACTGAAAATGAAAGATGTTCTATAACACTACCAGTACCTACCAGTTCACTTGATCAATTTTTGCATTTTTGCGAGCGTACAGAATTTTATTACATTTATGGGTTTAAACCATAACCAACATTATTGATACCAAATGAGCATTAAAATTGAAAATTTCGGCAAGCTTCCGGATGGAAGAGTTGTTCACCTTTACACCCTGACGAACAAGAACAATCTGGAAATAAAAATCTCCTCCTATGGTGTGAACATCACATGTATTTCCATGCCCGACAGACACGGTAATTTTGAAAATATTGTTTGTGGATTCGACAATTTGGAGGACTATCTCAGTGAGAATTACCTGGCAGGTTACCCTTATTTTGGATGTATTCTTGGCCGCTATGCCAACCGCATTGCCAACGGTCATCTCGAAATAGAAGGAAAAACCTATGAGTTAGTCGTAAATAACGGGCCCAATCATCTGCATGGCGGGTCTGTGGGATTTGACCGGCAGCTGTGGGATGCTAAACATTCTTGCCGGGACGGGTATTCTCAAATTGAGTTTTCTTACCTGAGCCCCCATCTGGAAGAAAATTATCCGGGAAATTTAAGGGTTAAATGCATATGCACAGTAACTGACGACAACGAGTTACGCATAGAATATCTGGCAGAGACGGACCAGACAACGGTGATTAACCTCTCCAATCACACCTATTTTAATTTAACCGGAGGGAAAAGAAATATACTGAATCATGAATTAAAACTTGCTGCCAAACAGATCACTGAATCGGTTGACCTGATCCCAACGGGGAAATTAATCCCTGTAAAAGGAACAGTTTACGGATTCAGCCGATTCAAAAAACTGGCTGGCGGATTAAGTCAACTGCCTACCGGTTACGACACGAATTTTGTTCTGGATAATCCCGAAGGGAAACTCATTTATGCCGGAACCCTGCGGGAAAAAATCAGCGGTCGGATGGTAGTCGTTCACACAACCCAACCAGCTATCCAGCTTTATACAGGATACTATATTCCTGAACTAACCATCCAGGGCGAAAAAAAATTTGGTTCCTACTCAGGAGTTGCCTTAGAAACGCAGCACTATCCCGATTCGGTGCACCACCCCGACTTCCCCTCTACTTTACTGAAACCCGGAGAGACCTTCCAGGAAACGACAACATACAAATTTTCACTAGATCTTTAATTATGAAAACCATTATAGAGCTTTTTGAAACGACAGTTTCCAACTACCCGAACAATGTATACCTCTGGGAAAAAAGGGAAGGGAAATATGAAGGCACCACGTATAAAGAAACCCGGGAGCTGGTCATCAGACTGGCAGCAGGGTTGGTAGCCATTGGCATGAAGAAGGGAGATCGTTCCGGCCTGATGGCAGATGGATGTAACAACTGGATAATAAGCGAATTAGGCGTATTATATGCCGGAGGAGTCAATGTTCCCCTTTCGATCAGACTTCATGAAAATGAGTTGATGTTCCGGTTACAACACAGTGGGAGCAGATATATATTTGTTTCTGCTCCTCATGCGGCAAAAGCGGAAGCCATTCGCGACGCACTGCCTGAACTTGAAAAAATAATCTACCTCAACGGGAAAAATAATCCGGGCAAGGATGACATCAGCCTGAAGGATCTGTTTCACATCGGTGAAAATTACCTGAAAGATCATGGAGATGAGGTGGATAAAATCTGGCAAAGTATACAACCCAATGATCTGGCGAATATCAGTTATACTTCAGGAACCACTGCCGATCCCAAAGGCATCATGCTTTCACACCTGAATTACGCCGCCAATGTAATACAGTCAAACACCCTCATGGAACTGCATCCTGAATGGAGGACACTGGCCATTCTCCCCTGGGATCATGCCTTTGCTCATACCTGCTGCTTGTATGCCTTTATGTTCAAAGGTGCAAGTATTGCATCAGTTGAGGTGGGAAGATCTTCCCTGGAAACGTTAAAAAATATACCTGTAAATATTAAAGAAATACAGCCTACACTGATGATGAGTGTTCCGGCTTTTTCAAAAAAATTCAGACAAAATATTGAAGGACAGATTCAAAAAAAGGGAAAATTTCTTTCTAATCTGTTCCAATTCTCCCTGAAGGTTTCCTATTTATATAATGGACTGGGATATAATCGTGGAAGGGGTTGGAAAATTATTTTAAAACCATTGATCTGGTTATTCGACATCATCCTGTACAAAAAAATAAGGCAGGGATTTGGCGGGGAGTTAAAATTTTTCGTCGGAGGTGGTGCTTTACTTGACATTGAACTGCAGCGGTTCTTCTATGCCATTGGCATGCCGGTATGTCAGGGTTACGGACTCACCGAAGCATCACCTGTTATCTCTTCAAATGCCTTGCATGCCCTCAAGCTTGGCTCATCGGGGCGTTTGGTGAAATACCTCGAACTAAAAATTATGGACGAAGAGGGGAATGAATTGCCTACCGGTCAGAAAGGTGAAATTGTGATCAAAGGCGATAACGTCATGATGGGGTATTGGAATAATCCTGCAGCCACTGCCGACACCATTAAAAACGGATGGCTTCACACGGGAGATATGGGATATATGGACAAAGACGAATTCCTGTTTGTACTGGGACGTTTTAAAAGCCTGCTTATTGGTAATGATGGAGAAAAATACAGCCCTGAAGGCATCGAAGAAGCCATCGTGGAAAAATCAACTTTTATTCAGCAAATGATGCTGTACAACAATCAAAATCCTTATACATCAGCTATGGTGGTTCCAAATATTGAAGCTATCAACCGGGAATTAAAAAAGAGGGGGATGAAACCCGGCAGCGATGAAGGGAACAGCGAATCATTACAACTACTTTCCCGGGAAATAAACCAGTTTAAAAAAGGAGGAGAAAATGAAAACATGTTTCCTGAACGCTGGCTGCCAGCTACATTTGTTGTTCTGCCGGAAACATTTAATCAGGAAAACGGGCTGGTGAATACCACCATGAAAATGGTTCGTGGAAAAATTTGTGAATATTTTAATGAACAACTCGAATTCCTCTATACTCCATTAGCACGAAATATTGAAAATGAGGTAAATTTGTCGGTTATAAAAAAATGGAACACATAAAAGAAAAAAACAGATATGATTATTGAAACATTCTGTTACCCGCGGGCAGCTGTAATCGGGAATCCATCAGATGGATATTTTGGTAAAACCATTGCCTTTCTTTTTTCTAATTTTCAGGCGAAAGTGCAACTTTACCAAACTCCCGAGTTAGATATTCAGCCCCAACGACTGGACAAAACCCGGTTTAACAGCATCAGGGAACTGGTTGAAAATGTAAATTTCTCAGGGTATTACGGTGGTATCAGGTTACTGAAAGCTACTATAAAAGTTTTTTTTGATTACTGCATGACCAGTGGCATTCAGCTCGATGACAGAAATTTCACCATCAGGTACAACTCGAACATTCCTTTAAGGTTGGGATTAGCAGGATCAAGTGCTATCATCACAGCGTGCATGAAAGCCCTGATATCCTTTTATCAGATAGAAATACCCCGTGCTGTTCTGGCCAACCTGGTACTGAGTGTGGAGGATAAAGAACTTGGAATTCCGGCAGGATTACAGGACCGGGTTGCCCAGGCTTTTGAGAAACCGGTTTACATGGACTTCAACCGGGAGATCATGGGAAAGCAGGGGTATGGCAACTACGAAATTTTAGATGCTTCGCTCTTCCCCAATATGTATATCGCACTGCGTAAAAACTTGTCGGAAGGAACTGAGGTTTTACACAATAACCTTCGTGCACGCTTCAATATAGGTGAAGAAAAAGTGTTGAAAGCAATGGAAACCTGGGCAGGATATACTGAAAGTTTCTGTCAGGCGCTCAAAAATCACGATTATACGGCTATGCACGAACTGATCAATGCCAACTTCGACTTACGACGCAGCCTTATCCCTGTTGCCGCTGGAAATATTGAAATGGTTGAAGCGGCCCGTTCAGTAGGAGCATCAGCCAAATTTACCGGATCGGGCGGTGCAATTATCGGAACCTACCAGAATGAAGAGATGTTTCAAAAGCTGGAAAAAACACTAGCTGGAAAAAATATAGTAGTTATCAAACCCAACATTGTGTAAACTGATTTAAATGATAAAAAAAGCTGTTATACCTGCTGCCGGATGGGGAACACGATTTTTACCCATCACCAAGTCGCAACCCAAAGAGATGATTCCAATCGTGGATACTCCGGTAATACAATATGTTGTAGAAGAAGCTGTTGCAAGTGGCATCACAGATATCCTGATGATTATTGGAAAAGGAAAAAGAGCTATTGAAGAACACTTCGACCGCAGTCCCCAACTCGAGGAGTCACTCATTGCCAAGAAACAATTCGAACTGCTCGACCAAATCAAAAAGATATCAAACCTTGCCAATATTCATTTCGTTTGGCAGAAAGAGATGAACGGATTGGGAGATGCCATCCGCTATGCTAAAGATCATGTTGGAAATGAACCTTTTGCAGTACTATTGGGTGATACACTCATCAGTGGGAAAGGAGATCCCATCACCAAACAGCTCATCCAGGTTTATGAGCGCTATAAAAGTTCTGTGGTTGCCCTCGAAAAAGTACCCATGAAAAATGTACATAAATATGGCGTTATCAAGGGAAAAATTCTGGAGAAAAATGTCCTGATTGCCGAAGACTTCATTGAAAAACCATCGGCTCAGGAAGCCCCTTCCAACCTGGCCATCGCAAGCCGCTATATTTTCACTCCCGAAATTTTTAACTACCTTGATAAAACAATGCCCGGGAAAAATGATGAAATTCAATTGACCGATGCCATGCGGGAAATGGTTAAAAAGTACGCCATGTATGGTTTGAAATTTAGTGGAACACGTTACGACATAGGAAATAAACTCGACTTCATCAAAACAAATATTATCTATGGACTGGAGCATGCTGAAATTGGACAATCCCTGCGGGAATGGCTGAAGGAATATGCCAGCAAACTATGAGACTGTTTTGATTTTGTTTTTTAAGAATTCAAATTAATCTTGAATACCTTTATAAAATACTCAAATAATAAACCTATGAAGATAAAACTTTTAATATTTCCGGTATTACTGGCTTTTTTCAGCTGCCAGCAACATGAAACCTTCAGGAACCTGATCCGCCTGGATGGCGAATGGGAGATAACCAAAACCAATTCCTATACTGATGTTCCTTCTGCATTTACCAGCCAGGTACCTGTACCTGGCCTGGTCGATCTGGCGAACCCCGCTCTGGATACTACCCGCGATTATGAACAGGGAGTGTACTGGTATAAAACCCGGTTCACGGTCGATCAGAATTATCCGGAGGTTGTCCGGCTAAAAGTGGGTAAATCCAAATACCATTCAAAAGTCATTATCAATGACAAATTGGTTGGTGACCAATACTATAATTTTACTGCTGCCTGTTTTGATATCAAAAATTTCCTGAATGCTCCTGGAGAAGAAAATGAGATTATAATTGGTGTGGGTACAGTTAAAGAATTGCCTGACACCATTGTTTGGGGGCATGATTTTGAAAAGCTCACATACATACCCGGCATTTATGATCATGTTGACATCATTTTGTCAGGTTACCCATATATACAGAATATCCAGACTGTTCCCATGATCCAGGAAGAGAAAGTCAGGATTGTGGCCGACCTTGACCTGGGAGAACAGACAGAAGCGATTCGTTTGTCTTATGAGATTTGTGAATTAGGTACGGGAAAAAAAATAGCTTCCGGGGAGTCAACAACCAATGACTTTTCTGTTCAAATTCCCAACTGTCAGCTTTGGAGCCCGGAAAATCCGTTTCTATATGAGCTGACCCTTTCCACCGGATCAGACCACCAGGTTGTTCGTTTTGGCATGCGGTCGTTTTCATTCGATGTGGAAACGGGCAGGGCGATGCTGAATGGCAAGCCCTATTTTATGAGGGGTACAAACGTGACAATAGGCCGTTTCTTTGAAGACCCTGACCGTAGTCTGCTTCCCTGGAACAAGGACTGGGTAACGCAGGTGCACAAGAGGTTCAAGGAGATGAACTGGAACTCCATCCGCTATTGTATTGGTCTGCCACCTGACATCTGGTACGATATTGCCGACAGTCTGGGTTTTCTGATCCAGAATGAATACCCGGTATGGACCGGCGGTCACGAAGGTTTTGATCAGATCTATCCGGGAGTGACAACAGAGCGGTTGGCGAATGAATACCGTACCTGGATGCGGGAACACTGGAACCATCCGTGCGTAGTCATCTGGGATGCCCAGAATGAATCCGTTTCAAAGACCATCGGGGAAGCTATCAACCAGGTAAGAGATCTGGATCTCTCCAACCGGCCATGGGAAAACGGGTGGTCTGCTCCACAATCCGACAGCGACCCGATTGAATCCCATCCCTACCTGTTCGGCCGGTACAGGAGAGGAGGAGAGCCATCATCCAAAGGCCCTATGGCTGATTTTTTCACTGACCATATTCAGGTTCCGCTGAATGACCCACATGGCTGGGATCCACCCCGGGACAATGATCGCTATCCGAATCCTATCATCATCAACGAATATGCCTGGCTCTGGCTGAATCGTGACGGCTCCCCCACTACCCTTACCGATCATGTTTATGAAGTCGCGTTCGGGGAGAACCTCACGGTTGATCAACGCCGGTATGCTTATACACGTCACCTGGGAATGCTTACAGAATACTGGAGGGCAAACCGAATGTGCGCAGGAGTGCTCCACTTCTGCGGTCTTGGCTATTCACGTCCCGAAGAACCCAGAGGCCAGACGAGCGACAATTTCATCGACATCAAAAATCTGACCTACGATCCCCTCTTCGTAAAATATGTCAAACCAGCCTTTAACCCGGTAGGGATCATGATTGATTTCTGGCATAAAACCTTTCAGCCGAATGTACATACAGGAATTGAAGTTTATGTGATCAATGACCTGGAGAATATATGGAACGGACAGCTGAAACTCTCCCTCTACCATAACAATGAGGAGGTGAAAACTCTGATAAAAAATGTTACTCTTCCAGCCTGGGACCGTTCGGTTGAAACATTTATGCTGAAAATGCCACAGGAAAAAGGGGAATATAGTATGGAAGCTGAAATCGAATATAATGGAGAACCGGTAAAAAGCATCCGTGAGTTTGTGATTGAGTAGATAACCTGATCAAACTCCTTCAGCAAAATGACTTTGCTTCATTTTGCCGGCTTATATGCTGCCCAGGTGTATCAGCTGACACCTGGGTTTATTTCCTTCTACTTCCTGGTTCGGGATATTTCTTTGATGCATCGTCGAGGACAAGCACCCAGTCGAGCACCTCACCTTTTTCCGGAGGGCAAAACTCTTTGCTTCCGGTGTTCGGGAACAAACCAATTTTTGTTGCTTCCCCGTTACGTGGGTTATACCACCAGGCTATGACATCGTCTCCCTTAATCACGTCCATTTTTACCTGGAAGGATCTACCCACAGGAGCATAGATCATGGCGTATGTCCCCTCCTGATCGCGTGTGGCAACAAAGGTATATACACCGGCACCAGGTAAAGATGAAGGATATTCATGGTTTACGATCATAGAATTATCAGGGATGCGCGACAGAAACGGCCTGGATTCCAGAAGCCATCGCCCGTATTGCATTTGTGCGGCTCCAGGCTGGTTAATGGCATCGTACCAGGGCATAAGCGGTCGGTTAACCGGATTGCGCCCCGGCTGCCACATCTGCCAAACCGAATGATGGCCATAGGTGTGTCCGAAGGCTCCGCTGAACAGATTCCAGTAGAGCGGCCGGCGTACGTCGGCCGATATGGAATGGCCAAAGTTGTCGGGTCTGAACTCTATGGGATGATCTTCATAAATGGGCTCCCCATCCATCACCGGTTTAACAGGAGTACGACCATAATCTTTCGATATGTTTTCATAAACTCCGGTAAAGCGCTGGTTATGTCCGTTCTGACGCATGTTAAAATCGAGCCACTCTTCATCGTGAAAATACTGAGCCGATCCCTGTCCACCCTGGGGATGAAAGGTGATCAGATGAGCACCACCGTCGCCACTACGCAGTCCGTTGGCCATGGCAACCAGTATCTCCCGGTGAACATCTTCCTCTAAAGGCCGGTCGCCACCAATGATCCAAATGATGTTTTTGAAATCTTTGTATCTCTCCCCCAGAAACCTGCCGAATACTCCAGCATTCTCCGGAGTGAAAACCAGTGGACCCTCACCCCATTTTACATTCCATTTGTCGCCCCAGGTGGGGAGTAATCCAATATATAAACCTTTCTCCTCTGCTTTCCGGATTACCCAGTCAACATGAGCAAAATACTTTTCATTGGGGTGTTCAGGATTGTTGTCAATCAAAGGTGTTTCACCCTCGGCATTGGGGGTGTTCAACCCATCGAGCTCAGCCAGAGCAACCGCCTGAATCACGGTAAAGCCCCTTTCGCGACGATTCTCAAAGTATTTCCCGGTCTCCTCCTTGTTCAACCGGTGAAACAGCTCCCAGGCAGTATCGCCAAGGTAAAAAAACGGAGTTCCGTCTTCGAAAACCAAAAACCTCCGGTTGTCCGACACCTTCAGTTTACCTATTGAAGAATCCAGGTCGGAGTCAGTCTGTTCTGGCTGATTACAGCCCGGAAGTATACCAATCAGTACAATAAAAAACAGTTGTAAATACTTCATAATTTTATCGTTTCATATCCATCCGGTAAGTGTTCGATACAACACTTTCAAATCATTTAATTGAGCTAAATCGTTAACACGATAAATTTAATCACAGAAAAATTTGTTAATCCCCTATTTTTGGACCATCGGTTTCTTTTTCCGGACAAATTGATTAAGCATAATTGTTCAAAATAAAATAAATTTGTTGATGTAGACAAGTAAAATCTTAGTAAAAGGAATGAAACCAGAAATAAGCATTGTTGAGGGCTGCCTGCCTATGAAAAATTTCTTGAATATCAGAGACTGTTTTGATTTTGTTTTTTAGAAATATTTTGATCTGTTTTTTGCTCAGACAAGGCAAAATTGACGCGAATAGCCATAGCTATTAAAGGAAATTTACAGCAGCATGAGTGAAAAAGACGCGAAATAGAATAAATGGATAAATTTAAAACAGTCTCTTAGAATTTTTTACTTAATTGCTTACTTTTGCTGTCATTTTCCAACGAACGACAATTGATGTAAAATAAACAATTTTAATAAGATGATAAAAAAACAACTCCTTTTCATCACCATGCTCCTGGCTTTATATTTAAATGCAGAAAGTCAGCAGAACAGCATGAAACTGGGCACCAACTTCTGGAACTTCTCCTGGGGGAATGGTCGAGTCGATTATTTCAATTCCGGGATCGACTGGAATACGGTATCCAATCCGTGGCGACAAAAATTTCTCGATGAAATTGAGATTTACAGTGTGATTCGGTTTATGGATCAGGTACCAACGAATTCTTCAACTATTACGAACTGGGATGAACGTACACTCAAAACCGATGACCATTACAATACTCCCCGGGGAGCAGTGGCTTATGAATGGCAAATTGATCTTTGCAACCGCATTGGTGCCGATATCTGGATTACTGTTCCCCACAAAAGCATTGAGTCGTGGGAAGCAGACTCCATTAATAATTACTGGACAAACCTGGCTAAACTCATAAAATCGGAACTGGATACTTCGCTGATTGTTTATGTGGAATATTCCAATGAAACCTGGAGCGGAGGTGAATCCTTCCAACAGGGGGATTATTGTGGAGACCGCGGTCTGGAGCTGGGTTTCGATCCGGACAAATACACAGCCAAATTCTATTTTCATGTGTATGCTGCATCGCGGCTGCAAAAAGCTTTTCTGGATGTATTTGGTGAAGATGCCGACCGGGTGAAGACGGTCATTTCCGGCCAGAATGGCTCTTTCTGGGGAACACAGCAACAAATGTTAGCCCTGCAAAACAAAACCTGGAGCCAGGGAACGCACAAAAACCTCAATCCTTATGGTTTGTACCCCGATTACTATTCCATTGCCAACTATATCAATACCGGCGATGGTGCGGCAACCGATATCCGGTCAAAATGGACAGCTAAACTGGCCGAGTCAACCGATCACTTCTCGAAAGTGATTGATGCCATTTCCCCATTTGAAATGAAATTGATTGCCTACGAAGGAGGACAGCATTACACCACCAATGCCCATCTATTCAGCCAGAATCCCGAAAGTTACGATATGTACCTGGAATGGCTCAATACAGTTAAAGATTATTTTGAACTCACCTGTCATTACACCCATGTTGCCCGTTGGTCCAGTGGCGGAGCCTGGGGAGCAAAAGCTTCTACCGACCAGTCATTAACCGATGCACACCGGTACAGGGCACTGAAAGATTGGGTAGAAAGTACAAACAATACGGTAACTCCTGGCCTGCATAAAAAATCAATTCGGGTATACCCAAATCCGGCAGATCAAAAACTGAATATTTCAGGAATAGAACAGGGGGAAAGATTACGAATTTATACTCTCAGTGGACACTTGACAGACGAATTTCTTCACCCAAATCCCGTGATGCAAATACCACTTTCCAACTATGAAAAAGGAATTTATTTTGTTGAAGTACTATTCAGCAATCATGCTTCTGAGAGAATAAAATTTGTGAAATTCTAAGAGACTGTTTTGATTTTGTTTTTTAGAAATTTTTTAATCTGTTTTTTGCTCAGACAAGGCAAAATTGACGCGAACAGCCATAGCTATTTAAGGAAATTTTGCAGCAGTATGAGTGAAAAAAGCGCAAAATAGAATAAATGGATAAATTTAAAACAGTCTCTAAATTTGAAGAGCTCATGGTCAGAAGGAACAAACCTACCTTTAACAATTACATGAATAACCTAAAAATAATTCTCCTATCATTCTTCATTCTTTATGCAGCAGATCATTTTGCACATGGGAATAGGGTGAAAGAGATCCGGGGTGATGAACCCAGGGATCAGGCCGACAGCCGCAACCCGGCCTCTGTCAAAAATCCGGAACTCATTGATCCACCTGTTCTCCTGGATACTGCAAACCTTGGCAGGTATACATCCCGAACACTAAACCTGTTGAAAAACAGTGACCCGCAAAACCCCAATGAGGTAAAAATACTGGTTTATGGTCAATCCATCAGTGAACAGGAATGGTGGCTTCATATAAAGGAATATGTAAAAGATCAGTATCCCCATGCAAATATTGTCATGGAAAATAAGGCAATCGGTGGATTTGCTTCCCAGCTTCTTTGCAAAACTGTTGAAATGGACGTATGTTCTTTTTACCCTGATCTTGTTCTGTTGCACATTTATGGTGATGTGGCCTGTTACGATTCGGTACTGTATACGATCAGAAGTCGCACTGCAGCGGAAGTAGTAATAACCAATGATCATTACACAGAAGAAAACGACTGGAGTGACACGATGTCCTATCACCTGCTCCCTTCATTGGCGGAAAAATACAAATGTGACCTGATAAACATCCGGGATCCCTGGAAAAAATATCTGAAAGATAACAACCTGGAACCGGCAAAGCTTCTGAAAGATGGAGTTCACCTGAATGATGACGGGAATTTGGTCATGGCTGAACTGATCAAACCCGTTTTTACTTTCAGACAACATCATCCACCTGATCCTTTTGGGTTGTGTACGATATACAGGGAAGGAAGGGATTTTACATTCAGAGGAAAGACTCTGACACTTTCCTTTACCGGGAACCGGGCAGTTGCCGTGATTGAAAACGAAAAATCCGGAACAATTCGCCCTCTTGAAATTTCAGTTGACGGGGAACCACCAACAGCTCACCCTGGAACTCACTATATGACAAGGCCATATAACGATACAGGGCGATACTGGCCATGGCAGCTTCCGGCAATGATCCGGGTCAGACATCACGTACCCTGGCTAAACGAAGAATGGACCTTAACATTTTCCAAAGTGGTTCCTCCCTATACCGATTTTCAATTTAGCGTGGAAGGGTCTGTTACAGGCAAAGATGGTAATGGAACCTCCCTCCACGATTTTGTCTCTCCCTCAGGCAGGGTCATCATTGCAGGAGGCGACAGCGAAAATGGCGGCGACTGGCATCTGAACAGATCATATAAGGTATCAAAAGCAGAAGTGCATCCGGGAGATATCGTAAAATGGAGAACCTACTCCATCGGCATGGATTTTTATCCACCCGATCAAGCGCCCGTGAAATCCGGCACGGATTATCCGGTATTGTTTCAGGGTATTCCAAATACAAATCATCTCCTGAAAATTAAAAAAACAGGAAAGTATAAATCGAAAATAAAAGAAATCCGGATTTATAAACCCTTCCTGTCGGCCCGGGAGTAATGTTGATTCTTTTTTACCTGATGAACACAGAAGTTAATACGTATCAATAAAACTTATCAGAAAAAATGAAACCATATACTTTCACTATTCTTCTTACAGCTTTTTGTGTCTTTTACATGAAGGGTGAAACCCGTCCCCGGGTATTTGTATTCACCGATATAAACATTGACGCAGGCGATCCGGATGACCGGCAGTCACTGATCCATTTGCTCTGGTATGCCGATGAGCTTCAAATTGAAGGAATTGTACCCGACAGGTGGGATGCACGGGGACTGGAAGCCTGTCAGCTTGCTGCAGAAGCTTATACGAAAGATTACCAGCGCTACCATTTTAAAACAAAGGGTTTTCCCAATCCCGATGCAATAGATAAGCTTTTTGCCGTTAACCGGGAGGATGCCATGAAGCGTTTTCAGGCTGCTGCAACACAGGAAGACGATCCGTTGTATGTGCTGGTCTGGGGAAATATGAAGCTTTTCAGGGAGGCGCTTTGCAGCAATCCCAAAGTATCGGAAAACATCCGGGTTATCACCATTGGGACTGACCTGATGATGGAAGCCTACCGTAAAGAAATCCCCCCGGGTTGGGAGAAAACGAAAAAACCATGTGAACAATATAACTGGAACGGACACGGTCGTAACGAAATTTTCAATGACCCGCGGTTCACCAAAATGTGGTGGCTCGAGATCAACTGGACTTACGAAGGCATGTTTTCCGGAGACGGCCCCCGTGAAATGTTTCACCAACTTTCAATTTATGGAGCCCTGGGGGCCCATATGAAAGAAGTGGTAAAAAACGCTCCATGGGCTCAGTATTTTCGGGTGGGCGATACACCTTCGGTGTTGTATGTCATTGACAATGAGAATGATCTGGATGATCCGGAGAAAGGGAGCTGGGCAGGAAAATTCATTCAACCTTTCGCGGAGGAAAGACCCAATTACCATTGCGACTTCAACGGACCTGTGAAATGGAACTATGACAATCCCTGCGAAACCTGGCAAAACCACGTCGCTTTTCGCGACTATGCCAAAAGTACCCTGGAATCACAACGCCCGGAAATGTATTCAGCACTGCTGAAAAAACTCAATAAATTATATAAATAAAGATTGCTCGATTGATGATTCTCTTTGTACCATCGTGGCTTTGTGAGAAAATAAACCATGAACGAAAAGAAAGAGTGGACACAAGCTTCTCCGGAGTATATTTCTGAATTCCCGATATTTTTCTATTTTTGGCTCATAAAGACAACAGAATCTTGCAGCAGTTATTTAATGCAACAGTATCAACCAAGATTATTAAATCAAGTAGAATAAACCTATTCATTCCATGTTATGAAAAAACTGAATCATCTGGTACTTTTTATTTTTTTCTTTTCAACAAGTTTAACTTTTTTAAGATGTGGCACGGAACAAGCCAATTCCGAAGCGGGGGTAACCATCCACATGAATAGCCGTTACCAGGTCATTGAAGGGTTTGGTTCCTGTATTGTAAATTATCGGGATTTTCCACCTGAATATGCTGATCCCGGCTTTTTTGACCGGGTGGTCAATGACCTGGGATTAAGCATTGTGCGGGTGCCCTTACAAGAGCATACTGAATGGATCAACGACGATGATGATCCCAATCATTTTAACTGGAACGGATTCTGGCTGAAGGATAATATCGGCAACAAGGGGATCGAAACATCCATGAACCTGATGAATGAGTTTAAAAAGCAGGGAGTGAAAAGATTCATGGGTACTCCCTGGTCACCCCCCGACTTTTTAAAAACAAACCGTTCACCTGTTCAGGGAGGTTATCTCCGGGCCGACATGGTCGATGAATTTGCTGAATACCTGGCTGCTCAAATCATTCTGGCAAAAAAGAATTACGGGATTGATCTAAACTGGGTAAGTATTCAGAATGAACTTCTTTTTGCTCAATTTTACAGGTCGGGTGTATACCAGCCCTGGGTACTGAAAGAGGCTGTCAGGGCTGTGATGCATAAATTTGAGAAGGAAGGTATCACGACAAAAATATTGATGCCCGAGGATATGATGTACTTCGACCGGATGCTTTACTATATTCAGCCTGTCATGGACGATCCTGAAACGGGAAATTTCAACGGTCACTTCTCCACGCACCGTCATGGCGGAAGAGAAGAGTTGCAACGATGGGTTTCGGAAACCGAAAAATACAACCGCCAGAACTGGATGACTGAAACATCCGGGCACGACCAGACCTGGGAGGGAGCGCTCAAGTTAGCCAATGACATTCAGGACTACCTGGTTTACGGAAATTTCAGCGCATGGATCTACTGGCAATTATCGGGAGGTGGCGACGGCAAATATTCCATCATGGTCAATGGAAAACCCGGCAACAAATATTATGCATCCAAACATTTCTACAGGTACATCAGGCCCGGGGCTTTTCGGGTGGAGGCAAACACCAAACACCCGGGCTTGTCAGTCTCGGCCTTTCATGATCCTTATGACGGAACTCTGACCCTGGTTCTGATAAACAACAGTGATGCTCCGGTTGAAACCGACCTGAATAATTTTACAACGTTGGATATATACCGGTCGGATCAATCGGAACAATTTGTTGCAGAGGGCAAACTCAAACCTGGAGAAAAGCTCACGATACCCTCCAAAGGTATAATCACGCTCAACGGTACTCATCGCAAGCTAAAAACAGGCGAAAACAGACCGGAGCTTCCGGAAGCCTGGAAGATTCCGGAGGGTGCAGAAGAAGGAAGTTGGGGAAACAGCGATCCATTCCCCCGAGAAATTGCTTTCCAGCCAAAACCCGACGGGGGGAATATCAGCAGGCTGCCTGACATGAAACAGATCGACCGGCAGGAATTAATCCAAACAACGCTGCACAACGGGTGGACATGGCTCCACTTATCCATCATGAACGGCGATGGCGATGCGGTAAAATACCTCATTGAATCCGGGGCCGACATCAACGCCAAAGCCAACGACGGATACACACCCCTGCATATGGCTGCATCCACTTTTGGTGATAATGTGAATAAACCCAACAAGGTGGAAGAAATGACCAAATACGATATTTTCCGGTTAGTGATGAATGCCAGGCCTGACCTTTCAGCTGTCTCCAACGACAGGCTGACACCTCTTCATGCTGCTGTGATTAACGCCTACACAGGCTGGCGACAGGATGCCCGTCATTCGTTACAGCGGATAGAAGACCTGATAAAAGCGGGGATCGACCTGGAAGCCAAAGATAAAAATGGGAGAACAGCCCTTCACCTGGCCTGCCTTCAGGGTTATTTGCGCTATTCAGGAGTTCCTTCAGTCAGTGCCGATGTGGTAAATCTTCTAATAGATAAAGGTGCAGCAACAAATGCTGTTGACAAAAATGGAAAAACACCACTCCACCTGGCTGTTGAAATGGGATACCCAACAATAACCCTGGCCATGGTAAAAGCAGGTGCTGACCTATCCCTCAAAGATAACAGCGGGAATACACCGGAATCACTGGCACAAAAATCCGGTCAGCAAAGGCTCAGCTTCATCCTCAAAAACAAGGAGATGCCCGGGGAGAATCAGGTGACAGATGCATCCTCTGCCGAAAACACCGACAACCTGAAATATGGCCCGGAGCTTCTGAAAGCTGCATGGGAAGGTAATATTCAAAAAGTAAAAGAACTGCTCGACCAGGGAGCCGATGTCAACTACCTGGACAGTGATGGATTCAGCGCTTTGCAACGGGCAAAGGATAACGGACACAAAGAGATTGTAAAACTGCTGGAGAAAGAGGGGGAATAACCCATCCTTCATACCGACGGGAATATTCAACTGTATATAAATAAACCAGCTGACTCAGTAGTCTTTATCATTCAGGCAAAAAATCCGAGAGAGAATTACCTGGCGACGTTGATGGCAATTCAGGAAATTTGGGCGGATGAAAAAGGTTAGTAAGGCCATGAAGATTAAAAATCTTCATACAGTGAAATGATCTTTTTATTTCGAAGAATATTTAAAATGGCATCGATGATCTCACCATCCTGCAGGGAAGCATAGTTGAAAATCACGTCAAAATCCTCGTTGTTGGCTTTTCTCCCGATTACTTTTTCAATAAATGAATCCCTCTTTTCATCCATTTCATTAACATATGCAACAGCTTCTGCCTGACTTAAGTCCTTGAGTTGCATGGTGCGGTTAATACGCCATTCCAGCGGAGCCTCAAGTCGGATATTCAGCGTATTGGGTATTTCTTTCAGGATAACCCCGGCAGAACGGCCAACAATGATGGTGCGTCCCTTGCATGCCAACCTGACAATCACCCCTTTAAAAACATTGATTAAAAAACGATCGGAAATATCGTAAAGGGTTTCATTTGAAAAGGCACGAGCAACCTCCTTTAACTTCACTTCGGCCTCCTCAATATCATCATAATCACCCGTTTTTATCTCCTCTATCATATCTAAAACAACGGATTCAAAAATATTCTTATCAACCCATTTCCACTCCAGGTCGGTTTTGGTTTCCGACATATAGCTGTAGCCTGTAAGAATTTTTGACAACTTAATCGCAATGCGCTGGGCTGAGCAGCCCGACTGCCTGGAAATCGTGATAACCGGGCCGGGAAAATCACCGGTTTCAAGATCACAGGAGGTAATCCTTTTCATGAAACTGTTAATATACTTTTCCATAGTTTGGAATTAATAAAACCTGTTTATACTTTTAGGCATTCGAAGGTACAATCAAATTTTTGTAGATGGAGCAAATCATGTTGTAAAATAGGTAAAATTGGAAATGTTATGCAACAAGTTTTTGGCACCATTACAGATTAAACCATTAATAATTATAACATTATGACGAAAATAATCAAAACAGCACTGGCTTCATACGGTATGTCGGGACAAGTTTTTCACGGCCCATTACTGAAAGGAAACTCCGGATTTGAAGTGACTGCAGTGTTGGAGCGACACAAAAGCCTGTCCAGGCGACTATTTCCTGAGGCAACAATTCATCGGAATTATGCTGAATTGTTAGGATTGCCGGATACAGAGCTGATTGTTGTGAATACGCCCGACAACCTGCATTATGAAATGGCCCGTCAGGCACTCGAAGCAGGGAAACATGTAGTACTCGAAAAGCCGGCAGCACAAAAACGAGCTGAAGCTGAAGAACTTTTCAACTTGGCAGAAAAAAAAGGACTTACCCTCACTGTTTTTCAAAACCGTCGCTGGGACAATGATTTTTTAACAGTCAAAAAGATACTCGAACAAAATTATTTGGGACGTATTATTGAAATGGAGTCCCATTTCGACCGCTATCGAAACTACATTACTCCCGATACCTGGAAAGAGGAAGGTGATGAGTATACAGGGGTACTGTACAACATCGGTTCACATACCATCGACCAGGTGTACCTGTTATTTGGCAGACCGAAAGCAGTTACAGCACATCTCAGGATTGTCAGAACCGGAGGAATAGTAAACGACTACTATGACATCAGACTCGATTATGAAAAATTTTCTGCGATAGTCAAATGCTCTTATCTGGTAAAAAAACCAGGACCCCGTTTCACTATTCACGGAACATCGGGGACGTTCCAAAAGTGGGGCATCGACCCGCAGGAAGAATTACTAAAAACCGGCATGTTGCCCGTTGGGCCCAACTGGGGCAGGGAACCTGAAAATAAATGGGGGATCCTTTCCTTCGAAAAGGAAGGATTACAAGTGGAAAGTGTTGTGGAAACCATACCCGGGAATTATAACCTCTTCTACGATCATGTGTTTAACCGGATCAGAAACGGTGCCGAACCATTCATAAAACGTGAAGAAGTGTTAGGTGTGCTGGAAATTCTGGAAACCTGCCTGGTCAGTAACCGCGAAAGAAAAACAATCGTGCTGTAAATTTTATGTCATTTAATTTGTTTACTTTAACCACAAAGAAAAAAATCACCATGAAGAAATTTTTCATCACTACTACGCAAAGGCAAAGATCAAGGTATCATCCTTCTCTTAATTCGCAGATGCCCTCTCGTAATTCGTAATTTTCTTCAAGATCGTCATTGATTTTAATCCTGATTTTTTGTGTCCTAAACTGGCCTACCCCATTCGTGACACCCTTCAAACAGGGTTACAAAAACCGGCACAACGAACGGGAGATGATCATTCAGGCTCTAATATTCAGGACTGCCTAATTAAATTTTGAATATAAAACAAATCAATTTTAAGTAAAATACTATTTTTGGCTGGAGTTACTCAATAAAACAGATAAATAAAAACAGCATAAAAATGAATTATACAAAAAGCATCAACAGTTTATTGGTTTTTCTTTTCATCCTGCACTCCCTCGCTGCACAGAATTACGATGAGGGGAAAGTCGGAACGTACACATTGCCCGAGCTCTTAAAAACGGAGAGCGGGTATCCTGTTTCTTCAACCCATGATTGGGAGACAATTGGTCGACCGGAAATCCTGAAACTATTTGAAGATCATGTATATGGACAGGTACCCAAAGATTTCGACAAAATCCGTTTCAAAAAGATGAATCAGGACAAAAAAGCCATGAACGGAAAAGCCACACTCAAGGAAGTTGCCATTACAGTAAGCCGGAACCGGCAAGAGGTAACCATCAACCTCATTCTGTTCACTCCCAATCAGGTAAAAAAACCGGTTCCTGTCTTCCTGGTCATCAACCACCGGGGGGTAAAGACCATGGATGTGACCCGTCAGAACCAGGATGGTTTCTGGCCTGCAGAGGAAGTCATTGAAGCGGGATATGGGATTGCCGGATTCGATGTTAAGGATGTGGCTCCCGACGATAAGAAGGCGTTCACGAATGGAATTCTGCAAAAGCTTTATCCTGAGCAGATGGTCATGAACAACGGTATGGCTGCTTTGGGAGCATGGGGTTGGGGGGCCAGCCGGGCCATCGATTACTTTGAAAAGGAGAGGTTGGTGGATGCAAAAAAAATCGTTGTAGTGGGACATTCCCGGGGAGGGAAAGCCGCACTGTGGTGTGGAGCGCAGGATCAACGTGTGGCGATTGCCATCTCCAATGAGTCGGGCAACTCAGGGGCTGCTCTGTCACGCAGAAATTTCGGGGAAACTGTTGAAGTGATCACCACAACATTTCCCTACTGGTTTTGTCCAAATTACAGACAGTATGCCAACCATGAGGAGTACCTCCCGGTTGACCAGCACATGCTCCTGGCATTGATGGCTCCACGGGCAGTGTACGTGGCCGGAGCCATAGAAGATTTGTGGGCCGACCCCAAAGGCCAGTACATCGCGCTAAAAGAAGCACAACCTGTTTATGAACTATATGGTTATCTACCCGGCCTGCCCCATAACATGCCTGATGTGAATCACCAGTTGGTACGGTTACCCATGGGATTTCACAACCGGGAAGGGAAACACAATATGACACCCTACGACTGGCAGCAGTTTATCCATTTTGCCAATCAGTATTTCAAATAAAACATGCATGGTTTAAAAATCGCCCAAGGGAATGATAAAAATCCATGCGAGTTCCATTAGATTTCGTTGAAAATATTTAATTTTAATCATATGAAAATGTCAATATTAACACGCTGGTTACTTTTCTTTTCCGGATGTTTTATACTCTTGATGCCCCTCTCTGAGGCAGAAGCACAACAAAGCAAACCCAATGTACTTTTGATCACGATCGATGACATGAACGATTGGGTTGGTTATCTGGAAGGTCATTCCAGGGTACAAACTCCGAACATCGATCGTTTGGCCGACAGAGGGCTGGCGTTTACCAATGCACATGTTCAGGCGCCCATATGCAATCCGTCGCGAACCAGCTTCCTGACGGGCTTGCGACCCACAACTACCGGAGTATATGCGCTCGGTCCCTGGTTCAGGGAGCTTCCTCAATTTGCTGATCATGTAACTTTACCACAATATTTTGAATCCCATGGCTACAAAACGCTGACAACCGGCAAGGTATATCACGATGCTTACCCTCCGAAAGAGAGTCGTAAGGATGGGCCTGAATTCAGTGTTTGGGGATTCCATGGTGGTTTTTTTCCACGTCCGGAAAAACCCTTGGTGGAAAATACCGGGCATCCGCTGATTGACTGGGGTGTATATCCCGAAGAGGATATGCAGCAGGATGACTGGAAGGTGTCCGACTGGGCTATCGATCAGCTGAGAAATCTACCGAAGGATGAACCCTTCTTCCTTTCAGTGGGCTTCCGGCATCCGCATGTTCCCCTGTATGTCTCCCAAAAATGGTTCGATCTATACCCCGAAGATGAAAAACTTCTGCCTGAAGTGCTGGGTAACGACCGGGATGATATCCCGCGCTTTGCCTGGTACCTGCACTGGAAATTGCCTGAACCGCGCCTGGCCTGGTTGCAAATGATCAACCAGTGGAAGCCCAAAGTCCGGGCATACCTGGCCAGTATTAGCTTCGCAGATATGCTGGTAGGCAGAGTACTCGATGCCCTGGAAGCGGAAGGACTGGCAGAAAATACCATTGTAGCCCTGCTGTCGGACCATGGCTACCACATGGGCACGAAAGGTATTACAGGAAAAAATACCCTCTGGCGGGAATCAACACGGGTTGCTTATATATTTGCCGGACCCGGAGTAACCGAAAAAGGAAAAAAAAGCAATGAACCCGTAGAATTGCTTGACCTCTACCCTACATTAACGGATCTGGCCGGATTGCCGCAAAAGAAAGACCTCGATGGCCATTCACTGCTACCCATCCTGCAAGATGTTGGTCATAAAAGAGTATGGCCGGCAATATGTTCCCAGGGACCTGATAATAATGCAGTGATAACAACCCAATGGAGGTATATTCAATATGCCGATGGTTCCCGCGAATTATACAACATCAAAGAGGATCCAAATGAATGGAAAAACCTGGCATCATACGAAGGGTATGAACCCATCATGGAAAGCCTGGCAAAATATATCCCCCAAAGTGCTGCACCGGCGCCGGGAAGTAAAACCAGGCTGATTGAAATGATTGACGGCGAACCTTATTGGGAAGGGGAAAAAATATCCAAAAATGATCCTATACCCATGGCATTTTGATCTGTCATCACAACAGATTTTTATTCCTGATACTGATGCGAAAAACAGAAAAATAAAATCTTAACTGATAAATTGATGAAAAATCATAAAACTACCAAACCAAATTTTATAGTGAATAATAAACGAAAACTGAATGTGGCGTTGGTATTCTTCATTCTGATTCTCACCATAAACAACTGTATACACACTCAGAATAAGGAAATTCAGGACGATCCTGTCCTTTTTGAAGGATTCCGGGATCCACCTGCCGAAGCCCGTCCTTTTGTGCGCTGGTGGTGGAATGGGAACCATCTGAAAAAAGAAGAAATCAGCCGCCAGCTTGATGTGCTTCTGCAGGCAGGAATCGGCGGGGTAGAGATCAACCCTATAGCCATGCCGGAAGAAGCAGACAACATCGGTATTCAACCACTGACCTGGCTAAGTAAGGAATGGAATGACATGTTGCTGTTTGCCACAAGTGAAGCACAAAAAAGAGGAATGATTGCCGACCTGATTGTCGGTTCAGGCTGGCCTTTCGGAGGTGAATTTTTAGAGGAGCATGAGACCATTCAACGAGTCATTGTTCATCAGATTCTTTGCTCAGGAGGAGAAGTGCTAAACGATAATTTGTCAGGTTTATACAATAAGGCAGTTGCCGCTTTGTCACGCAACTATAAAGCAGCCAAAAGTCACGAGCTGGTTTTTATCAGGCTGGTACCTGCCGGCATACGATCTACCGCTGAAATAATCGACCTGACAGATACATTTAAAACCCAGGGCAGGTTGAACCTGCGAGTTCCTGACGGCAACTATAACCTGGTATACGGCATTCTGCAAAGGAGCAACCGTGAAGTGATGCATGGGGCCCCCGGCGCGGCAGGCCCGGTGATGAACCACTACAGGAAAGAGATCACCCGTGCCTACCTCGATCGGTTGAACAAGATCAGCGAAGACACAGGGATGCCCCTGTCAGAACTCATCCGGGCACTTTTCTGCGACAGCATTGAGCTGGACGGAGCCAACTGGACTGACGGGCTTGAAAAAATATTTTTTGAAACATACCATTACCCTTTGGATCCCTGGTTCCCATTCATATTTTACAATCCATACACCGGATATAATGAAGAAAACTATGATGCCGGTTTTTCAGAACAGTTGAAACGCGTCAGGTACGACTACAACAAGCTGCTGGTAGAAACCTTTTTAGATAATTTCACACAGGAGTTTCAGGATTTTTGCACCGAAAAAGGGGTGCTCTGCCGGTATCAGGCTTATGGCACCCCCTTCCTGATGGGAATGACCGAGGGGAACATGATCGCTGACATCCCCGAGAGCAACAACTGGATCTACTCGGCCAACATGAACACACCCGAGTGGACATGGAGCCAGGGACACGGGTATATGACCTGGCACCATTACGCTGCAGCGGGCGGGCACCTCACGGGAAAGAAGATCATCAGCAACGAAGCCATGACCAACACCCGCGGGGTATTTAAGGCTTCGCTGGAAGAGATAAAACAGCACGATGACATGAATTTCATTGCGGGAATGAACCATTCCGTTTTACACGGTTACAACTATTCCCCTCCGGAAGCCGGCTTTCCGGGATGGATCCGATATGGCGCATATTTTAATGAAAAAAATACCTGGTGGCCCTGGTTTAATAGATGGACCGATTACAATGCACGGCTCTCCTACGTGTTTCAGCAGTCGCAACCCGTAAAAAATATAGCCATACTGGCTCCGGAAGCCGATTTATGGTCTGACCACGGCCTTACCCGGAACCAGTTCCATACCCTGCCCTGGTATGGCCACCGGTTATGGGAATCGATCAGTCAGGCAGGTAATTCATGCGATTACCTCAGTCAGAATATCATCAGTGATGCAGAGATCCGTGACGGAAAACTGACCTACGGCCCTATGTCCTACCAGGCCATATTCCTTTGCTCCGTGAAATCGATGCAACCTGAGACAGCCCTTGCGCTGCTTGAATTCGTGAAAAACGGAGGCCAGGTTGTGACTATCGATGAAGTGCCTCACCGGTCGGTCGCTTATCAACATGCATCGCGGAACGACTCCATTGTTCAAACGGTATTTGAAAAACTCCGCACGGATTATGCTGACCGGTTTCATCTGGCTCAAAGTCCTGATAAAGAAACAGATTTGCTTCCCTGGACGAAACAGGTACTTGAAAAAACCGGTATCCCTGCCGATGTTGTCCTGGATACCCCGAACAGGATCCTTTATCAAATCCGGAAAAAAGCAGATGACCGGGACATCTATTTCTTTGTTAACTCCAGCCGGGAAGAACCGGTTACCATCAAAGCTGAATTTCCCACAGGGAAGAAAACACCGTGGCTCTGGAATCCGGAAGAAGGTACCCGATCGGTATTCCCATACAAAGACAAGAAAAACGAGCTTCTCATTGAGCTGGATCCTCTGCAGTCAATGCTCCTAGTATTTGAGCCCCATTTGGAAGGAACACCGGAGCCTGCACCCAAAAAACCCGTTTACACAAATCCGACAGAAATAACAGGTACATGGGAAGTTGTATTTGAACACATGAACGGTCAACAGTTTTCTAAAAGCTTCGATAAACTTACAGAATTGGGCACTTCTCCCCTGCCCGAGCTGAACACCTTTGCCGGGACAGTTACCTATGCCACAACCTTTACCAAGAAGAAAGAAGCCAGGTGGCTGAAGCTGGAGAATACCAATAAGGGAGTAACTGAAGTCATTTTAAACGGCAAGCACGTCGGGATGAACTGGTATGGCCCTGCAACGTTTAATATCAGCGAAGCCCTCAAAAATGGAGAAAACAGGCTGGAAATAAAGCTGACTACCGTACTGAACAATTATGCCATGAGCCTGAAAGATAATCCTACGGCAGAAAGGTGGACCAAAGGGTTTGAAAAAATTCCGGCAGGTCTGGAGGGAGAAATCCTTCTTTACACAGAATAAAACGCAAATAAAAACATGGGAAAATATATGGCAATTCCTTTCCGCATCCTGTCACAAGAAAGTATGATCGAATTCATTGCAGTACTTGTTGCATTGGGGGTAATCATTCTTGTTTGGAAAAACAGAAAAGCCAGGGAAGTAAAGCTGCTCATATTTCTGGAACTGCTGGCCGCGATATGGGCATTCATGTACGGTTTGGAATTCACGGCCAGCGATTTGGAATCCAAAAAATTCTGGTCACAAATGTCTTACTTTGGAATTGCATTTCTTCCGGTTACCTATTTTTTATTTACAACCTCTTTTAACCAGAAAAAAAAGGTCATTACTCCGCTTAATATAACGATCCTGTCCATTATTCCCTTTTTGGCACTTATCCTGGTATTAACCAACGATTTTCATGGATTAATCTGGGAGGATATTCAACTCATTCCCCAGGCAAATTTAATCACTTACAAGTATGGAGTAGGATTCTATCTGTTCTGGACCTATTCCATTCTCCTTATTCTGGCAGGAATATACAACCTTTTTCGAGCTGGTCATCTATTCCTGGGGTATCATAAATCACAGGTACTGGCACTGTTGATTGCATCCTTCTTTCCACTGATTGGCAACCTGCTATATATTACGGGATTAAATCCAATTCCCGGATTTGACTGGACTCCTGTTCTGTTCATATTCAGTGGATTAGTCATCACGTTTGGGATCATTCGTTACAGTATGTTTGATCTTGTTCCATTTGCGCGCAACAAACTAATTGATATCATGTGCGATGGGGTAATCGTGATCAACAATAAAGGATTTATTGAAAATTACAATCCTGCAGTTGAGAGAATATTCAACCTTGAACCGGAAGAAGCAAAATTCAAACATTATTCCCATCTTTTCAATTCTCATGAAATCATCATGAATGCGCTCAACAACATAGAGCCACAACACCTTGAATTTGAAATCTTTTACCAGAATAAAAAACATTTCTATCAGGTTAAGATCATTCCTCTTCAAAATCAACAAAAAAAATTCTCGGGACAGGTGATCCATATCAATAATATTACTTCACTAAAAGAATCAGAAAAAAACCTGAAAGACGAATTGGAAGAAAGGGGCCGTTTGATCGAGAACTTGGATGACTTCTCACACACAGTAGCACATGATCTCCGGAATATTTTGGGATCTATTGCTTCCTCAGCCGAAATTATTGAGGCCGGTATAGGAGAAAACGATGTAGAATTCATAAAAGAAATGGCTCTGCTGATGAAAGATTCAGCAAGGAAAGCAATGAATATCACACACGAGTTGTTCGTTTTAGCGCGTTACACTCACAAGGATATAGAAAAAAAAGAACTGGACATGTATGCTGTTTTTGAGGGAGCAAAAAAACAACTGGCTGAACTGATTACAAAGAGTAAGGCTCAGTTCATTGAACCCGAATCGTGGCCAAATGTGCCCGGGCATGCTACATGTGTAGAATTAGTGTGGACTAATTTCCTTTCCAATGCCATCAAGCATGGAGGATCACCTCCGGTTTTATCTGTCGGGGCAACACCTGCCGGTAACAACTCAATCAGATACTGGGTGCAGGATAATGGGAATGGCATATCACCCGCTGATCACGACCGTGTATTTCAAAAATACGTTCGGCTTTCACCTGAAAAATCAGAGGGTTATGGATTAGGCCTTTCTATTGTTAAACGAGTTATTGAAAAACTGGGAGGAGAAGTAGGGATTGAAAGCACAGGTCAAAAGGAAGAAGGAACAATATTCTGGTTTGAGCTGCCGATAAAATAAAGCACACATACTGAGCTGTTAGTGAAGACAAGGTACACAGCAAAAAATAATTAAACTGAGATTAAAATGTAGCCTCTTGTTATTCGCCATTCGTCATTTGCAATTTGCCATTGACCTATTACCATTCGCGAAAATTCATTATTTTAACCGAAAATTTAAGTTTATGGATCGACGGTCATTTATTCAAAAAGCATCGGCAGGTTCGGCAGCGATGGTGACTGCTGTTCATTTTCCTTCATTTGCCCAATACAGAGAGCTAAAGATCGGGTTGATCGGAGCCGGATGGTATGGCATGGTAATCACGAAAGCAGCCCTGAAAGTGGGTGGTGTGGAGGTAATAGCTATTTGTGATGTAGACACTCTTCACCTAAGTAGTAGTGCAACTGAAATTGAAACGTTACAAGGGAGTAAACCCCAGGTGTTCAAGGACTACAGGGATCTTTTGGAGGTAAAAGGCCTGGAGGCCGTGATGATCGGCACGCCTCCTCACTGGCATGCCCTTCCGTTCATTGCAGCCTGCGAAAAGGGACTCCACATCTACTGTGAAAAGCCCCTCTCCTATGATGTGATGGAAGGATTGGCCATGGTGAACGCGGTGGGAAAGGCAGGGAATATCGTTCAGATTGGCTTCCAGAGACGGCAGAGCGCAGCTTTTCAGAAAGCCAAAGAGGTCATTGAGGAAGGAGCAACCGGAAAGATCCACCAGATCGGGGCACAGATCCACTATACCCCGGTGCTGGAAGACCATACGATACAGGATCCACCGGCATCGCTCGACTGGGACGCGTGGTGCGGACCCGCGCCCAAACTCCCCTACCGGCCGGTCATCGGGCACAAAGCCTGGCGGCTTGAAAAGGAGTATGGCAACGGCCACCTGGTCGACTGGGGTATTCACCACATCGATATCATCCGGAAGATCATGGATTTCGGAATGCCGGTCTCGCTGGATTCACAAGGCGGCCTGGTTACGCTCAAGGGGAAGATAACCACACCCGATACCCTGACGGCAACTATCCGCTTTGAAGAGTGCCCGGTGATCTGGCAACACCGGATGTGGGGGACCGGGGATCTGCAGCCGGAACGGAACAACGGAATATTCTTCTACGGAGAAAAAGCAACCCTGTTTGCCTCCGACAACAAGCTGGTGCTTATGCCTGCAGGGAAGAACCAGGTTCAGGAGGAGATGAATATCCCTGCGCCGGATGCCCAGGAAAGACACGTAGCCGGTTTTCTGGATGCAGTGAGAGCAAAGGACAAGAGTCTGCTGAGCTGCACCGTTGACGACGCGTTTAAATCGACCACGGCAGTGCACCTGGCCATGGCATCGTACTATACCGGCAGCAGGGTGAACTGGGATCCCCGAAAACTATCCGTGATCGATAATCCGGAAGCCGAAAAATTATTGGCCCGCCCCTACCGGAAAGGATATAGAAGACCCGCTTTTTGATTATTTTTCTGATTAAAACGATTCAAAAATATGATTTAATAAATACCGATTGGTAAAATAAATTTTGAATTGTTCTTTCTTTTATGAACTTTTGCACCTGCCGTTAAAAAAATATGAAATGAACCATTAAAATATATCGGGAAATAGCTGTCATACCTAAATAAGATTGATCCGATGAATACCAGATTATATGTTATATCTATCAATAATAATCCAGTCAACTATGAAAAGTGAATCATTGAGCCACCTGATGAAACCCCTCCTGTTCTCACTCTTTTTCTTGTTTCCTTCATTTCTTATTTTTGGACAGAACAGCAGAATTGTTGCCAAAAATGCCAAAGTAGAAATGGCGGGGACAGGTTTCAAATTCACCGAGGGACCAGCCGTAGCACCTGATGGTCGGGTATTTTTCACCGACCAGCCCAACGACCAGATCCACGTCTGGGACGAAAAAGAGGGTATCTCCCTGTGGCTGGAGGGAACAGGGCGGTCGAACGGGATGTATTTTAATGCGGAAGGTCAGTTGGTGTCCTGTGCCGACCAGCATAATCAGCTGGTGGTGTTTGATGAGAACAAACAGATGACGGTTCTCTTTGAAAACTATGACGGAAAGCACCTCAACGGTCCGAATGATCTGTGGATCGCTCCCAACGGGGGCATCTATTTTTCCGACCCCCTGTATAAACGGGATTACTGGGAAGAGGGGCACACCGAAAAGCAGGATGCACGCGGAGTGTACTACATGGATCCGGACGGTAAGGTGACACGGGTGATTGACGATTTCACCCAGCCCAACGGACTGATCGGCACGCCCGACGGGAAAATACTCTATGCCACTGATATTAACGAAAGGAAAATCTGGAAATACGACATACAGTCCGACGGCACCCTGGCAAACAAAACGTTCTTTGCACCCAGCGGTACCGACGGGATGACCATCGATAACCAGGGGAATATATACCTCACCTCAAAAAAAGTATGGGTATACTCCCCCAATGGCGAGCTGATTGAAGAGATCGAGGTCCCCGAAGGACCGTCCAATGTTTGCTTCGGCGGGAAAAAACGAAACATTCTTTTTATCACTGCACGCACTTCGGTTTATACGTTAAAAATGAAAGTAAAAGGAGTAAATTGATCCGAAAGATGCAAACAGGGATAAAAGAAATTTATACTTTTTCTCTTATTTCAGGTTGATCTGGCTATCACTTAAAAACCGGGATTATGGAACGACGAAACTTTTTTAAATATCTAAGCATGAATGCTATTGCAGCAGCTTTCGCCCCATCCGTATTGGCGTCACAGGCGAAAGACAAATCCGGGCAACTCACGGTGAAGGGGGTGAACACCTATTTACGGTCTCTGTACGATGTTGGTGAAGATTCGGTTGACCGGATCATCATCGGGAGTCCGGACACCCGGGTAACCAAAATCGGAACCTGCTGGATGCCTTATTGGGATACATTAAAAAAAGCAGTAGCCTCAGGAGTAAACCTGATGATAGCACATGAGCCCACTTTTTATACGCACTTCGACTTAAACCACATTGAAAAGGATTTTGGAGAATTTCCTATGCCGGCACGAGAAAAATACCTGCAGCAGGCTATGGAAAAGAAAAAATGGATTGAGGAGAAAGGGCTTTCCATCATTCGCAGTCATGATGTGCCAGATATTCTTTCAAAAATTGGGATTCCCTTTGCATTTGGAATGGCACTCGGGTATTCCAACGAGGATATCATCTGCAGCAAACCCTATTACAATGTCTACCGGATCAGGCCGGTGGAAGCAGGAAAGGCAGCCCGTGACATTGCCTCCCGGTTATTAGAATTCGGACAGGCCGGAGTAGCCTTTTACGGAGATGAAAAGAAGATGGTAAGTTCTGTGGGGCTGGGCACGGGGGCCATTTGCGATCCGATAAAGTTCATGGATCTTGAAGCTGATTTAAGGATCGCTATTGATGATTCTGTGAGAACCTGGACCCAGACCTATTATGCTATGGATAGCGGAGATCCTTTGATCATCGTGAATCATGGTACAGCAGAAGAAAACGGGATGAGGCTGTTACATGCACACTTGCAGGAAGTTTTCTCATTGCACGAGGTTATCCATTTTAACCAGGGATGCGGGTATAAATGGATCAGTTGAAAGTATATCATGAAACAACCAGGACTGAACTAAACGAATAAGGCGGCCATGATTAAAAGTTTTCTCAGAAGTATGAATACGATTTATTCAAGTTCAATGCATCACCTTTGAATAGCAGATGACAACGGATAAAAAAATATGGGATGATTTTCGTAAAGGAGAGAACAAAGCTCTTTCCCGTATTTATTTTAATCATGTGCAGATGCTCTATCGTTACGGGAAAAAATTCACACAGGATGATGAATTGATCAAAGATACCATACAAGATCTGTTCTTCGACCTCATCCGCACCCGTAAAAACCTGGGGGCAACGGATAATATTTGTTTTTACTTAATGGCCTCCTTCCGCAGAAAGCTGGCAAGATCCATGAATAAAATAATTTCGCTAGAGCATCCGGAAAATGATGAAATCATGGCAGAGATTGTATATTCTGCGGAGCACGATCTGATCGACAAGGAAGAATTTACACATCGTGAACAAGCAATTAAAAATGCCTTGTGTGAATTAAGTCCCAAACAGCGGGAGATATTGTTCTACCGGTTCACCTGCAATTTTGATTACGATCAGATTTGTGAAATCATGCGGCTTCAGTATGACTCAGCCCGGAAACAGGTTTCCCGCGCATTAAAAGCACTGAAAGAGATTCTTTCTGAATCTGATCTGTTTTTATTTTATATGAGGGTAAAGTGGTAAATATTCTGGTTCTTCATCATAAATCATCATAATAATCAGCGTCTCATTCTCCCATCATCCTCACCAATTTTGTCCACAAAATTTCTCTCACTGTCTTTCTATTTTAAACGGGATTATGGTTTGCCCGGTTTTTCATAGTTTTTTTTAGAGAAGGATGAAACAGCGCTCTTTTAATCAGGGGGCGCTTTTCTTTTATTAAAAAAATGTTAAAATTTATGTACACAAAAAATTCTCATCAGCCTTTCTTAAAATATAGCACCAAAATTTAAATGAAAAAAGAATTTTTAGCATACAAACTTGAGCAACTCCTGGATGAAAAATCTTTTGTCGAATGGGTGTTGCATAAACAAAAAAACCGGGAATGGGAAAAATTCATCGAAGAAAACCCTGACTTCCGGAATAAAGTCAACCAAGCCCGAAAGATAATCCTTTTGCTTCGCGACAAATACGAAACCCTGGATGAAAAATCTGTAATGGAGCTTTGGAAAAAGATCAGCCATTTCGAAAAACAACAAAGTGAAAAACGGAGAAAGCTGACCATTCACCGATGGGTAAGTCGTGCAGCAGTCCTTCTGCTCCTGGTTTCACTGGGAACGTTTGGGTATTTTTATTTCACGGACCAGGATGCAGGTTATCAGTTTAAAACATCTTCGGAAACCACAGGAGATGAGGCACGCATGGTACTATCCACCGGAGAGGAGATTGCCCTGAAAAAAGACAATTCAACCATTGCTCTAAACGACTCAGCCAATCAGGTAATCGTAAACGACAGCATTTTCGATTTAGCTCAAAAATCCGAAGCGGGGAATGAGGAGTTTTTCATGAACGAAGTGATCATTCCCTATGGGAAGAAATCGGAGCTCTTGCTGGCCGATGGCACGAAAGTGTGGGTCAATGCAGGCAGTCGACTGGCTTTCCCCTCAAAATTTACGAAAAGTACCCGCGAAGTTTATCTCGAAGGAGAAGCCTGTTTTGAGGTAACCCGGAACGACAACCAACCATTTATCGTTAAGACTGGCAATATAAATGTAAAGGTACTGGGAACACATTTTAATATTTCAGCATACCCAACCGACGAAACCATTGAAACGATATTGCTAAAAGGAAGCGTTGCTGTAGAAAGACCCGGCAGTTTGGGGCGAAGAAAAAATGAAATCATTTTAAAGCCAAACCAGAAAGCCAGCTTTGTGAAAGGAGAGGAAAAACTAAGTGTATCAGAAGAAAGTGATGCAGATTTCTATATCGCCTGGACATATGGCTGGCTAAAATACAACAAGGAAAGTTTATTATCGGTTTTACGAAAAGTAGAACGATACTATAATATTTCTATACAGCTGCCATCCAATTATCCTGGTGATGATTTAATCACCGGGAAGCTCGATTTGAAAGAATCGCTGGAGGAAGTCATGCTTGCTTTGGCTGATGCTTCTGGGTTTGAATACCGAATTATTGAAGGAAAAGTGATCATTGAAAAAAAAATAGCTCCATTAAAACGACGATAAAAAAATGAAGACCGGAGAGCCTGTCAAGCTCTGTGAAATTGAATTGGCCTTTTATTTCACAGTGCAAGCCCACCGGTCTTCGAATAAACTAAAATAGTGTTTAATCTAAACGTAACAAAAGTATGAAGAAAAAGCGAAAATTGCTATGCTTCACCAGGGGAAGCTTATCAAAAATTGTATTGAGAATGAAAATACTAACCTTTCTTATTTTCACAGCTTTTGCTGTTTCTGCAGCTGATAGTTACTCACAAGCGACAAAATTCAATCTCAAACTGAAAGATGCAACTGTTAAAGAGGTATTTAAACATATCGAAGAAAACAGTGAATTCATTTTGTTGTATAATGAAAAGTGGGTGAATGTGAATCGCAGGTTGGATATTACCGCGAGTAATGAGACGGTTGAAAAAATTCTGGATCAAACTTTTAAAGGAACCAGAAATGTTTATAAAATTTACGATCGGCAGATTGTTATATTGAAGGATGAAAAGGAAGACATCCAATCCTTTAGAAATGAGAATTTTCATCTCAACTCAAAAAGTGAAATCCAACAACAAAAAGAAATTTCCGGTAAGGTAACCGGATCAGATGGTATTCCTATCCCGGGTGTATCTATCATTGTAAAAGGAACAACTATTGGCACGATAACTGATTCCAATGGTGAATTTTCTTTACGAATTCCTCCCAACGCTGAAATTTTACAATTCTCTTTTGTGGGAATGCAAAGCCAGGAGATCCCGGTTGGGGAACAAACTACTTTTTCCATTGTAATGGAGGAAGCAACAATTGGGTTGGAAGAAATTGTTGCTGTGGGATATGGAGTTCAGAAACGAGAATCCGTAACAGGTGCGATATCAACGGTTGAAACAGAACAGCTTCAACAAAGCACATCTGCTAGTTTAGGAGCATCATTAGCCGGACGAATATCTGGTCTGGTAATTACTCAACAAGGAGGAGGTCAACCCGGTTTTGATGATCCCCAAATATATTTACGAGGAATGGGAACATTAAATACTTCAAGTCCATTAATATTAATAGATGGTGTCCCTCGTGACAACATGCGACAAATTGATCCTCGCGAAATTGAATCAGTTGCTGTTCTAAAAGATGCTTCGGCAACAGCTGTATTTGGTGTCCGAGGGGCAAATGGTGCAATTATAATTACAACAAAAAGAGGACAATTAGGGAAGCCACAACTTACAGTTTCTGCAGAACAGGGGTTTACTTCATTTACACGGGAAGATGAACCAATTAATTCAGTAGAATGGATTAAAATTTACAATGAAGTAATGCAAAATGATGGATTACCAACTGATTTTACAGATGAAGTAATTGCCAAATATGAAAATCCTCTTATAGGGTTAGACCCCAATAGTCCAGATTACGAAACAAAAAAAGCCCAACGATTATGGATGTATCCCAATAATGATTGGTACAGGATGCTAATCAAACGGCAAACACCTGAAACTCGTGTTAGTGCAGGAGTAAGTGGAGGTACTGATAAAATTTCCTATTATGGATATGCTGGTTTTTTAAATCAGGGAGGAAATCTAATTACAGAAGATCCATCAGATTTAGGTTATAACCCTCAAGTTTATAATAAAAGATTCAGTTTCAGAGGTAATTTGGATTATAAAGTTTCCAATTCATTAAGTTTATATCTAAATCTAAGTACATATATTGAAGAATCTAATAGTCCGCGTGATAATCAAAATCTTTTAGTCATATTTAAAAATGCACAAAGTACTCGTCCAATTACTCCTGGGCCTGTAACAATTGAAGAATTTGGAACTGATCCCGGAATTATTATTGACGTGCCCTATCAGGTTGATGCAACCTACAATAAGGTTAACAGATCTGGTTTTTCGAATCGGGTAAATTCTTTGATAAATTCAACCTTTGGAGCAGATTGGGACCTCAGTGAAATAATAACTCCCGGACTTAGTGTTAATGGAATGATTTCATTTGACTCAAGGGCAAGAACCACTTTGGAAGGAACAAAGTTGGAACCTAAATACATTACCCAAATTGATTACAATACAGATGAGGTTCTTTTTATTGAATCAAGTGCAGAAGATAGGTTATTGAGCCTGGCAAAATCCTTCATATCCAGATACATAATTAACGCTCAAACCAAAATTAATTATTCACGCCGATTTGACAGACATAATGTGGGTGCAATGTTTGTGGGGCAAAGAGACTATTGGGAAGCATTTGCCGGACAAATTCCCTATAATGTAATAGGATTGGCAGCCAGGGGTACCTATGATTATGATAGTCGTTATTTTGGAGAAATTAATTTCGGTTATAATGGATCAGAACAGTTTGCCCCTGCAAATCGATTTGGATTTTTCCCTTCGGCTTCAGTAGGTTGGGTTATATCAAATGAAAAATTCTTCCCGGAAAATCATTTACTGACATTCTTAAAATTAAGAGGATCATTTGGTAAAGCAGGGAATGATCAATTAGGATCCCAACGCTTTCTTTTTATGGATGACATTGTAATGGGATCTGGACCACTTCCTAGTTTAGGTCGCAGCCAGGGAGTAATTCAAAGGCTTCTCGGAAATCCTTATTTACAGTGGGAGGAATCCGAAAAGAAAAATTTTGGTATTGACATTGAATTATTAAACGATTTGAAAGTTTCATTCGATTATTTTACTGAATTCCGAGATAAAATCCTACTTCGACGTGGAATGGTTCCTGCATTTCAGGGAGTTCCTCTTACTAATCTTCCATTAGTAAATTTAGGAGAGGTAGAAAATAAAGGATTTGAAGTTGAATTAAACTACAGGAAATCTTTTAACGATGACTTTTCAATTGGAGTCAATGGAAATTTTGGATATAATAAGAATAAAGTACTATATGCTGATGAGCCTATGCTTGACGAAGATTATGAATACAGATATCGAACAACAGGTTTTTCCATCGGACAACAATTTGGATATCAAATTGATTGGGAATCGAATGGAGGATTCTGGGTATCTCAGGAAGAAATTGAACAAAGTGATATAACTTACCAACATGGTACTCCCCGACCAGGTGATTTTAAATATATTGATCAGAATGATGATGGTGAAATATCTCCTAAAGATTTGGTACCAATAGGCTATTCTAATCGAATTCCTAGAAATACTTTTGGCCTTACAACATCATTGAACTATAAATCAGTAGATTTTTCAATATTTTTCCAGGGCGTTTCTAAATATTCCAAATATTACAGCTCTGGAGGAGTGTGGAGTGCTACAAGTCATTTGTATTTTTTCAACTATCATAGGAATGCATGGACAGAAGATCGTTATTTGAATAACGAAAAAATAACCTATCCAGCATTGTCTGCTGCGACAAGCACCAGCATGATAGCAAATGATTTTTTTATAATGGACCGAAGCTATATACGTCTTAGAAATGTTGAAATTGGTTATAATGTTCCTGAAAGATTACTGAATACTCTTGGAGGTTTAGGCAAAGTCAGGATTTATGCAGGAGGTCAAAATTTATTTCTTTGGGATAACCTGAAATTAGACCATCTTGATCCGGAAATCCAAAATGAGTATAATTATCCAATGACAAAGACGGTAAAATTTGGATTACAAATTACCTTTTAAAATGTTAAAATTTTGATAGTATGAAAAAATCAATTAAAAATATAATATTGATATTATTGGGAGTGATCATTTTAATTATGAATTCCTGTATCGATCAACTCGATGTTGCTCCTGCCGGATTCATTGAATTAGATGACATTTTTGAGGACAACGATAAAACAGCTGCCTTTTTAAATACTTGTTATAATAATATTCCCTGGGGAGGCAGAGATCAGAATTATCATACCAGGGGGGTTGTTGATTTTTCTGATGAAGGTTGGTCCACATCAGGTTTTCAATCTACTTTACCCTGGTCGTTACCACAATTAGTATATGATGGCGTTGAACTGCATCGTCCGCAAATGTGGTGGCAAGTTAATGCACATGGAGGTACTACCCCATTTTGGGATGCCTGCTATTCAGCAATTCATAATTTAAATACCTTTCTAAGCCGCATTGATGACGCCAAAGTCAATAATGAATCAGACAGGGCCAGATGGAAAGCAGAAGCTTATGTTCTTAGAGCATGGTACCATGCAATTCTTTTACAGTGGTACAGTATGCCCCTTCCAATCAGCGATAAACCCTATGCATTTGATGATGATTTTTCCTCAATTGAAAGATCAAGCCCATATGAAGTGGCTCAATTTATTGTTGACGATTGCAACAAAGCCCTTTCATTCAATGAGCTACCCTGGCGAATTACTACTGAAGCTGAAGCCGGTCGAATGACAAAAGCTGTCGCTGAAGCCATCAAATCAAGGATGGTTATTTATGCAGCCAGTCCTCTTTATAATGATGGGAATGATTACTGGGAATGGGCTTACAATATTAATAAGTCATCCTTGCAAAATCTTAAGAATAATGGTTATGAATTATATGATAAAGTGAATTTCCCAGCTACCTATTTAGAACAGGAGGCTTGGTTTTTACCACTTGAAATTGAATCATTATCGGATGATCAATGGAATGTATGGTATCATGCAGCTGTTTATAATGAATATTTTCAACAGGTTATGACATATGAAGCAAATCCTATTGACAAAGAGACCATATATCAAAGCAGACAAAATCAAGGGAGAACCTGGAGCTTGGAAAGTTGTGGACAGGCTGAAAGGGTAGGATTATGTCCCAGTCAGGAATTAGTTGACGCATTTGAAACATATGATGGGATACCAATTATTGATTATTCAAATCCTTACCTGGATGAACAACACAGGGAACCTAATTTAAATTCCCAGAATGCATTATATGATGAGCAGAATCCTTATGTAAATAGGGAAGCACGTTTTTATGCAAGCATATATTACAACCTGGCAAAAAGAACTGCCTTCTTTGCATTTAATGAAACATCTGCCTCTGTAGAAAATTATCCTGCTGCTTCAGGGTATAGGACAAGGATCCTTACAACGTATGTCAATGAACCTAGATCCGGAATTTCTTTAACAAGTTCACGTAATACTGTAACAGGATATTATGGCAGAAAATTTCACCATCCCAATTCCGGCTCCAACAATAGAGTAACCGGAGCCAATTGGAAATATTTTCGCTTAGGGGAAGTTATCCTGAACTTTGCTGAAGCAGCTGCTGAATTTGGAGCATTAGAAGAAGCAAGAAACGCTGTTAATGATATCAGAGAAAGAGTTGGATTACCCGGTCTACCATCAGGATTATCCAAGCAAGAGTTAATATTACGAATTCGTAATGAAAGAAGAGTTGAATTATCGTGGGAAGAACATAGATATTATGATGTTAGGCGTTGGCAACAACCTGATGGCGATCTTAGTAAAACCGACAAATGGGTTGGTGCAATATGGTGGACCAGACAATCAGATGGAACCTTTACATTCGAAAGGCGCCCAGTACGGGAAAATCCGCGGGGTTGTTGGGAAAATAAATGGCTGAAAGCACCACTTCTTTTAGATGAAGCTTCGCGCATAGTTTCAATTACAGGAGAAGACTGGCAAAATCCCGGGTGGTGAATATCAATAAATTATTTATTAATAGCTAACAATAAATACAATGATAAAAAATAGAATTATAATACAAATAATTTATGTATTAGGATCCCTATTATTCATAAACTTCATTACAATCAAAGTTTGTGCAAATAATCAGGATACTACTTCCCTAAATACACATGATAAAGCCTTGTTTTCAGAAATCTTTGGAGGTGTATCAAGTGTTAAAGGAGAAATTCTTGAAAAATCTCCTGCTGCAAATTTATCACAAACCCTTGCGGGTAGATTACCAGGACTATACACATATGAAACCAATTCTACTTTAGCTCATTCGACAACTCGATTAAATATTAGAGGAGTATCCCGTAATTCAATTGAATTTCCGGCAGTTGTTATTGACGGTATACTTTTTACATATAATACTGAAGAGCTTTTAAGGAATTATATTTTACCTGAAGAAATAGAATCAATCAGCATTCTTAAGGATGCTTCTTCTCAGGCTATATATGGAGGTTATGGATCAAATGGAATAATTGTTATTACAACAAAACAAGGAAAAATTGGTCCACTAAAAGTAAAAACCCGAATTGATCATTCCTTTCAACAAACAATTACCCGACCATCGTTTATTAGTTCAGCTGAATATGCCGAATTAAGAAACCAAGCTGCTTTCAATGATGGAATGGGTTCTGATTATTACTTTTTAAATTCAGATATAGAAAATTTTGCTTCTGGCGACAATGATTTATACCCCAATAACAACTGGTATAATCGTTTTATGAAAGATTACGCATTGATGCAAAGAGCATTAATTAATTTTACCGGAGGAAGTGAAGCTGTTCGTTATTTTACAAATGTTAGTTT
>JAQVON010000045.1 GCA_028702595.1 Mariniphaga sp. | reverse complement strand
TCCTGAATAATCTGGAGCTTCTGTTCTTTGCCCCATTGACGCCTTTCTTTTGTCATAATTTTACAAAATTAAAGTGTCAAACCGTTTCGCCAATTTTATTTCATATTATTGGGGGGTTAGTACATATATTAAACAGACTGGCATATATCAGCCCAAATGCTCCTGATGAAATTTTTCAGGAGTTACTACCCAACCACTGGACTAAAAAACAAACCGATAAATCAGAGGAAGGAGAAGGAAGAAACCTTATGTAAGGGTGACGCGGAGACGCTTACTGTCCGATGAGGCTCACCTCTGAGATTTTCGTGGAAAGTTCTCCAGGATACACCAGGTATTTCTCCGTTTTGTCTGCATCGCCCGAAAAATCTCTTTAGATTTTCAATGTAATCCGGATTATATGTTTATTAAATTAAGATTTCGATGTAATCGGCCAGATAGAGCGGTAAATTAATCAAATCATCATTTTTCTCTAAATTCTTTAATGACAGCCTTATCGACAATTCGGGTTGATATTTTTTTCTGTATTCCGACAAACTTTTAGATTTTATGTTGGCAGAAGATTTTACTTCGACGGGGATTATCCGGCTGTTTTTTTCGAGCATAAATTCTATTTCAGCCCGATTGCCCGAAGTCCAATAATAAATCTCATTTCCAAATTGCCGAGTAAGCGATTGAAGTACATAATTTTCGGTTAAAATACCCTTAAATTCAGTAAAAAGTTTGTCGCCTTGCAGAATGGCCAATGGGGTCAGGCGAAGTTTTGTGCGCAACAATCCCGAATCGACCATGTATAGTTTAAACGCGGAACTGTTTTTGTATGCAGAAAGAGGTAGCCGGGGCGTTTGAACTTCAAACGTACGGTTAACTAAACCACTAAACACTAACCATTCAACAGAGTTTTCATATTCGCGTGCACGTGCATTTTTTTCTATCAGCGAATATTTGAATTTTCGATCTTCCTTTGCCAGGTTATCCTGAATATTTTGCCATAGCCGATGAATGCGTGGAATATCTTTGCTGTCGATATGTTTTGCAAAGTCAAGAGCATATGCTGTGAGGATCTTGTTATTGGTTGAATCGGTCTCTTCCCAGTTTTTTGTTTCAAGGAACCGCACAATGGTTTCAGGCATCCCCCCGCAACATAAATATATTTTATATGCTTCAATCAGCTGGTTGTGAAATATATCGGGAATAGTATCCAACTTACGGGCACTAACATAGTTTTCAACATACCTGTATAAGTTATCATTGAAAACAGGAAGAAATTCGCTGAAAGAAACAGGGTATAAAGTAAAAAAATCGACATTGCCAACAGGAAACGAAGAACCTTCCCTTTTTAATGCCACGCCAAGTAACGAACCTGCACAAGCCACAGCTTGATTAGGCATTAGTTCGTTAAAATATTTTAAGCTGTTCAAGGCATCGTTGCACTCCTGTATTTCATCGAAGATAATCAGCGTTGATTCCGGTTTAATATTGATTCCCTTTACCATTGAAAGGTAGGAAACCAGTCTAACCGGATCTTTGGTTTTGGCAAATTCAGATTTGTGTTCTTTTTCAAAGTCAAAGTTAATATAACAGTAATTCTCAAAATACTGCTCTCCGAATTTTTTAAGCACAAACGACTTGCCCACCTGTCTTGCACCTTGCAAAACAAGAGGGTTCCGGTATGGGCTGTCTTTCCATCTTGTCAGGTCGTTTAATATGTTTCTGTTAATTTTCATATATCAATTTTGTGTAAAAATACACATTATTGATATAAATAACGTGATAAAATGTATTATTTGTTTACTCACTTTTTCTTCCTTTGAGTACAGGCGACTAAAACCATTGGCAGTTGCCTGGTGGATCAATATGAACACATTTTTCTTAAAAAATCGGTTGACTCAAAAAGTATTGAATTTCGTGGCTGGGCCAATGAACAGGTAACCAAGGCAGAGAAGATTTTTGATAATTTGAGACCCTTCAATAAGAAACGATTCAGGGAACTTTTCAAAAAACCGGTTAAAACCATTTCCGGCAATTTATTGATGAAGGAACTGATTACCAGGTTCAATGAGAACTATAGAGGGGTAAAATTAAAATCCAAGATTCATTACCGTAATACAATGAACATCCTTGAGAAATTTAAAAAGGGATTATCAATATTAGAAATTACGCCAGATTTTTTAATTGAATTTGAAACATATCTATTCAATCAAGGATGCTCCCAGACCACGGTTAGTTCGTACATGAGGGATATCAGGCGGGTAATAAATTATTATAGGTATGAGGAAAAATTGTTACCCGATTTTTATCAATACCCATTTTCACGGGGTGGATACAAGATAGCAACCTATATTCCGGAAAAGCTTGTACTTGCTGAAAATGAAATTGAAAAGGTAATTTCATTTAATGATTTTGACTCACCCGAGCAGGAGTACGCTCTTGATATTTGGAAATTTTTATATCGATGTGGTGGTATCAATATTTCTGATTTGGTTCGGATGAAGTGGAGCAACATTCATGGTGATATGATATTCTTCGATCGGAAAAAGACAGAAACAACAAGGAAAAACCTGAAAAGACAGATACCGGTCTCGATCACACCACCATTGGAAGAATCAATTGAAAAGGTGGGTGTGAAGACAAGTCCGTTTATAATTGGCCAGATTAATGAGGAATATACCGAGCAATCTTTTGTGAACAGGGTACATAAAATCAGCTCAAAAATGAACGCCCGATTAGGTCAGCTCAGTAAGAAGATGAACCTATCCGTACCGCTTAAATTATGTACCGCCCGGGATTGTTTTGCGACCACATTACGCCGGGCTGATGTGAGTTTGGATGATATCGGGATATGTCTGGGGCATAGTAACAGTCTGGTAACCCGCCATTATATCGGAGCCATGGACAATGACCGGATAAAGAAAATTTATTCCTGTATTAAATGAGGTGTTGTGATGATACTATGTTCTGTATTTCTGCGCCAGCTTTTGCGCCAGGAAATATGAAAAGAAATGAAAAACCGGACAGTTATCAGGAACAGCGTCTTCCAACGTATTACGTTTTCATTAAATCCGGTAATTTGGTGGTTTTTAAAAATATTATATTGTAAGTGATTGAATGTGTTGGCATATAGATTTTAGTAGACAAAAAAAATAAATTTGGGAAACGATAATTTTATTACATTTGCACGCAAATCGGCTTGTAGCTCAGTTGGCAGAGCAGCTGACTCTTAATCAGCGGGTCCAGGGTTCGAATCCCTGCAAGCCGACGAATAACAAGAGGGTTACAATGATTGGAACTTGTAACTCTTTTTTATTGTATCATATCAAGGTTCATTTAACCAGTTTATACCCGCCCGATTGAATGATATTTTGATTTCTATCTTAAATAACCTGGACGCAATGCAATTATCTGTTTATCATTTATCTGCATTATTCACTTAATATCCCCGGTTAGCTCTCGGTTCGCTTTGGAGTAATTTTTTTTTGGTTGTTGCGGATATGATCGACAAACCACTCAAAATCATTTTGATCAATCGTTCTATCTGGGTTTTGTGAATCCGGTGTCATCCATGGAAACTTCCTGTTAATTTTAATATTTAACTGATACAACCGGGTAAGTGAGGGATCGGGTATATCCAGGATATGAGGAGTGTAACTGTTTGTTTCATCAGGCAATAACCACGGTTTAAGCGATGACCCGGAATCCAGATACCTGGTCAGAAGCACTTTACTGCTCGGCAAGGGTTTTTCCCGGGTCCACCAAATATTTTCAACCTGTTCCATGGCCAGGTAAGTTTCCTCAATGGTTTTTACTGCTTCAAGTTTTACCAAAGTCTCTGAAAGAACCATTTTCATTGCTTCATTATACTCCAGATCACTTTTTAATGACTGAATGCCAAGCTTAACTCCCAACAAGTTGGAATATAAATCTTCAGGTGAAAAGCTGGAATAACGCTCCGGGATCAATGGTACATAGGAGCATCCAAACCAGGTGGCTATCTCATGCCAGAGGGACAGATCATAAGCGATTTTCCCTGCCAGCTCAAACAGTAACATGCTGTCTATTTCATGAGGACTATTGATGATCAATTTTTTATGGCCACCTTCATGTCCTAATTCCAACACGACATTACTTTTATTTGCAGCATATAATCTGATAACGGTGTAGAGGTATGCCGTATAATCAGCATAATCCCGCAGGTGTCCCAGATCAATAAATCCTCCTTTCCGGGTATATATGATTCCGTTGATCTCATCCTTGTGGCCGAGATAATAATGCGAACCAACATCTTCCAGGGAGATGATATCGGTCATCTTTATAAACGGAATTCGTGCGATGCTCAGGTCTGTTCCAAACGCACAACACGTGCGAATAACCTTCGGGGGAGGATTTAACAACTCCCTGTTCGTTAGTAGTGGTGGTTTCGCCCATACAAAAGCTGAACTCACCAGAAGAATTCCAAACGCCAGAAATTTAGAAATATGCTGGTCCTTGAGGAATAATTTCATTGAATACTGTCAATTGGTTAATAATTTCAGGAAATCATACTCATTCAGTATAAAGCTTCCGGAAGTTCTGTAAATCAGTTTTTACTGTTCTGGTTGTAAAGATATTTTTATCCTTTTGATTTTATATCATGGGATACCATTTTTTTTTCGCCCGATCAAAGGATTGAATCATTTAAATCATAGAGGGATGCTTTCCAATTTTGCTAAGTCTGTTTATGAGTGGGCTATAATTAAATGGTATGCCTGTTTAGTACCGTCGTCTTTCCCAAATTATTTTTAGCCAGGCTCTGAATAGTCTCTTCCGAAAGGAGCCTGTCGATCGCTGACCTAATCGAATCATAGGCGCTGTGCAGGGGACAGGGATTCTTTTCATCACAGTTTTTTAATCCAAATCCGCAGTCGGTGAAAATATTATCTCCTTCAATGGCAGCAACTACCTCTTTAAGAGTGAGTTCTTTCCGGCTGGGATCAAAAAAATAGCCCCCGTTTTTACCCTTGGCCGAAGTAAGAAAACCAAACCGAACCATCCGTTGAAGTATTTTTGCCGTGAATGACGGGGGAGTGTCTATTTCTGTTGCAATTTCTATAATTCCAGGTCTCTTACCTTCCTGGTTTTGCCGCTGGATATATATCAGCCCTCGTAATGCATATTCCGTCTCCTTTTTAAACACAATATCAAATTTTAATGATGCAAAGGTAAAAAATAAGAAATGACTAAAAGACCTTTTTGTCGACGATTAAAAATATATTTATATTTGCACGATTTCGGAATGAAACATGTTGACTGAAGAAAGATATAGAAAGAACTATTTTCTGATATCTCAGGACAAAAGAATATATGCGTTTGCGTATTTTATTGTGAATTCCATTAAAACAAATGATTGAGTGAGGTAAAAAGCACAATAACAAGCAAGTGGGCAATAGAAATACCTGGATAATAAGGATTGACTATCCGGAACTTTTTTTAACGATAGGTTAATGGTGAAAAATAAAGCTGTAAAATTTTTCAGAAAGCTGCACAAGTGGCCCGGGATTATCATTGCCGGAGTTGCTATCCTGTTTGCAGTGTCAGGAATTGTATTGAATCACAGGTATACTTTCTCCGCCGTTGATTTGTCACGGAACGTTTTACCTCCCAACTACCGTTATAGCAACTGGAATCTGGCTGCTGTGCGGGGATCATGCCCACTGGAGAATGATTCACTGCTGATCTACGGGAACATTGGCGTTTGGAAAAGCTCCACCGGTCTTGCATCTTTTTCCGATTACAATCAAGGCTTTCCGCGGGGGATCGACAATAGGAAGATCTATTCGATTGTCAGGTTTCAGAATAAACTCTTTGCGGGCACCCATTTCGGCCTCTATTATCGGGAACCGGCGGGGCGGCAGTGGCGAAAGATCATGCTACCGTTCAGGGAAGAACGTATTGCCGATGTATCCCTGAAAGATGATACCTTGCTGGTGCTGACCCGGCACCACCTGTTACAATCGACCGACGGCTTTTTATATGATGTTGTTCAGCTTCCCCAACCGGTTGGCTATGAGCGAAAAACCGGCCTTTTTACAACTCTTTGGCAGCTGCACAGTGGCGAATTGTGGGGATTGCCCGGCAAGCTGGTGGTTGATCTGCTGGGGATGGTTACGGTGTTGCTCTCCGTAACCGGGCTACTCCATTTTTTCTTCCCGAAGATGATCAGGCAACGGAGAAAGAGGCAGAAACCGGTTAAATCACTTGCGGCAAACTTCAAAACCAACCTTCGTTGGCACAATGTGGCAGGATATGTCTTTGTCCTCTTCCTGGTTGTCAACACGCTGGCAGGTATCCATTTACGACCCCCGCTATTGATACCCATTGCAGGGAAACAGGTGGGGATCATTCCAGGAACCCACCTGGACAATCCCAATCCATGGTTCGATAAACTCCGTAGGGTACGCTGGAATGAGGAGAAGCAGCGCTATCTTTTTTCTACTTCAGACGGCTTTTTTTGGGGTGATGAGGAGTTGTCGCAGGAATTGCTTCCGGTAGTTCCCCAACCACCGGTGAGCGTGATGGGACTTAATGTATTTGAGTTCATGGGAAATCAAAAGTACCTGACCGGTTCATTTAACGGGCTCTATATGTGGAACCTGAATACCGGCAGGAGCGTTGACTTTTTCACCGGGGAGCCTTCTGTAGCCTTTGGCAGTATTGGAAAACCAATCGCTGCCAATATGGTATCCGGATTCGTTGTGGCAGGTGAACATGCCTGGTGGTTCGACTACAACCGGGGAGCTGTTTCATTAACGGAGAGAAGCTTTCCGGGAATGCCGACGGAAATCCTGAATGATTCCCCAATTTCGCTGTGGAACACCGCTCTGGAAATACATACCGGCCGGATTTTTGAACGCCTGGTGGGGCCATTCTATATCCTCTATGTACCTTTTGCCGGACTCTGCCTGATCATGGTGCTGATCAGCGGATTCATTATCTGGTGGAAAGCACACAGGAAAAAACGTAAAAATTTATGGTTGCTGAACGCCGGAAACTAATTCTTTATCAGAGATTATATGTGCATTCCTGTTTCTGGCGAACCTATTCCGGTGCTGAAATAGATTATTTGGAAGAAATCAAGAATGGACCTGTGGGATTCGAAATTAAAATGACCCAAAGTAAACTGAGAAAACCCAGGTTCTGGAAAACTGAATATGGTGGTGAAATAAAACTCATTACCCGCGACAGTTATTTTGATTTTTTGTTAAAAAATAATGACTAAACCTATTTCAGATTTCTTTCTCAGGGAAAACCAAACCATTATCTTTGTTTACTCATGACAGAATCGAAAAAATACGTGGAAACTCCCTTGATGAAGCAGTATTATAAGATCAAGGAGAAACACCCCGATGCAGTTTTACTTTTCAGGGTAGGTGATTTTTACGAAACTTTTGGGGATGATGCGATTAAGGCAGCTGAGATACTGGGTATTACGCTTACCCGCAGGGCCAACGGTGCTGCTAGTTATGTTGAGCTGGCGGGATTTCCCTATCATGCCCTCGATACTTATCTTCCCAAACTGGTGCGCGCCGGACAGCGGGTGGCTATCTGTGAACAGCTCGAAGATCCAAAGATGACAAAGAAAATTGTCAAAAGGGGCATCACAGAACTGGTTACACCTGGCGTGTCTATCAATGATAATATTCTTGAAAACCGGGAGAATAATTTCCTGGCATCGATTCATTTCGATAAAAAAATGGCAGGTATAGCATTTCTTGATATCTCAACCGGTGAATTTTTAACTGCCGATGGAAATTTCGAGTATATTGATAAACTGCTTAGTTCTTTTCAACCCAAAGAGGTACTTTTTCAGCGGGGAAGAGGAGAGGAATTCACCTCAATTTTTGGAAATAAATATTATACCAACAATCTCGACGATTGGGTATATACGCTGGATGCTGCTACAGATCGGTTAGTACGCCATTTTGAAACCATCTCCCTGAAGGGGTATGGCATTCAGAACATGCCGCTTGCTATTATTGCCTCTGGAGCAATTCTGCATTATCTCGACATCACTCAACACCATCAAATAAAACATATTACAGGACTCAGTCGAATTGAAGAGGAACATTATGTATGGCTTGACCGCTTTACTATCCGAAACCTTGAGTTGTTTTCATCCATTCAGGAGGGAGGAAAGTCATTGCTGCAGGTTATCGATAAAACGATCACTCCCATGGGAGCCAGACTGATCAAGCGATGGATGGCCCTGCCGTTGAAAAATATAGGCCCGATTCAAGACCGCCTGAATGCCGTGGAATATTTATTGAAAAATGCCGGATTGAGAGAATCTCTGGAAGATCACCTGCGGCATATTGGCGATCTGGAGCGACTGGTTTCAAAAGTGGCCGTTGGAAGAATAAACCCCAGAGAGATAGTTCAAGTGAAAAATGCACTCCTTGCCATCATCCCTTTGAAACAGCTTTTTGCCGGCGCTGATGATAAAACTTTGAAGCGGTTTGCTGAACAACTCAATCCTTGTGACCTGATCCGAAACAGGATCCAGAACGAAATTGTACCCGATCCCCCAACAGCGATCAGTAAAGGTAAGGTTATTGCCGAAGGAGTCTCGGACGAACTTGATAATTTGCGGAAAATCGCCTATTCAGGAAAAGACTTCCTGCTACAGCTGCAGAAACGCGAAAGCGAGAAATATGGAATTTCTTCGCTGAAAGTTGGTTTCAACAATGTGTTCGGGTATTATCTTGAGGTGCGAAATACGCATAAAAACAAGGTTCCTTCAGAATGGATACGTAAACAAACCCTGGTGAGTGCCGAACGGTATATAACTGAAGAGCTGAAAGATTATGAATCAAAAATACTTGGCGCTGAGGAGAAGATTCTTTCTTTGGAAACAAAAATATTTGAGGATTTGATGCTTGCACTTTCGGAATATATTTCAGCTATTCAGCTCAATTCAAGTATTCTGTCCCAGGCTGATAGCCTTTTTTCATTTGCTCTCAACGCTGAAAGTTACGGATATTGCCGGCCGGAAGTGAACGAGGGAAATGAGATTCTTATTCGTGAGGGGCGACATCCGGTTATTGAACACCAATTACCGTTAGGGGAATCCTATATCGCGAATGATGTCCGGCTCGATCAGGAAGAACAGCAAATCATTATCATTACAGGTCCTAATATGGCCGGAAAGTCAGCCTTACTCAGGCAAACCGCATTGATCGTTTTGCTGGCACAGATGGGAAGTTTCGTTCCTGCAAGATCTGCCCAAATCGGCTTAGTGGATAAAATCTTTACCAGAGTGGGAGCTTCTGATAATATTTCGTTGGGAGAATCCACATTTATGGTGGAAATGAATGAGGCAGCAAGCATACTGAATAATATATCAGACCGCAGCCTGATCCTTTTCGATGAACTGGGACGAGGGACATCTACTTATGATGGAATATCCATTGCCTGGTCAATTGTTGAATACCTTCATGAACATCCACGGGCAAAAGCCAAAACCCTTTTCGCAACACATTACCATGAATTAAATGAAATGGAAGCTTCTTTTCCCAGGGTGAAAAACTTTAACGTGTCAATCAAAGAAGTTGGAAATAAAGTGATCTTTCTACGAAAACTGGTTCGCGGAGGCAGTAACCATAGTTTTGGTATTCATGTGGCAGCAATGGCCGGCATGCCTTTGTCGGTTACAAAACGTGCCGAACAAATCCTTGAAAAACTCGAAGGAGGAAAAGAAAAGGAACGATTTGCCAAACCTTTGAAAGAAATTGGAAATAACAGGGAAGGTATCCAACTCAGTTTTTTCCAGCTTGACGATCCGGTGCTAAAACAGATCCGCGATGAAATTGCCCATCTGAATATCAATAACCTTACCCCGATAGAAGCTCTGAATAAACTGAATGAGATTAAAAAATTAACCGGATTGCACTGAATTTATTGCAAAAATTTTCAATATTTTGCAATAACTAAAAAATAGCAATATATTTGCACCACTTTAAAAAGTGTTCTGTTAAATATGCGAGAATAGCTCAGTTGGTAGAGCACGACCTTGCCAAGGTCGGGGTCGCGGGTTCGAGTCCCGTTTCTCGCTCAAAATCCCTCAAATGCCCGGGTGGTGGAATGGTAGACACGTTGGACTTAAAATCCAATGGCCTTTATCGGCCGTGGGGGTTCAAGTCCCCCCCCGGGTACTTTAGGATTAAAGTATACTCTTTATTAACAGTATTCCTAATTTCCTGACAGGTAAATCCCTTCTGTCTTTAGCTTTTTTTCCCTGTTTTTTTTGGTTTGTAAGGATGTCGACCTAATTGCGTTATTTCTTACGATTAAATCAGAAAAAACATCCTGGGATTTTTCTAAATTCATTGGCCAATTAGGTAATTCCATTAAATTTGTGGCAGAAAATAAGGGCATATGTACACGAGAACAGTACATCCCGATTTTTGAATTTAAAAATGTTCAGCAAAATAAATGCAAGATCCGTCACGCATTATAATTTCAGCATGCAGTTAATTATAATAAGAGATTGTTTTGATTTTGTTTTTAGAAATATTTTGATCTGTTTTTTGCTCAGACAAGGCAAAATTGACGCGAATAGCCATAGCTATTTAAGGAAATTTTGCTGCAGTATGAGTGAAAAAGACGCAAAATAGAATAAATGGATAAATTTAAAACAGTCTCAAAATTGATTAACAGAAATTAAATAACAATCGAATGAAACGACTTTTATTCGTACTAGTACTACAGGGATGGGTATTTTTTTCCTGGGGTCAGCATGTTCTTCGAACGCCAATATCAGCAATTCAGGAGAACTCTCTGGAATATGAATGGTCTCAAAAGCCAGTCCTGAATTCAAAAGATTTAATAAGTACAGAAAGTCTGGAAAACTGGATTCATGAGGGTTACGGCAGGATTGCAGTTTCCGGAGAGAAAAGCCTGAATGGGAAGGCTTCCCTTCTTTTAGAATCTCCAACCAAAGGAGAACAAGCTATGAACGATCCGAAAGGGAGAGGCGTGCCATGGGGAATTTCCAGTGCCATAATAAAAGTTAACGATGAAGACTGGTCGGATTGGAACCGGATTACTTTTTGGGTATATCCTGACTTACCTGGCTTTCAGGTTGTATCATTAAGTATGGTTTTTCATAACGCCGGGAAAGAAAAAGTTCCGGATGAATACGACAGAAACGGGTTGAACTATATGATCCTTGAAAATCATAAATGGAATAAGGTTCATTGGGAAATAGAACATCTGGGAAGAGACCGGGTGACCGGAGTTGAATTGCGTTATCGGCTGCAGGGGAATGACCCGGAAGCAGACGATACAGTGAAATATTATTTGAATGAGTTTCTGTTGGAAAAGGTGCAACCTGATCATTATGAAGGATGGAATGTACAACCCGGACAGATTGCCTATAATCATCTGGGGTATGTGTCAGATATGCCCAAAACAGCTTTGGTGTCAGATTTGTCAGCTCAACATTTTGAATTAATTCATGTGCTGACCAACAAAGCGATACTGAGGAAACCACTGGCTGTAATGCAAAATTCCACAGGAACTTTTGGGATCATGGACTTCAGCGAAATTAATCAGCATGGCACCTATATTTTAAAAGTGGGTGATCTGCATACGAAACCATTTGAGATTGGCCGGTTCTATGAGATTTATCGAAGTACGATCATAAAAACACTCAATCATTTTTATACTCAGCGGTGTGGTTATGAAATACCGGGAATCCATTCTGTCTGTCATAAAGATTGGCTCTGTATTCATCAGGACAAATCAATAGTTATTAATGGTGGGTGGCATGATGCCGGTGATTTGTCGCAGGTTTCAGAGAACACTGCAGAAGCTGTCTATGCAATGTTTAATCTGGCAGAGAATTTTCGTTTTTCAGATTCTGAACTATCAGCGCTGTTGATGGAAGAGGCCAAATGGGGATTGGAATGGGTAATAAAAACCCGGTTTGGGGATGGTTTTAGAACCATTGCTTCTACCATGGATATCCGAACGGATGGAATACTCGGGACGATAGACGATGCGCATAGTGTGGCACGAAATAGTCCTCATGTGAATTTCTTGTCGGCCAAAACTGAAGCCAAGGCTGCATCGGTGTTGAGAAAGGATAACCCGGTTTTAGCCCGGTATGCCCTGAAAGTGGCAGAGGAAGATTGGGCATTTGCAGTGGATGGAATTCAAGATAATAGCGTTGAACTGGCCGGTGCTGCCCTGAATGCAGCCATTACACTCTTTGAGGCAACAGGTAATGAAAAATACAAGCAGGCTGCCCTGAGGTTCGCCGACTATATCATCCAATGTCAACAACAGGAAGACTTGACTCAGGACATCCCGCTTAAAGGTTTTTTTTACAGAACTCCCGAAAAATCAACCATTTTACACTATTCGCATCGTAGCCATGAACAAGATCCAATGTTAGGACTGGTGAAGATTTGTCGTCTTTTCCCGGAAGAAGATAAACGGAGTACATGGGGAAACGCGATTCGCTTGTATGCAGCATATTTTAAGCAAATTGCCGGTTATACTCAACCCTACTTTATGATACCTGCCGGAATATACGATTTGGAAAAGGCAAGAAATGAGATTGAACAGCAACAGATCAAAAGCGGATTTCAGCTGGACGACAGGTTTTACTTGAAATCGTTTCCAACATGGACAGCCCTGCGGGGAAATAGTGGGACAACACTATCTCAGGCAAAAGGATTGCTGGCTGTTGCAAATTATTTACAAGACAATGAACTGTTACATATAGGATATAAGCAACTTGACTGGCATCTGGGGCTTAATCCGTTTGCTCAAAGTTTAATGTATGGAGAAGGATACAGGTTTGCAGCACAATATAGCGCCTTAAGTGGTAACCTGGTTGGTGGATTGCCTGTGGGAGTCCAAACCCATTTTAACCGGGATGTCCCTTACTGGCCGGCAGAGAATTGTTATAACTGGAAGGAAATTTGGGTTCATCCTTCTAGCCGCTGGTTATGGATCATGGCAGAATGGAAACCCTGACCGAAAATATTAGAAATTGACTTTCAGGTACGAAACAGGCAGGGTTAAATATATTTATTCCGAAGTAACCGATAATCGGATGATGGGTAGAATTTAAAGAATGAGTTGATGAATCGAGCTGTAATATTTGATATGGATGGCGTAATTGTAGATAGTGAACCCATCCACCAGGAATGTGAAAAAAAAATGTTTGACCTACTCGGTATTCAGGTCTCAAAGGAAGAGCATAATACATTTATGGGGTCAACGGATGAAAATATGTGGTACAAACTGGCAAAAACATATAATCTTCCTATTCGTGTCGACGAAGCCATACAAATGAAAAAGAAACTGTACCTGGAACATATAATGCATGAAACAACCATAGAACCTATTCCGGGGGTGACCGAGCTTATCGGTTGTTTAAACAGGTATGGATACCTGCTGGCCCTCGCATCCTCTTCTCCTCATAATCAAATTGGGTATATTCTGAGCCACTTCAAGATTAAACATTTCTTTCATGCCATCGTGAGCGGAGAAGATATGAAGAATGGAAAACCTCATCCTGATATATTTCTTAAAGCTGCTGAATATATAGAAATAAGCCCGGCTGAATGTGTTGTGATCGAAGATTCAACCAATGGGGTGTTAGCTGCTAAAAATGCCGGGATGAAATGCATCGGTTTTCTTCATTCTAACTCAGGAAGCCAGAATTTAAGTAAAGCAGATTATATTATTCATGCTTTTGACGAATTATCTCCGCCATTCATCAACTCATTATAGCATCGTGCGTCTTAATTCTGAACGCTGAAGATTAAACAACCCCAAAGAAGGAGTGAAGCCTCCCCGAAATAGGCTTCTTTATACTATGTCTACATTTTGTACACACTGTTTTTTCATTATATTATTATAATTTTAGATTTTTGACGTCATAACTTGTGATTAGAATAGTATGATTAAAACAGATGTGATGTTTCAATTTATTTAGCTGTTCTTAATAAAAATGAATAGGATTGAATAAGAAGTAGCTTGTGGTTGAACGATGAAGAATGTAGAAAACTCCCCAATCCATTGAATAAAAAAATAATTGATTGAATTTCAAGAAAATGCCTGTATCATTGTATGATTATCCATTGCGGAGAAAAACAAGGTATGTTTTTTAGTAAAAAATTTTCTGATTTTTTTTAATTAAATGCCACGAATGTATACAAATAGAGTGAGTGTAAAGGTGAGTATATACTGGGCATGAAGTATGATAATGATGAGAAGTAATCAGCTGATTAATGAATATTTATACAGAAAAAGCAAAAGTTGATGTGTTTTTGGAATAGGATGAAACGAGACGATACATATCTCATGCTGTTTAGAAATAAATTATAGGAATACATTTGATTCTATTGAATGATAAAAGTATTATTAATTGAAGATGAGGTAGATATTCGGGAGAGTATCAGGGATTTCCTCAATTTTGAAAAGTTTGATGTATACACCGCTCCCAACGGTCAGTTAGGAATAAAAAAAGCGGAAGAAGTAGTACCTGATATCATCTTGTGTGATATATTGATGCCTGATTTAAATGGTTTTGAAGTACTTAAACAATTGATGAAGAATCCTCTTTTGCATGCAGTCCCATTTATTTTCCTGACCGGTTTAATGGAGCGGACTCACATTCGACAGGGAATGGAGTTGGGAGCTGATGATTACCTTCCCAAACCTTTTACACAGGATGAACTACTGAAAACAATTCATGCGCGGCTAAAAAAACAAACAAAACAGGAAGACTATTTCAAGATCAGGATTGACCACATTAAACAGGAAGTAGCGGAAAAACTGATCCGATTGCAAACAGAGATCGAGGAAAAAAAGAATATCATTTCTGAATATTCGAAAAACAATGAAATGTTATCTAAACAGCTGAAAGAAAAGGAGTTGGAGCTTTTAAAAGATACTTTTAATGCCATTGAGGTCAACAATAAACTGCAGGAAATTCAATCCATGGTGAAAAATAAACTTCAGCATGCGGAATTATCTGAGGAATCAAAAAAAATACTTTCAGAGCTGAAAGCGAAAGCAAGCACAAGATCGATCATTTGGAATAATTTAACCATTTTTCAACTCAAATTTAATCAGGTATACCCTGAATTTATTACCACCCTGAATCAGCTGTATCCGCGGTTAACCCAATATGAAATTGTGTTCTTATTAGCTCACTTAATGGGGTTGAATACCAATCAGCTAGCCGACTTGTTTAATATTTCAGAAGGAAGTGTTCGGAAAAGTAGACACCGCCTGAAAAGGAAACTGGGATTAACCCGAAATGATGATTTTCTAAACTTTATTCATGGGATTAATCAAAAAAGCAAGCAGTAAAATATGCAAATTATTTTTCAGGTGTCTACATTTTGTACATGTATATTAAAGTTAAACTAACTAAATTTTTCCGAGTTTTGTTTGCCAAATTTATTTAAGAAATAGGCCATGATTATAGCTGTTGAATTTGATGGTACCATTGTTGAAGATGAATATCCTAAAATTGGAAAGGAGCGTCCGTTTGCCTTTTATATTCTTAAAGAATTACAAAACAGAGGAAATGAAATTATTTTATGGACTTGCCGAAGCGGTAAGGATTTAGATAGTGCAATTCAATATTGTCAGAATAACGGATTAATTTTCAATGCGATAAACTCTGACATAAATGCCAGCAGGAAGGAAATTCAAACAAACAGCGCAGCTAAAGTCAATGCAGATACCTATATTGATTCCCACAATATTTGTGGAATTCCTTCCTGGAATGAAATTTTTTGGCAATTGTATCCAAATGAATTAAGAACGATAAAATTTAAACATCCGGTCAAACAACAAAAAAATTTTTTCAAAAGAATGGTCAATAAATGTATCTAACTGTTAAAAAGACGTGAACAACGAACTGGTTCGGGTTCTTACTAACAGAAATTAGATATGAAATTTTTAAAAGCATAAAGTCAAGTTGTATTTTAATAATTTAATCCATGTTGTAAAATTGTTTTAAGCAAATTCAATTTTCAATTAAGAAGGGAAACCGAAAGGGAGTACCTTCTTTTTTTTATATTAGCCTATCGGTAGAATAGCTAATGCAACGTGTACTTTTATCGATTTTTCAAGTCATTAAAGAACAGTTTCTTATAGAGTTGTTGAATAGAGATGAGCAAGATTTTAATTATTGAAGATGAATTCGAACTGAGAGAGGAGGTTGAAAGAATTCTTACCTTTGAACATTTTATCGTATTTACTGCAGCCAACGCGTTTGAAGGATTAGAAATTCTAAAAACTGTAAAACCGGATTTGATATTATGTGATATCCTGATGCCAGGAATGAGCGGATTTGATTTTTTAAGGAATTAAAGAAGAATCCTGACTTATCTCAAATCCAATTCATATTTATCACCGCACTTGACGATAGAACGCATTTAAGAAAAGGAATGGAATTAGGAGCAGATGACTATCTGGTTAAACCTTTTACCCGCAGAGAATTACTCAAAACCATTGAAGCACGGCTAAAAAAATTATTTGATAATGAAAGTCGAATCAAACAACTCAAAGAATCTATCGTAATTACCATCCCTCATGAACTTCGGACACCATTAAACGGAATTTTAGGTTTTAGCAAAATCATAAAGGATAATTGTGATATTTTAGCGCACGATGAGATCATTGAAATGGCTGATGCCATTTAGAAAAGTGGGGATCGATTGTTTTCTCTTATTCAAAAATATCTTATGTTTATTGACGTAGAACTGAATAGGGAGAGAAGACAGGCAACTGATATTGTAATTTCACAACAGAAAATGGAAAAATTTGCTGAAGATATTTCTTCCAGGAATGGTTAGATTTTCTGATCAGATGCTTAATTTTATTATATTCACCATTACAGGATTCATCTGATTAAAATGAATTGTTTTCTATGGTATCTGATGGAACCCGCAAACTTTTAATCATGGTTTTTGTGTCACGAATTGTCCTGTTTGTTTCATTCGCAAAAAAGTAACGTCAATGAATTTTTATAAGTATTTGATTTCATTTTTTCTCCTTGGAATTTGGATTTATTGGGTTATGTTTTTTATTTTGCGTTGTCCATGATTGGAGTGCAGTTATTTTTATCATGGTAGGCTTTCATTGAGATAATAAGCGAGAATAGCTCAGTTGGTAGAGCACGACCTTGCCAAGGTCGGGGTCGCGGGTTCGAGTCCCGTTTCTCGCTCATAAGAGAGAAATATAATTCAGCTTCAGGCGGATTGTTCTCAACTGTCGGAATTTTTTTATCAGTTAGGAATCATTTACATCATGATAAACAGGCGAAACTTCATCAAAAGCAGTGCTCTTACTGTTGCAGGATTCTATGCGGGAGCATGTGTGCAAAAAATATCTACTGGAAAATTATTCCTTTTAAGGTACGATACCGAATGGTGGGGAGAGCAGTCAGAAATGGAAGGCTTTTTTGAGCAGGTAATAAAAGTTCACCGGGAAGACAAGATTCCTGCTTCTTTTTTCTGCACAGGTTTAACAATCAACAACCGCAAAGAGGTTTTTCGGGATTTCTACAGTGAAGTAAAAAATGATCCTCTTTTTGATATCCAGAATCATAGCTACCAACATATTGGTTTGTGTAAAAAACAGGGACAGGGGTTGAGTTTGGAAGAAATCAGTGATGATTATCAAAGGGCATTTGAATTGCATCAGAAAGTTTTTGGAAGGTTTCCTGATGGCATTTCCTTGTGCGGAACTCCTGGTGAGTCGTATCCGTATTTTGACAGCAGTGAAAGCACAAAAAGGGAATTTCATATGCTAGCCGGGTTGGGCTTGAAGATGGTTAATACTCACTTATCCGGATTTGATGAAAGCAGTGATTTTTGTACTTATGAAAGACTTGGTTATCCCGGAATCATGGGATTCCCCAGTGCTTATAGTGATACCTCCTGGATGCAACGGCGTGAATTTGGTGATCCCCTGGTATATATTTTTCGAGAAATGGATCAACGTGCCGGACTCAACCATCACATGCCGCTTATGCTTCACGACTGGGTGTCGTGGCAGCATGCTCCCGACAAAGAGTTGGCCTTTGTTCGTAAAATTGTGGAATATGCCCGAAACAAAGGATATCAACTGATAACCCATATCGATTGCTATCGTAATAAAGCATGGTGGCAGGGATAAGAAATTAACCTAACCTCAAACTTAGAGACTGTTTTGATTTTGTTTTTTAGAAATATTTTGATCTGTTTTTTGCTCAGACAAGGCAAAATTGACGCGAATAGCCATAGCTATTTAAGGAAATTTTGCAGCAGTATGAGTGAAAAAGACGCAAAATAGAATAAATGGATAAATTTAAAACAGTCTCTTAGTCAAGAGGTAAATTTATTTTTTAAACACCCTTACCGGAACATCGACGATCGATTGGTCGGTACCCACATCTCGTGGTTCGCAGAACCATACCAGTTTGCCTTCTACCGTCAATTTTTCAGGACAACGGTCAGCCTCAGGATGGGTTTCCTTAAAGTGGTTGATCATCTGTTGTTGCATTTCAAGAAGGACTTCCGGATGGTTGGCAGAAACATTGGACATTTCCATCGGATCATTTTCGAGATTGTATAGCCGATGTACGATTCCCGAGGGTCCGTATCCGGTGGTATACCCTATTCCCAGCTCCCGGCTTCCGGTGGTGAACATGTACTTCCATTTTGGAGTGCAAATCATGGCCAGGTTGTCTTCCAGGTATGTGGCCATTGCATATTTCTTGTGTTCTTCGGTTTCATTTTTCAATACGGGAAGGAAACTTTTTCCCTGGGCTTCCGGCAGGTTTGGTTTATTTAACATGTCCAGGATAGTGGGCGTAACATCAATGTATTCCACCAGTGCATTTTTTTCTATCCCTTTTTCAAACAAACTGCCTGCTTTGACAATCAGGGGTTGCCGGATGGCTTCTTCCCACATGGTGTGCTTTTCAAACCGCTTGTGGTCATTCAGCAGATAGCCATTGTCGCTGAGGTAGATTACCAGGGTGTTTTCTTCCAGTCCGTTTTTCTTTATCGCATCAAGCACCAGCCCCACATTTTTATCCATGTATTCTGTGGAAGTATAATAAGCCGCTATGATACCCTGTTTTTGCTCATCGGTCAGGTTACGAAACTTCGCTGGAACCCAACGGTCATCTTCCGGACTTCCTTCTGGCAAAGGCATATCTTGCGGGTTGTATTTTCCGGCAAATTCTATGGGAAAGTAGTAGGGATGATGCGGTTCAAAAAAGGCAGTCCAAAGGAAAAACGGTTTGTCCTTGTTTTCTTGGATGAATTGAGCTGCCTGTTGCGCATAAAAGGTTCCTGAGGAAAACTCGTCGTACACCGGGTGCGGCAGGTTGCGGCAATTCATCCATTGGGGTATATCATCCATTGCGATTTCTTCTCGATTGTAAAATTCCAGGTCTGAAGGAATTGCAGGTTGTGGATTATTTTGCAGGAACTGCCTGTATTGTCTCCCTTCAATCAGCGTACTAAAACCGTGATCCGGTAATCCGTTTTCATATAATGTAGCCCAGAAACCATTGTTGAAATGGGTTTTACCAACCAACGCAGTTTTATATCCTCTTTCCCGTAAGAATTCAGCAATAGTTGTGTTTCCTTCATCGACAAATGGAGTAAACAACAGGTTTACACCAGTTGCTACCGGATACTTACCTGTGAGCAACGACTGCCGGGAGGCACTGCAGATCGGAGAGTTACAATAGGCATGTGTAAATAATACTCCTTCTGTTGCAAGCCGGTCAATATTGGGAGTACGAATGATATCATTTCCATAACTCCCGGTAACCTTAAGTGCATGATCATCAGCTAGTATAACAACTACATTTTTGATGGTTCGCGAGCCGGAATCAGGTTGTTTAACGCAGGCCGAAAAGATCAAACTGGCAGCCATGAGCCAATACATTTTTTTAGAGTTCATTTTTTCATTTTTTATTAATTAGGGCTATTAAACCCTACAGGAAGTGGAAGTGGTTATAGTTGAATTTTCAACAGGTTAATGCTGGTTTTGTCCCGGAACAGTGTATCTCAATCACCACGAACCAATCAGTACTAGTCTCCATTAACAAAGAAAGGCACATTTGCCACGCCAACATTTCCTTTCCCGTCATATACATATACAAACAGCCGGTAGTTTTTACTTTTTGTATCGGTGATTTTAAACTGGATCGAATGATCCTGTCTGGCCAGGATAAAATTTTCCATGGGGGTTGGTTTTACCTCTCCTTGTCCTGCGTAAGCTCCAAATTTCTCCGGTTCAGGCAGCAGTTCCCACTCCATTGTTAAATCATCCTGATCGGGATCGGATGCAATTACTGTTGCTATGTTTATACTTTCCGGGGATAATTCAATAGGGTCTAATGCTTTCTTTTGGTTAATGGTAAGTTTTTCTATTCGTGGGGTAAGGTTTTCGGGCCAGGTTCCGGTCCACATGTATTGCATAACTTCTACAGTTTGGGTTTTAAGGTTATTATGGAACATGTTGAACCAGGTATGAGTACGTTCCTGACGGTTGCTGGTCCAGAGGAAAACGTATGAGCCTAAGCAGAGGGGATCACCCAGAATCACTTTCTCGTACCTTTCACGATATACCCGGGCTTTTTCGGTGCTTGTTTCTTCGATCACTACACCTTGTTTGTTTCTTGGAACCTGCCACCATCCTGAGGGCCCCCATTCTGTAACAACATAGGGTTTTTTCCAGTCGTATTCCCTCAGCCACTCGGGTATGTCAACGATATCAGCATAAGCATTGATACCCAGCAGGTCAAGATTCGGGCATCTCTCTTTTATGTCCTTCAATTTATCCATTTTTCCTGTTCCTGTTATGGTCATTACCGGGTGGTCAGGATCGATTTTTTTGATTTTCGCAGCTATCTCATTCACTGCATCCCACATTTTCAGGTTATAATCTTTGTCACCAGGAATGTGATCCAGTTCATTTCCTATGGCCCACATCAGAACTGCCGGGTGGTTTTTATACTCTTTCACCATTTTTATCACCCGATCGAGCTGTTTTTGTACCGCTTCCCGGTTATTGTAGTCGAAACCACTTCTTTCTGAGGCAACAGGAAGATTGACAAGCACCGTTAATCCCAGACGTTGTGCTTCATCGAGCAGACGTGGCGATGTTCTCAGGGAGTTGGCACCTGAATGGGTCAACTCTTCAAGAAAGTCCCATCCTACAGCACCTTTTATGAAATAAGGCTCTCCCTCCTTATACAAATTAAATTTTCCCTCCTCCGGTTTTATTTCCACCTTTTTGGATGAACTTAAACTCTTTTCTCCTGCCTTACCTGTAAAGCTGAATAAACATGCTAATCCAGCTATCAGACAAGGAAATACAAAATGCTTTATTCGTATAAAAAGTTTTGAAATGTTGTTGTTCTGTTTCATGTAATGCGAATATTAAAGGTTATCAACTGTTTGAGAAATATCTATTTTTTATTCATCAAATAGCAGAACCAGGGTTTCTCCTTCAGGGATTATTTTTCCTTTTTTATAGTTCCAGGTTTTCAGCTCAGAACTTCCGGGCTTTTGGATGTTTAGTTTCTGAATACTCAGATTTCCATGCGTAACTTGTATTTTTGCTTCTTTTTGGTTGATGATTACTTCACCCCATGCAGAAGAAGTTGACCAAAAGGAGCTGAAGGATGTAGCAGGCATTTTGGGCGCGAAGGTGAGTTCTTGTTTTATTCCGTCAAATTCTGTTCCGGTTAATGCCAGCAATACTGACCAGGAAGCCAGTGCGCGGGCGTAATGAACGCCCGATTCGTTATGCTCGAACGGATTTCTCTTGAATCCATTGTACCTGTCCTGGATCGCTTCAACCACGCGTAACCCCTCTTTTACCCTGCCGGAATAGATCAGAGAGGCAGCCACCTGAAACTCTACGCCGGTCCATATTTCTTCGGCATAAACAAAGGGCAGAACCGGGCGATCTTCTTTGGGCCAGGTGCATAAAACCATCCCGGCTTCATTATTTACGCCATAAACCCGCTGAACATTTGGAAAATCCCTTAAATTTTCAATAAAATTGTTCTCATAAATTGCCAGGAGTGCTTTGTTTATATATTCTTCACCGGCAATATATCCCAGGCCGGAAACAAACGCCAGGTATTGTCCTAAAAGTTGATCTGCCAGACATCCGTTTCCGTATTGGTATTTGGGAATTTTTTTTCCCTGTTCATCAGGTGGAGAAAGCTTTTCCTCGCTATACACATGGTGATCATCCACAATGATTTGGATAAAGTAATCGCCATTCCAGAGGGAGTCGATCATCAGTTGGGATCCTTTCTTGAAAACATCAAAATACTCCTTTGATTTTTTCTTTTCACCCATTGCTGCAGCCATTTCACTACCGGCTTTCAGAGCAGCGAGGTAAAGGGAGGTTGTCATGGAGTTGGGGCCGTAAAAATCGATATCATAAGTATTGTGTTGTCTTTTAGAGAGTATCCCGGTTTTGTTTTCATCCCAGGCTTGCTGTTCATTTCCTGTTTTTTCTTTTGTTGGCTCACCACTGCCATACCAGGCAAATTCCAACGCTTTTTTTATGTTTGGCCATAACCTGGCCAACCATTCGTTGTCGCCGCTTAATTTCCATTCACGATAAGCTCTCACGATGGTGCCCATTTGCCCGTCGGCTGCTGCCGGACCGTTAAACCAGTAATTTCCCGCAGGAATCACTGAACGATGGGTTTGAAATCCATCTTCAAAAGTATTGTGTAAAAACTCAATTTCCCTCATCTTTCTTTCCAATGATGGGAAAAGTGATGCAAGTGTTTGCTCATAATTCCATACGTGGGTACAGGTTCCCGGGCAGCACCAATCAGTGTTGAGTACGCCTTCAAACCCATGAACATCACCTTCGGCGGTGATCTGGATAAGCGGACTAGCCAGGGAGGAAATCTGGGTATTTAACGCTTCAATAACATAATCAGGGATTGAGGAGTTGCTTAAGATTTGGGCGAAAGCTTCAGCCTTGGCAAGAATTTTCTGCTCTGAACGAATGAATTGGGCCAAAACATCTATTTCACTTTTAAATCTTTCTGTGTAAGTGTTGTTAAATATTTTTCCGGTGGCCTCTTCAATGCCGAATACCTCACCAGAATTGAAAGTTCGCCTGGGAAAATACCAAGAGAGATAAAACGGAATGGTAATCTTTTCACCGGGTTCTAAAATAAATGGAACCAGAACAGTAGCCATTCTTTTGGTTGACTCATTATAGGAAGCGGGTTTGTAGGTAGTATGCCATTTTTCTTTTTTATTTTGAATACGCCCATCATCACTGAAATCGTCCCAGAAAATATGTGTTTCATCTCTCCATGTTCCCGGGTACCAGTGAGTCTGAATATCTGTTCCGGAGGCAGGTGTTCCCATGAATAAAGCTCCCTGGTAATTTACAGGTACATCTTCTCCTTCGGCAGTGAATTGAATGCCCTGAATATTTCCTTCCGTGAGGAACTGATTGACTATATTTTTTGCTTTCACTGGATTCTCCATTGACAGGGCAATAGATGCTTCTATTGCATTATCTGTGGGATTTTGAATGATCCAGTTGAATTTGCAGATGGGATAATTGCTGGATTCATAATCAAGAGGAATAATCGGATTGATCAGCTCAAGGGATATGTCGGCAGGTACTTTTTCATCATGAAATTGCCACCGAAGGCGGGGGTAGTTGTTCTCCAGGATGGCTTCACTCATGCGGGGTAATCCACCTGCATACTGATGGGTTACATTCATATAAGGAGGAAATTCTTCCCTTTCCAGTAAGGTTATGTGAGGTTGTTTTCCTTCTTCTTTTATCCATAGTGAAAAGAATGTTTTTTCCAGCCGGCGCTGGCGATCAGGACGGTTAAATATCTCCAGGTGTTCAATATTTCCGCGTCCTCCCATGAGGATATTTCCCGTGCCTATTCCTCCTACAGGTATACGCAGGGTCTGAAGCTTGTTCCCCTGATAGGTTGAAACATCATTATACTGTGCGTTGGTTGATAGAGTTGTACAGAAGGAAATAACCCAAATAAAAGATAAGAATCGCTTCATGTGAATAAATGTTATTTAGAGCTTTGTATTTCAAGCTAATAATAATAAAATTCATTTTCCATTCCTATGATCTTTAGTATTTGTTTGTAGTTTCTATTGTTACCCTCAAGAGTTTAATGGATCATGCTCAAAGAAATGGTAAGTGGTAAAAATAATAATTTAACCGATAGTGGCGATTAAATTAGATACAATAATTCCGTCCAAAAAAAAGATCATAAAAAAAGAGCTGCTTCTTTTGCAAGAAACAGCTCTGAAATAGAGTATACAACTATTTAAATCGAAAAACTGTTGGATAAAAACTCACTATCTTCTTATCACTTTATAACGTCCAACTAGTTTTTCGGTATCGCTAACCAGGATCAGATACATTCCTGCTGGCTGATCATCCAGTGATACAGCTTCCACTGTACTTGACACTTTCATGTCGCGGATGGCAGCACCCATGGAGTTGAATACCTGGATCCTTCCGCCCGGGGTCAGACCGCTTACCTGGATCCTACCTTCGGTTGGGTTCGGATAGAGGTTAATCATTGCTGCGGGTGTAATTTCTGTATTATCCAGATTCAGATCCAGTGCATATTCAGTATTGAATTTTCCGTCGATTGAAGTAACAATCAGCACATCTCCGCCACTTAGGTTTCCGTCTGATTTTTCTGCTCCGTCCTGGTCAACCACAGAAATGGTAGCACCAAATGAAGGGATCAGATTATTCAGGAAGTCGCTCAGCTGTGTTTCGGTAGTAGCTCCGCTAATCACATTGTTTACCTGGTCAACTGCATACATGTATGAAGTTACATAAGCCAGATAAGTCGTTGTGGGTAGTGCCCTGGTCGGTAATACTGAGATAAAGTATACGTTGGTAACGTTTCCACTTTCGGAAGTCACAACAACTTTATCGTCTATAGCCATACCACCAATGGTTCTTTCCAGACCTGACTTGTCGATGATTTTCACGGTAGCACCAGCAGAAGGTGCAATTTTGTTCAGGAAGCTGCTAACGGTTAAATCGCGTGGGACGAACTCAATCAGGTAGTTGTTCTGAATTACATTGAAGTTATCAGAGGTGATGAATGCATCGTCTGATGAAGTTACCGGCAGAATCTGGTAGTTGATGATGGTTTCCCCGTCTTCAGCTATTACTTCTAACCAGGTATTGGTATTCACCGTAACGTCAACATAGACGGTATCAAAATTCAGCCTTTTCATAGGAACGAATCCTCCGTCAGAGTCAATAACACTAAGAGAGGCTCCCTCGGGAACTTCGATATTATCCAATACATTGCTCAGCAGTGTTCCATATTGCATCCCCGAAACAGATCCGGTTCTGGTTGTGGCTTCCCCTGCACTTTTGGGCTCATCCGAAACCGCGATGGTATAGACATTGGA
>JAQVON010000116.1 GCA_028702595.1 Mariniphaga sp. | reverse complement strand
ACTCCGTCGCGAGTAAGATGTCTCATGGATTAACTTCCCCTCATACACCAAATCAGAATTTGATTCCATATTAATGCCATTGGCAAACAACCAAAGCTTCCTATGACAGATTAAATAATAATTGAAATGAGTGCCGGTGATGTGCATATTACAATAAAAGAAACTTCATCGTATCCGTATACTTTTCAAATTAATAGGCCCTGTCTAATTAAAAAAATTTAATGATATTTATTTAATATTATTGCAACTGATTCTCGTAATTGAAAGCAGTCAATAAATAGATTAATTTTTGCTTAGCTCGATCAAGGGCATCAAATGTTTCCGATTTAGTCCGAAAATATCCTCCAGCAGATAAAGTTACATAAGTATAAACACCATCAAGTTCTTCTTCAATAATCGGATATGCTTTATTATCCTGTTCTTCTGATAATTTCGCACGAATACTTGCAGCGATTTTATTCGCATTATCACTAATAGTTAAAGCAAGGGTTTCCATTAAACTAAATGTACGTGCTTGGTTTGAGGTAATACTCCATTCTACGATTGCTTCGGCTAAAGCAGGAATTAATCTTTCACGAACCACAGCAGGGGCGACCAAACATTTACCAAATACATTTGCCGACTCTATCCATTCAGCTTCACGTAAACGAGATTCGGTTTCTGCAGATATTTCAGGCTCAAACGGATTTAAAGTGACACAAAAGAGACGACGTAGATCGATTGCGATATCCGACACAAACAATCCTCCAGCACGTCGGTTGTCCGGAATCCATTTACGGCTAAGACTTCTATCTTTACCATTCAAAAATGCTTCAATTTCTTCATTTTTTAAGACATCTCCTTTTTCATTACGGACAATAACACGGTTATTGGAACGGTCACTTCTATCAAAGGATATATTTTCACTTTCAACGCCAGATAGCAATGGATGTAGGCCACGCATTGCTGAAACAGAAAGTGGGCTACGGCGTTTCACAGTTTTTTCATTACCGCCCTTGGCTGCTTTCATCCAACCACCAAATAATTGGTCCGGATAAATTGGATCACAAGTTGAAAAAACTTCACCTTCTTTTAATTCATTTCTACTATTTAAGTCAAACAAAAAGGTAGTTGGAGCAGGTTGTTCATTTAATACTGAACTTAGCTTGTCCATCACAGAACGTTTCACTTGCTGTCCACTAGAATAAGGAATACGGCGGTTGAACTGAGAGTCGTAATAATATTTTTGTCCATCCTGGACACAAAATACTGTATGTTCCGCTCTTTTAAGTGTTCTAACATAAATTGTTGTCATAATAATTTATTTTTTTATAGTTTATGAATTTTTTTCCTGATAAGCATAGTCGAATTTGAGCAACACAACAAAATAGCCAAAATCTTCAGCATTCATTAAATGCACCTTGTCGCGAAGTACTTTGACTTTTTCCAACAGTTCAGGTTCAACATCCTTGATTAAAGTTGCCAATCCGTCTAAAAACTGTTTTTTTGTTTTTGCTTGAAGCAGTTCATTTTCTATCAGATTTGCCCGATCTCTTTTTTTTGCGTCAGCCCTGAACTTTTTCAGAACAATCGCTACCTCCTCTGAATAGTGGAGGTCTTCTTGTTTGTTTTTTGTAATCATTGCTAATAACCAAGTTTTATAAGTTCGAAATGAAATTAAATTCTCGTATTCTTTTTGATTTGCTTTTTTTCGACGCTCTTCGAACGATTCAGAGGATTCCCCATTTTTAGGAGTTATCTTTTTTGTCGAATAGTCTGGCATTTTAGCCTTATCAAAATACTCACGTAATCCATTTGGTTCCAATGCTTGCAAACCAACAGCTCCAAGTTCGCAGGCTCGTTTAATATGAATGCCAAACAGACTTTCATAATCCTTCTTTTGTTTGAGCGCATCGTTTTCTCCAAACAGGATTTTATAAATGCTCAGAATAGAACGCCCCTGATGAAATCTGAAAGGAATAAAACCCAACGTTTTATTGATTTTACCTAAACTATATACGTAAGCCGTTACAGTTTCATCGTTCAACTTTTCAGAAAGATTGAAATAGAATTTTGCCCAGAAGATGGTATTTACTTCAATCATTTTCTCGTTTTGAGTAAAAACATCATAGTTTAGCAAATACCCAAAGTCGGGATTCTCCTCAAAATCGAAACTGTAGGCATAATTAAGCCACTGGCCGTTCCATGTGTTAATTTGATTTCCCCGCATTTTGTCAAGGGTCGGGTCATTCAAAAAACGACGATACACTTTCCATCCATCGAACAGTGTGAGCAATATTTGAGGATGATCGAAAAAAATGGAATATCCTCCGGCCACCCCGACACCCAGTCCTCCACCAATCCACGAATAGTAAACTTCATCGTCGTTGGATTGAAGGTCCATGTCAGTAACCAATCCCGATGTTGTAGCAAACTCTTTTTCTTCCGAAGCAGGAAAGCCAATAGCAATACTGGCATCGCGTAGGCCGGAATCGATTTTTACATGTAAATCATTTAGCTTTTCCAATCGCTCTTCATGAATCAAAAGTTCAGGCTTTTGCCCCTTCTTCATTTGTACAAAAGGCGAATTCGTAATCCATTGCAAGTATTTCGGATGGTCAAAAAACAACGGAAAATATACTTTCTCAAAAAACTCTTTGGCTGAGTATTCCTTTTTGTATTTGCTGTTCCAGGCTTCTAAAAATGTGCGCCCAATAGTTGCTGCAATCATAATTTATAGTATTTGATAGTTTATATCTGATTTAGCTGTTTTCAATAAATCCAGATTTAATCCGGCTTCTTCGGTATAAGCTGAGTCGGGAACAACAAAAGGTTTGTTTCCTTCGTGGAGTTGATTGAATTTTTGAACAGACCAATACCTGACAGGTATTTCCATTTGCATACGTTCCTCGAAGTTGCCGGTCATGTAGCGTTCTTCGTCAGCTTCTACAATGCAAGTCACGCTGTCTATTTCCAGCCGTTCGAGTAAGAATGATTTAGGGCGGTGTGTCAGTTTATTGATGGCCCATTCTCCTGTATTTTTGAAGATAGCATGCTCTTCAATTTCTGGCATTTCAATAACCGGGAATACTGCATCTATTTTTTGCTGAATGTCTCTTTCATGTAATACTTCTCCTTCAGGAAGCTGGGCATAGCTTTCAAGCAAAACTTTTAAATCGTAAGGTTTGGCTTCCTTTTCTGTTTTAGGTGAAGCAACTACATATACAGGCTTAAATGTGCCAATGGTTTGTTCATTCCGTACCCTGTTCACACGCCCAAAACGTTGAATAAGAGCGTCAAGTGGAGCACATTCGGTTACCATCAAATCGAAACTAATGTCTAGGCTCACCTCAACAACTTGTGTTGAGACAACCACACAGGCATTGTCAGAAGTGTTAAACTGACCTGTTGACTGACAGTTCTTAGCTTTTCCTATCAACTGTTTTTCCATCTTCTGTCTTGCTCCACGTTTAAAGCGACTGTGTAAAAGCATCGATGGAATATTCGGATACTTTTTCTTTACATGCCCGAAAACCTCTTGAGCTGATTGCACCCGGTTACAAACCAGCAATACTTTTTTATCTTCTTCAACAGCTTGTTTTATCACATGCGTTGCTGCATCCCACGAATCAATTTTATAAACCTTATGTCTGTCGAACTGATCTAATTCACCATCTGTAAGTTTTACTTCCAATGTGTTTTCTTTCCCAAGTAATTCTAAAATTTGATTGTACAAGACAGAAGGCATAGTTGCTGTACCTATATGAACGCGGCAACCTAAATAGATAAGTAAGTGTACTATTTTGAGTACAATGGCACGCGTAATATCGGTGTAAGTATGAATTTCATCCAAAATAACATCACATCCTTTGATGTCAATTAAAGTAGCTTCGTAGCCACTTGTTCCAAATACAATTCCGGCAATCTGGTGTGGAGTTAATATTTTAATGGCAGAACCTACATGACCTTGTATTATTTTTTCCTCAATAGTTCTTCCTTTAATAGCCAGCGAAGATGCCGAATGCAATAAACGAATATCCAAATCGGGATTGTCACTTTCCAAATTACTTGAAACCCTCTGAAACATGGCATTAATAGAGGCCTGAAATGGTAAAGTGTAAAACACACGCCCTTTACAACGCCGAAACAGAAAATCGGTTTTTCCAGCTCCAGTGCAAGCAACTACCATTGTATGTGGCTTTTTAGAATCTGCAGATTTAAGGGAAAGCGGGAAAAGTGGGTGTTTGCGATTAAAAAATTTCAGATTGGGTATTCGGAACAATCGTTGGGAATAAATATAAGTTTTATCAATCAATGCTGATGCAAAATGATCGGCAGCTTGCAATACACCCCGGTCAATTGAATATCCCTTTTCTTTAAGGCGTTTTCGGCAATAAGCGTACACATAAAAAAAGTTTTCCTTCGCATCGTTTTTTGATAGTGGTTTTACCTTTATATTCAAGTCCGACAGAATATCCAAAGCTTTGGGACTCCATGTTTCCCAATCTGACGCATGGAATTCAAAAACTTCTTCCGGTTCATATTCTTCCGTTAAATCGAGTAACCCTTTTTCTCTGGCATCCCGTCGAACCGATTTATGGTGAGCAATCACCATATCAATCAAAGCCGGTTGAATCGTTTCTTCAAACAGAGAAATAAATAAGCATGATGTAATCTCATGCCGAAAAGGCAAAACGCCAATTCTGAGGTTTTCGTTCAATCGCCGTTGGAATTCCGGGTGTGCTTTCCCAATATCATGCAAAATAGCACCCTGGCGAGCCACCTCTACATTGGCTCCTATTCCTTTTGCAACTTGCTCCGAAACTATTGCAACTTGTTCAAGATGGGTTGTCAATGGTATAAAATCAGGTTTACCTTTTGCTTTTATTTCAGGCCAAATCATTTGAATTCGTTTTTTACCGGATTACCTACAATCTTTAACCACCCGTACATAGGTTGATTGTTATTCATTCTGTTATAACCAACCATGAACGATTTCTCGTTTTTCTCCAGCATCAGTTCAAAGCCATAGAACACTTCATCGTTGTTGTCAAACTCTTCTTCAGTTACTTCCAGCACTTCTTGGTCAGGATAAAGAATATCTTCGTTTCGTGCTAAACAAATGTGTTGTGTTGCTGCATGTTCTGCATCTTCACGGTCTTCAAAAGCCAAATAAAGAACAGGATTAACCATTACGCCACGTATTAAAATAGCGCGCGGTCTTTCATAGCTGCGATCTCGAACTGTCCCTTTGGCATTCCATCCACGAGGTTGTATCTGTTCTTGCTGTTGTGATACTTGCTGGTAAGTTAAACGATGGCGCTTGATTTTATAAACATTAAAATCTGAAGAAAGTAACTCAGGAAAAAGTTTACGTTCTATTCCTGCAACTATTGAAGGCGTTAAAAAATGTTGGCTATAAGTTTCACCATCTCTTACTGCAGTCCAAGGTTTTATAAACCCAAAAGGACCTGTATATTTTACGATGTATAACATATTCATAATATTTACTTAATTGCACCAAACCCTACTCCGGTTGAATTTCCCAATCCTACATTCCAGGCAAACAATTTTGTTTTTGGCTTACCTTCAATAATCACCGGACACCAATTCGCCCTGTTTTGCACTCCGTTGTAAGTTATTTTTTTAGTACCTGCCCTATAATAGGAGCTATCGAATCGGATATCTAACGATTCATCAACTATTCCAGCTTTATTCATCTTATTTGTGAGGGTTTCTTTCAAACAAGTGTTAGCGCGTGAGTCGTTAAATAATATGTGATCTATTTTTTCTCCAACCCTTCGTTTAATAAAAATCGGACTTGCAACACGGAATAAGTTTCGAGCAGTTAAATCAGGGTCTTCCTGAATAATTATTTCAGAAACTATTAATCCATAAAACATTTCCGGTTCTGATTGAATACCTGAAACCATCTTTTTTATCAGCGTCTCATCGTATGAGCTAAAGAAAAAAGATGTCCCTCGTTCAAACTTTAACCCCTCAGTTTTTACTTTTCCGCCCGAGAGCTGAGAAAAAGAATATAAAGACATCTTCGCATGTTCATTGTTCCATCCTAACCATTTATGAATTGTTCCAGTTAGTAAAGGTTGATGATCAAAAGGAATCGTTTTGCTTGTTGTTTGAATTTTTATATATATTCTCATAATCAATAATATTTATCATCTATTTATTATTCACATATCATATAAAGACTCTAATCGTCCATAATCAAATTATTACATATTCGAATCATTGCACTCTCTCACTATTCAATTCTCTCCTCCCTCACACCACCCATACCCCAATGAATTTTTTTCGCCTGCACCGCAAGAAAGTATTAAGCGGTGTATCTCGCGAGGAGCGGTAAGATCAAAGTCAAATAAATATCCCCTGATCTTGCTTTGTTCCGGGGTGCCTTGCTTAATTGTTACCAATTTTGAACGAGGGGTTCCTGTAAATGTAAAATGGAAAGAATATGAGTCAGGAAGAGGTGGATTCATGTTGGGAGCCGCCTGGAATTTAT
>JAQVON010000115.1 GCA_028702595.1 Mariniphaga sp. | reverse complement strand
ACCATCGAGTTGCACCAGTGCTTTTTGGATAACGGGTTTCATGCTGCCATGTCTTTTTTCCATGTTCATCATCATCGTAACCGGAACACCGCCTGCAATCCATTCTTCGGCTGGTGCAGTCAGGTTTCTTACCGAAGCCATGTACCCGGTTTTCCCTTCCGACACGAGCCATGATGCGGTATATCCCAGGGAATAGCAGTAATCTGCATCAAAATTGGATGGAGCAGCACATCTGCCTTCATACCCGAAGAAATGGTACTGTGTACTGAATTTCCCGGTAAATTTTCCGGATTTTTTCCATTGGGAAAGTTGTGCTTTCACCATTTCACCCAACAGTTTTTCCGTTTCAATGAGCGATACCTGCACGTTTCCATGGGGATCACGATCGAGGGTGAGCTGGGTAGCTATTCCTGATGGCAGTGAAGTGAATACTTTTGCCGAAGGAGCTGTCAGCCTCGACGCCAGCCACGTTGTTCGCTCGTTTTCCTTCAGCTGTTTGAATTCTTTTTCCAGTTCGGTTCCTTCGGCCAGCAGATCATTCAGCTCCGAGATCAGTATTTTCATTTCAGGGATGAACTCGATCAATCCTTCCGGGATAAGGGCCACTCCAAAATGATAACCTTTGGAGGCACGATGAGCAATGATCGCTGCCATGTAATCCACGATTTCCCCGAGTGTTTGCTGCCTGGCTTCCACCTCTTCTGAAATGAGCGTTATGTTGGGTTGTGTTTTCAATGCGCACTCCAATCCGATATGTGAAGCCGATCGTCCCATCAATTTTATGAAGTGCCAGTATTTTTTGGCTGAATTGGCATCGCGCTGTATATTGCCAATCAGTTCGGAGTACACTTTTGTGGCGGTATCGAATCCGAAGGATGTTTCGATCATTTCATTTTTCAGGTCGCCGTCAATCGTTTTGGGGCATCCTATGACCTGGACTCCGGCATTTTTCTGCAGATAGTACTCTGCCAGCACGCAGGCGTTCGTGTTGGAGTCGTCGCCCCCAATGATAACCAGGGCATTCAGATTTAATTTTTTTGCGATTTCGATGCCTTTATCGAACTGCCACTCCTCTTCCAGCTTGGTGCGTCCGGAGCCAATGATATCGAATCCCCCGGTATTCCGGTACTCATCAATGATGTCATCCGTAAGCTCCACATACCTGTGATCAATCAGTCCTCCCGGGCCGCCCAGAAAACCATATAACCTGCTCTTCGGATGGATCTTTTTGATGCCGTCATAGATTCCGGAAATCACGTTGTGTCCACCGGGCGCCTGGCCTCCCGAAAGAATAACCCCAACATTTACCGGTTTCTTGGCGACTTCGTTTTCAGCTTCCCCGAAGGTTACCAACGGCATGCCATAGGTATGAGGGAATAACCCTTCAATCTCCTGTTGCTGACCCACCGATTCAGTTTTCGCACCTGCTTTGAGTTTTACCTCTTTTTTGAATACTTTGGGCAGCTTGGGTTGATATTTCGCCCTTTCTTGTTGCAAGATACTAATTTTCATGTTATTGATTTTTGATCATTTATTTCTTCTATCTTCCAAAAATAGAATAATTTTTCCCTGAAAGAAATAAATTAATTTTTTCCCAAAATGGATTTAAAGATTACTTAAGAGGAATACTATCTGGCTGATATTATTCTGGTTTCATGTGTTGTTTATCGGTTCGTTTTTTCCATTTTTCCAAAGCAAGTTTCTGCAGGTCCTCCACTTTATCTGATTCATCAACAATTTCAAGTCCCAGCAGAGTTTCAAACAGATCTTCCATGGTAACCAGACCTACCACACTGCCAAATTCATCGACCACCACAGCAAGGTGCTCACGGTTCAGAATGAAGGTATCCATCAGTTTAGCAACCGAATAGTGATCTTCTACGAACAGGATTTTTCTTTTTATTTCCGAAGCTTTCACCACATGTTTATCCTGTGCCAGGTTTTCCAGGATATTATCTTTCAGGATCACTCCGGTAATATTATCGGGATGATCATTGTACACGGGAATACGTGAGAACACCATGGGGTTCAGCTCATCGTAAATTTCGGATACGGTCTGTTCTTCATCAATCATCATGATGACCGACCGGGGTGTCATAATATCCCTGACTTTTATATTTTCCAGTCGAAGCAGGTTTTGAATGATCGATTTTTCCTCCCGGTCAAGGGCTCCGCTTTTCAGTCCTGCATCAGCCATCGCTGCAAAATCGGCACGACTGAACACGCTCCTTCCCTTCTCTGTTTTCACTGCCCGGGTGATCCCTTTGCTCATCCAGACAAACGGCGCCAGGATAAAGAGCAGAACCCGGAGTGAACGAACGGTGAACGGAGTGAGTTGCTTCCAATAATTTGCACCCAATGTTTTGGGGATGATCTCCGAAAGAACAAGGATTCCCAATGTTAATACACCGGCAATCAAGGATTCATAGCTGATATGGATAAATGACAGATCGATGAAGTGCGTGCCGAACACTTTGCCTGCCTGGACACCCACAGCCATGGCTCCCACAGTGTTGGCTATTGTGTTCAGGGTTAGAATGGCAGATAACGGCCGGTCAATGTCCTCCTTCATCCTGTTCAACGCATGCCCTATTTGGGGTTTTTCATTTTGCATACGGCTGATATAGGAAGGGGTTATGCTCAAAAGTACCGCCTCAAGCATGGAACAAAAAAATGAAAAAACAATAGCCGCAACAAAGAAAAATATTAAAGTGGTCATAAATGTTTTTTAACTCCGGAAAGTACGTGAAAAATTCCTGGGTAAACGAATTTACGCGATAATCTTTCTGGTCTTTTTTCAATCACGAAAGTATATATTTCATCGCTTATTTAAAAGCATACGAAAAAAAAATGCATAGATTCAGTATAAACGATTCTATTGATGTTATTTTTGTTGAACGAATGTTATCATAATCGATAAAAAGGATAGATATGAAACAACTAATAATGATTATTGTTGCCATGGCTTTACAAATTTCCTGTACCCGGCAAGAGGATTCTTACCTGTGGCTGGAAGAAGTTGACAGTGAGCAGTCGCTGGAGTGGGTGAACCAAATGAATCAGCTTTCACTGGCTGCTTTTACTGCGCACCCCGATTATCAGAATCTTTATGAGACGAATCTCCGGATACTGAACTCCGACGATCGTATTCCTTTTCCTTCCCTTTACGGTGATTTTGTATATAACTTCTGGCAGGATCAGCAGCATGAAAGGGGTATTTGGCGTAGGGCTACACGGCAGAGTTACCTGGCAGGTGATCCCGACTGGCAGCTTCTGCTGGATATCGATGAGTTATCGCGCACAGAGGGGGTTAAGTGGGTTTTTAAAGGAGCGACAGGGTTATACCCTGAGTTTCAAAAATTTTTGGTGAGCCTGTCTAAAGGGGGCGGTGATGCTGTGGTTGTCCGGGAGTTCGATATTCCTTCCCGGTCTTTTGTCGACTCCGGGTTTTACCTTCCTGAGGCAAAAGGCGGTGTTAGCTGGATCGATGAAAATACGCTGATGGTAGCCACTGATTTTGGTGATGGGGTAACCACCTCCGGATATCCCCGGCAGGTGAAAAGCTGGCGCCGTGGAACAGCCCTTGCTCAAGCCACTGAAGTGTTCAGCGGGGAAGAAAAAGATATGGGAATCTGGGGCTACACCATACATACTCCGGGAAAGGTCTACCAGCTGGTTTCCCGCAGAACATCCTTCTACGAAGGGGAATACTATTTTCTGGAAAACGGAGAACTCATAAAACCCGAACTGCCAGGAGATATCGAATTGTATGACGTATTTAACGGACGGGTCATTTTTCAACTGAAGTCAGACTGGACGGTTGATGACCGGTTGTTAACCCAGGGCACCGTGATCAGTATGGCATACACTGACCTGATCAGCGGGAAGCAGAACGTTGAGGTGGTTGTTCAGCCCGGTGAGCGGGAAAGCATCACTGAAATAGCACAAACCCGCGACAGATTACTGATCAACATGCTGGTGAATGTGAAGAATGAGCTGCATGCATACCATTATGAAAATGGCTGGGTAAAGGAAAAAATGGACGCACCGGAAATGGGATCCATTTCATTGGGGGCATGTGATGAGTTCAGCAATGCATTCTTTTTCGATTTTCAGAACTTTCTGGAGCCGTCAACTTTGTTTTATGGCGATGCCGAAACCGGCAAATCGGAAAAGATCAGGACTCTCTCCCCGTGGTTTCCTACCGAAAAATATGAGGTTAAGCAGTTTCAGGCCGTTTCAGCCGATGGCACATCGATTCCCTATTTTGTTGTGCATGCCAAAAATGTCGTTTATGACGGGAAGAATCCGACACTGCTTTATGCCTACGGGGGATTTGAGGTTCCCATGCTGCCGCGCTACTCTGCAGTTACCGGAGCTGCCTGGCTCGAAAAGGGAGGCGTGTATGTTCTGGCAAACCTGAGGGGAGGCGGTGAGTTTGGCCCCAGCTGGCATCAGGCCGGACTAAAGGAAAACAGACAACGGATCTATGATGATTTCCATGCTGTGGCCGAAAATCTGATCACAAAAAAAATAACCTCTTCATCGAAACTCGGTATTTATGGGGGCAGTAACGGTGGACTGCTGGTTGGTGTTGCTTTTACCCAACGTCCTGATTTGTACCAGGCTGTGGTTTGTGCTGTTCCGTTGCTCGATATGAAACGTTACAATAAACTGCTGGCCGGAGCCAGCTGGATGGCTGAGTATGGAAATCCGGATATCCCGGAAGAGTGGGCATTTATTCAAAAATACTCCCCCTACCATAACCTGAATAAAAACAGGAACTATCCGGAGGTATTTTTCACTACCTCAACGCGCGACGACCGGGTACACCCGGGGCATGCACGAAAAATGGCGGCAAAGATGAATGACATGGGATATAAAACCCTTTATTATGAAAATACCGAAGGAGGTCATGCCGGAGCATCAACCAATGAGCAGCGGGCACGCATGAACGCACAGGTATACACCTACCTTCAAATGAAACTGATGGATAACTGATCAGACTGTTCCGCCACCGGGGGTTCCTGAACTGCGACTGCCAGTCATCGAAAAAACCGGTGACCCCCGCATGGGATATCACCTGTTCTGCACCCCCGTCAGCTTGTTTGGGATGCCGATCCAAACACCCGTTTCAGCAGGTCGGTAACCCGGGCCAGTGGATTTTCGCGGATCTGTTTTTCTTCCTCTCCTATTTTCAGGAACAGTCCGTCGAGCGCCTTGCCGGTCAGGTATTCATCCAACTTGGTTTCAACAGGTTGCAGACCTGCTATCTGGCCAACCAGGGAGCCGGCAACCTCATTCCACCGCGAGGTCAGGGTATTCCAGCTTTGGGCCGTAGAGATGTTGCCTACCAGTTTCTTGTCGAGCGACGACTGAATTTTTGGGCGGTAGAGCGCAAACAGGCCATCATAGGTTGTTTGTTGCAAATAACGGGTAGCTGCACGGTCATCTCCCTGCAAAATACCCAGGGCATCGCTGATGGTCATGCTTCTGATGCTGTTCACAAAGATAGGTTTCGCTTCGGAAACAGCATCTTCGGCAGCCCTGTTTATCTGGAGCAACACATCCTCAAGCAGCTGCTGGCCTCCGGGGATTTTCCCGATATTGTCTACAATGATGTCAGCTTCAGGTGGCAACAGGATCTTTACCAGGTCATCCCCGTAATAGCCATTGGCTACACCCAGAACATTCACGGAGTTGCCGGTGCCAACGACCAACGCTTCTTTCAATCCCGCAATAATCTCATTCTGCGTTAATGGCCTGTCCGACTCAAGCGTCTGCTGTGCAATCTGCATGAGCTCAGCACAGGAATAGAAAAAAAGAGGAATCAGAAGGATTCCGGTATATATTCGCTTCATATCAAAAAGTTTTAATGGTTAAAGTTAATATTATTAACTAAAAGAAATACTTACTCCTATAAAATGTATGCATGACCCACCTCATACTCCGCATGCATTTTTTGTGATTCGGCAGGTTTTCGCTCCCGCGGGAATATTTCAGCTGAACAGCTGAAGGATGAGATCTTTTCTGCCCCTGGCTGTTAATTCTCTGATTATGGCATTCCTGTATTCCTGTTTATACCAGAAAAAAAACATTTGCTGACGGCTTTTTTCATCTTTATTTCGTGCAGTGTATACTTTTTCCAGGGTATAGGGATGGTATCCCGAATAGTAGATAACAGTTGCCAGGGTCATGGGTGTTGGGGTAAAATCCTGTACCTGCTCCAGTTTAAAATTCATTTTTTTTGTTTTGGCAGCCAGTTCGGCCATATCTTCGGGTTTACTTCCCGGGTGACTTGAAATAAAGTAAGGTATAAGTTGTTGGTTGGTTTGTTCCCGGGCATTTACCTGCTCAAACTTCTCCACAAGTTTTTCAAAGAGTTTAAATGATGGTTTTCGCATCAGATTCAAAACCACTTCGGAAGTATGTTCCGGTGCAACTTTCAGTCGGCCCGAAACATGATGTTTTATCACCTCTCTGAAATAGGCATGATTGATTTGATTTATTTCCGGGTTGTTGGTTTGTTCCAGGAATAGGTCATACCGCAGTCCGCT
>JAQVON010000006.1 GCA_028702595.1 Mariniphaga sp. | reverse complement strand
TTGGAGATATTCTCAGTTGCCAGGTAGATGTGCTTCAGCAAGGCCATATCATTTGGAAAAGCTCCTTTTGTTTTGGTTACTTTTCTGACTTGTCGATGAAAACCTTCTACCGGATTGGTAGTATTAATTATCCTGCGGATTTGTTCATCATACTGAAAATAAGTCGATAACTTTTCCCAAAAGGTTTTCATAATACTCTGTCGTTATAAATTAATAATCTCAAATTTTTGGACAGAGTTTATTTTACAGTCTTCTTAATGGGTTCATCTGGACAGACTTCTCGCCCTGGCACCCTTAAACCATTTAGCAAACAAAAAAGGAGCACAATTACATTTGTACTCCTTTCCACCATGTTGTCCCGCCAAGGCTCGAACTTGGACTCTTCTGAACCAAAATCAGACGTGTTGCCAATTACACCACGGGACAATCATTTCATTGCCTTTTCGTTAAAGACGGTGCAAAAATATAAATTTTTTTCTATTAGGGAATTGTAGTCTCTTTTTTTTCATGAAAACCCTATATTTGTCCTTGTTCAACAAATGACAATGCGCCAGTTTAATCTGATTAATAACATTTTAGGATGGACGGTATTTATTATTGCTGCTACCGTTTATTTACTTACCATTGAACCAACCGCCAGCTGGTGGGATTGTAGTGAGTTCATTATCAGTGCGTGGAAACTGGAGGTGGGTCATCCTCCCGGAGCGCCAATTCATATGCTGCTTGGACGATTTTTCAGTTTGTTTGCATCCAATAACTCACAGGTTGCTTTTTTGGTCAACCTGTTATCTGCTTTGGCAAGTGCGGGAACGATCCTGTTTCTTTACTGGACAATCGTCCATTTGGCTCGAAGGCTATTTCCGGAAGTGCCAACCAGACCGGAACAAATCATTATCTGGGGCAGCGGCCTCGTTGGAGCACTGGCATACACTTTCACCGATTCTTTCTGGTTCTCTGCAGTAGAAGGAGAAGTATATGCGCTGTCATCGTTTTTCACTGCAGTTGTTTTCTGGGCTATTCTGAAATGGGAAAATGAAGCCGGAAATAAGTATGCCGGCCGATGGCTTATACTGATTGCATATCTGATTGGCCTGTCTATCGGAGTTCACCTGCTCAGCCTTTTAACTATTCCCGCCATCGCTCTGGTATTCTGGTTTAAAAACTACCCATTTTCCTGGAAAGGATTTATCCTTACCCTGCTGGTGTCAGTATTCATTTTGGGCGGAATACAGATCCTGATTATACCGGGAATTCCCAAACTGGCATTTTTGTTCGACTTGTTCTTTGTAAACAACCTGGGACTGCCATTTAACTCGGGAGTGCTATTCTTGTTGATTACCCTTGCTTCTTTTTTGTTTTTTTTAACCTGGTATACCCGGAAAAAGAAACTGGTTTTATGGAATACGGCTTGCACCGCAATAATGGTCATCCTGATCGGCTATTCCAGTTTTGGTGTGATCCTGATCAGAGCTGCAGCTAATCCTCCGATGAACCAGAATCATCCCGATAATGCTTATGCACTTTTAGGATATTTAAACCGCGATCAGTATGGTGATCATCCATTACTATATGGACCGTATTACAATGCTCCAATGCTGGATATCTCCGGCGAAAAAAAATATTATAACCAAATTGACGGAAAATATGTTGCCACTGGCAGCTCTGTATCACAAACCAGGTATCATAAGGAGTTACAAACTTTTTTCCCCCGAATGCACAGCAATAACCCAAACCATATTGAGGTGTATAAACAGTGGGGAAAGGTAAGAGGTAAACCTGTAAAAATTATGCATGACGGACAGGAGACGACCCTTCGCAAACCGACCTTTTCTGAAAATCTCCGGTTTTTCTTCTCCTACCAGTTAGGCTACATGTATTTTCGCTATTTCATGTGGAATTTTGTCGGAAAGCAAAATGATAAACAAGGTTATGGAGGGTTCACGAATGGCAACTGGATTAGTGGAATTAACTTCCTGGATGAACCACGCACCGGGCCTCGTAACTATATGCCTGATTTCATGAAAAATGATCCTTCACGTAATACCTATTATTTTTTACCCTTCCTGTTTGGCTTAATTGGCCTGTTTTACCAGTACAACCACAGTAAAAAAGGGAAGGAAGGATTTGCCGTAGTCATGATGCTTTTTGTTTTCACCGGAATAGCCATTGTGACCTATCTGAATCAAACCCCGATGCAACCACGGGAACGCGATTATGCATACGTAGGTTCCTTTTATGCTTTTGCCATCTGGATTGGGTTGGCCGTTCCAGCCCTCTTTGCCTCTGCAAAAAAATTATTAAAAGGTATTGCCGGTCCAGTTGTAGTTCTCTTTGCCTCAGTGATTCTTGTACCAGGAATTTTAGCCTTTCAAAATTTTGATGACCATAACCGGTCGGGCCGCTATATGACCCGCGATTTTGCCATCAATTACCTGGAATCCTGCGCTCCCAATGCAATCCTCTTCACCTATGGCGACAACGACACATTCCCTTTGTGGTATGCACAGGAAGTAGAAGGAATACGGCCCGATATTAAAGTAATCAATATCAGTTACCTGGGCATGGACTGGTACATCAGCCAGCACCGGAAAGCTTCCAATAAAGCCGCTCCGGTTCCATTCTCATTCCAGGAAGACCAGTACTATATGGGACGCCGTGATGCCGTACTTATTGAAAACCTGATCGACGGACCTGTGGATCTGCGTGATGCAATAGCCTTTCTGGGAAGTGACGATGAACGAACAAAAGTGGAAATGACAAGTGGACAAAATCTTAACTTCCTGCCTTCAGATGAATTTTTTCTCCCTGTTAATAAAGAAAAAGTACTGGAGACCGGAACCGTTCAACCTGAAGATGCCGAGCTCATTCAGGATACCCTGATTTTCAATATTAATAAAAGTTATTTAACCAAAAGTGAATGGGCTGTTTTAAACATTATCGCCGCAAACAACTGGGAAAGACCTATATACATCAATCACAGCCTGCTTTATACCAACTATATTTTCTTTACAGAATGGTTACAGCTTGAAGGCCTGACCTACCGATTTGTTCCTATTCAAACCAAAATCGAAGATTTAAATGCCGGACATATTAATACAGAAATCCTTTTTAATCATGTAATCCAAAAATTCAACTGGGGAAACCTGAACCATCCCGACGTGTACCTCGATGATTATAACAAGCGTGCAATAAGAATTATCCAGGCACGTCAGGTATTTGCACGACTTGCTGAGAAACTGATTGATGAGGGACAGAATGAAAAAGCAATTCTTGTGCTGAATACCCTGTTTGAAACTTTCCCGGATGAAAAAATGCCACTGGATTACGATTCGTTCCAGGCGGTCAGGCAATATTTACGAGCAGGAGCGATAGAAAAAGGTAGTGAAAAAATAAAACGAATGGCCGAACATAGCTTTGCACGACTACATTATTATTTTTCCCTGCCTGAATATTTCTCCCGGGCAGTTACAGATGAACAGGAACGCGAAATGAGCCACATGCAAAACCTTGTGGTCCTCGCCCAACGCTACAACCTTACAGAGCTAAGTAAAGAAATCGATGGAAAATTACAGACACTCATCAACCGGCTTTCCAAAGAAATGGATTCATAACCGGTTCACCTGCCTGGATAGCAGTTTTGCCAGTTTCTTCCCTCTGGAATGAACGCCTGCAACCGGCTGGAGTTCCAACTCATGCTCAATAATAGACAGCAACTCAGGTTTAAAGAGGGTTTGAACCTCGGATATATTATATAAGACCTGAAGAGCATATACACGCACAGAAACCGGCTCATGAGCCGAAAGAAAACACTCCAGGCAGTAATCCAGAAGAAATGAGTGGTGCTTTTGGCGAATATCGTGCAGACTGATAAGTTTTAAGAACTGCCGTTTCTTCCCCGGAAAGTTTTCTTTTCTCAACTGTTGGATCATTTGCTCCAAATAAGGAGTTACCAGTTCCGGCCGGGTAGCATGAATCTTATCCACAACCCATGCTGCACGCCAGCTTTTAGGATGCCGGCTATATAACGCTATTTCCATCAGAACAGGGAAGTATTCCTGACGGGCAACAATTTCCTTCGTAACCAAAGCCAGGTTATCCCACGAAACGAGTAAATCCAGCAACTCTTCAGGCTTCATGGCTAAACCAATTTATTAACCACATTCCGGGGCGACCCTTTTATAAAAGCTTCCAGATTTTTCGCTGCCAGATCCATCATTCGACTTCTCGATTCGGTTGTTGCCCAGGCAATATGTGGTGTGATATTACAATTTCTTGCTGTTAGAAGAGGATTATCAGGCGATGGTGGTTCCTTCGCAAGAACATCCAGGCACGCTCCGGCAATCCTTTCATGGTTCAAAGCGTCAGCCAGATCGTATTCATTTACCAGAGCACCCCGGGCGGTATTTATTAAAATAGCCGAAGATTTCATTTTCCCGATAGCCGTTCGATCAAAAAATCCAATATTGTTTTCCGTAAGCGGACAATTGATACTGACAAAATCGCTTTGCGCCAACAGAGTATCCAGGTCTACCTGACTGGCCTTCAAATCCGTCTCCTTTTTGCTCCGGTTAGTAAACAAAATCCGCATCCCAAAGGCAAGGCCAATTGTTGCCACAGCCTGACCAATCTGTCCAAACCCGATTATTCCAAGTGTTTTCCCTGCCAGCTCAATTTGTGGAGTGAGATGATAAGAGAAATCCAAACTGCTTGTCCATTCTCCATTCCGAACAGAAGCAGTATGCTTCGATACATTCTGAAGCATATGTAACAGGTGCGAAAAAATCATTTGAGCAACCGAAGAAGTACTGTAGGCAGGAATGTTCGTCACCGTAATGGATGCCTCCGTAGCAGCTTCCAAATCCACAATATTATATCCAGTTGCCAAAACACCAATATACTTAAGCTTTGGAAGTTGCTCTATTACCTGCCTGCTGATAATAACCTTGTTCGTAAAAATTGCCTCCGCATCCGCTGAACGCTCTATCGCTTTCCCCGGGGGAGTACGCTCGTAAAGAGTACAGTCACCCAAATCAAAAATGCTGTCCCAATTCAGATCTCCTGGATTCAATGCATATCCGTCGAGTATGACAATCTTCATAAAAATAAATTAATATCTCAAAATAAATTATTTTTTTGTCTTCCCGCAAATCTTGTAACATTTAAGAAGAATTATCAGAATATAAAAAAAATTACGATATTTAAAGTGATTATTTATACAATTATTCATGAAATAAGCGGGTGCTGATTCCTTCGAAAAGAGATAAACAGAACCAAAGGAGAATTCCATGGAGCATGGAAAAGGAATATGAATTTAAATCGAAACCGGCTGAATAAATTATAAATCTGAATGAATAAGGAGAAAATGATGATACAAATAATTAATACAAAACACATGAAATTAATTCAAACGATAAGGATAGCCATTGTTGTTTTGGTTGCATCCTTACTTATACCCTCCTGTGCGATAAATCCTGTAACCGGGAAAAAACAACTTATGCTTATATCAGAAGCTCAGGAAGTTGAAATGGGCAGGCAATACGACCCGCAGGTCATAGCTACATTTGGTCAGTATACTGATAACACTCTTCTTCAGTTCATTCAGGCAAAAGGCAATGACATGGGGAAGCTTTCCCATCGTCCCAACCTGCAGTATCATTTCAGGGTTTTAGACACCCCGGTAGTCAATGCATTTGCTGTACCCGGGGGGTATATTTATTTCACCCGGGGAATTCTTGCCCAGTTCAATAATGAAGCAGAGCTGATGGGTGTATTGGGTCATGAAATGGGGCATATCACTGCCCGGCATACAGTAAGTACACAAAGCAAGCAACAATTGGGGCAAATCCTTTTAATGGGCGGCATGATTGCCTCCGAAAAATTTGCACAATTTGCAGGCTATGCCATGCAGGGTATGGAATTACTTTTTTTGAAATTTAGTCGCGACAACGAAAGGGAAGCCGACAGGTTGGGTGTGGAGTACGCCTCACGAATCCGTTATGATGCCCAAAAAATGGCTGATTTTTTCAACGTGCTGAATAAAATGAACATGGACAGCGATGTTGGGGGTGTACCTACTTTCCTGTCTACCCACCCCGATCCGGGCGATCGCTACAATTCAGTTTCACATCTTACGAAAACCTGGAAAGACAGCCTGGGCTATTCATCATGGGCGGTCAACGAAGACAATTATTTGCGCATGATCGATGGAATTGTGTATGGGGAAGACCCGAGACAAGGTTTTGTAGATGGGAATGTTTTTTATCATCCCGACTTAAAATTCAGGTTCCCTGTACCTGCAGGATGGGCTTTACAAAATTCACCAATCCAGGTGCAAATGGCTCCCGGCGATGGTTCTGCACTGGTTATCTTTACCCTGGCACAACAAAAATCAGCCGCCGAAGCTGCTGAAACAGCTCTGAACGACTTAAGCCTGTCCCTGCTCGACTCCAAAAGAACAACAGTTAATGGAATGAATGCCATAGCCACTGTATCACAACAAGTATCGCAAAATCAACAAACCGGACAACAACAAGCCATAAAAGTATTATCATACTTTATTGAATATGGTGGAGCCGTTTATGTTTTTCATGGAGTAACTGCCGATGCCAGCTTCAACACATACTTCCGTACATTTGAATCCACCATGATCAATTTCAACCGACTGACTGATCCTAAAAAGCTTAACGTTAAACCAAATAAAATCAGGGTAAAAGAGGTTAAACAAGCCGGCACCCTGGCTCAGGCTTTCCGAAGTTTGGGCGTACCACAAGACCAAATGAACGAACTCGCCCTGTTAAATAACATAGAACTAAACCAACAGGTTAAATCTGGAAAACTATTAAAAACAATCGGAGAATAAATCATACTTCGTTAGCCTGACCGGCTTTCCCTGATATGTTATTGCAGGTATGATTCGGACAGGAGATTATTTTTGGGAAAAAATCCTGCAATTTACTATCTTAGCCACTTATTATTAAAGAGAATTTAATGCTCAAAACAATACTTTATCCCTTTTCTTTTCTCTATGGATTTGTGGTGTCAATCCGTAATCTGCTCTACGATATCAATATTTGGAAATCGAAAGAATTCGATGTTCCGGTAATATCGGTAGGTAACATTACTGTTGGAGGGACAGGGAAAACCCCACATGTGGAATACCTCATCAACCTTCTCAAAGATCAGTTTGTTGTAGCTACCCTTAGCCGTGGATATAAAAGAAAATCCAAAGGTTTTTACGAAGTTGAAGTCAGCTCTGATGTTTCATATGCCGGAGATGAACCACTCCAGATCAAAAAAAAATTCCCTCAAACAACTGTTGCCGTTTGTGAAAACCGGGTTATTGGAGTTCAAACACTTCTTCACGAAAAAAATGAAATAATTCCCGATGTTATTCTGCTCGATGATGGGTTCCAGCATCGACGCATTACTGCCGGAATTAACATCCTGCTCATCGATTATAACCGGCCGCTTAAGGAAGACATGATGTTGCCCGCCGGCCGCCTTCGGGAAGGAGTGAGCCAAATGCAACGGGCAAATGTGATTATTTTCACCAAATGCCCTGATGAAATTACTCCCATAATGCGACGTATTCTGCAAAAAGATGTCCGATTAAAACCATACCAGGCACTGTTTTTTAGCAAACTGGATTATGGAGAGTTAAATCCTGTTTTTTCAGGACGAAAATTAAATAGTGACTTTTTAAAAAGAAAATCACAATCGGTGCTGCTCATTACAGGTATTGCATACCCGAAAGTAATAGTTGAATACATTCAACAATTTTTCCCCGAAACCGAACAGATAAATTTTCCCGATCATCACAATTATACCCAGGGAGATATTCAACAGATCATGAATAAATTTAACCAGATTGACACCCTGGAAAAAATCATTATTACCACTGAAAAAGACGCCATTCGTTTTGCTGCATTACCCGATCTGGATGAAGAATTTAAAAAAGTTCTATACTTCTTACCCGTGAAAGTTAAATTTCTGGATGAAGAGGGAAAGATGTTTAATAAAAAGATTTTGAATTATGTTGGAGAAAATAAAAGCAACCGCGAACTTTATAAAAGAAAAAATAAAAGCCAGACCTGAAACAGGAATTATTCTGGGTACCGGTTTGGGTGGATTGGTAAAGGAAATAGAAATAATCGATTCTATCCCTTATAATCAGATTCCAAATTTCCCTGTTTCTACTGTCGATGGCCATGCAGGAAGATTAATTTTCGGCAAATTAGGCAGTAAGGAAGTATTGGCCATGCAGGGTCGTTTCCACTTTTACGAAGGATACACCATGCAGGAGGTAACTTTCCCTGTCCGGGTCATGAAATTCGTCGGAATCGACCGGCTTTTTGTATCCAATGCTTCAGGTGGACTGAATCCTGAATGGCGCGTTGGAGATATCGTTCTGATCAACGATCATATCAATTTCTTTCCAGAACACCCTCTGCGAGGAAAAAATGATGAGGAGGCAGGTCCTCGTTTTCCCGATATGAGTAAGGTTTATGACGAACGATCAAGAAATAAAGCCAAACTTATTGCCCTGGAAAACAATATTCATGTAAAAGAAGGGGTCTATATCGGCGTTCAGGGACCTACATTTGAAACCCCTGCTGAATATCGTATGTTCCGAGCGCTTGGTGCCGACATTATTGGCATGTCAACCGTTCCCGAGGTAATCGTAGCCCGCCATTCAGGAATGAAAGTCTTTGGCATCTCCATCATTACCGATAGCGGCGTCCCTGGCGAAATTGTTGAGATTTCTCATGAAGAAGTACAGCAAGTAGCCATGAAAGCTGAACCCAAGATGACACTGATCATGAAAAAACTTATCGATACCATGTAAAAATGAAACAAGCAGTAATTATGATTCTCCTGTCTGGTGTTCTAGTAACAGGTTGTTCTACACACAAGAAAGACCAGGTAAAACTGGTTCTCGATACTCAATCCGACCTGGGAGAGGGAGCTGTTTGGGATCATCAAAAAGGAGAATTGATTTGGGTGAATATCACCAAAAAAATTCTGAACATTTATAACCCTAAGCTGAACCATAATAAAGAAATGCTTACCGGACAAATGATTGGAACTGTGGTTCCTGCCGAATCAGGAAAAATGATTGTGGCACTGGAAAACGGGCTTTATCAGCTCGACCCACAAACAGGATCAAAAATATTCATTGCTGATCCGGAGGAAAATATTACCGGAAACAGGTTTAATGACGGAAAATGTGACCCTGTTGGACGATTCTGGGCCGGAACAATGAGCATGACAGGTGAAAAAGAAGCAGGAGCTCTGTACCGACTCGATCCCAATGGAAAAGTAACTCAGATGATCAGCAAGGTAACGACTTCCAACGGGATTGTCTGGTCACAAAATCAGAACAAAATGTACTATATCGATACACCTACCCGCAAAGTGATGGCGTGGGATTATGAACCCGAAACCGGAAATATCAGCAATCCGAAACCAGCTGTTGAAATTCCTGATGAAATGGGCTATCCGGATGGAATGACAATGGATGCGGAAGGTCACTTGTGGATTGCTTTGTGGAACGGTTCGGCAGTGGGTTGCTGGAATCCGGAAAATGGAGAGCTGATCCGGAAAATTGATATTCCGGCAAAAAATGTTACCTCCTGCGCTTTCGGTGACGACGATCTGGGAACGCTATACATCACTACTGCCCGAACAGGTACCAACGAAGAAGAACTCAAAAAATTTCCACATGCCGGTGGTCTTTTTAAAACAAGACCCGGAGTGACAGGTGTGAAAACAAACTATTTCAAAGGAGAATTCTAAAGCATCAGAATGGGAAAAAACCTTCCCCTTCCTTTCCGGATGCTTATGCCTTAATAAAATTAATCCATGAATTTGACATGAATCTGCTGCCTGATTTTTCCGACGTAGAAAAAGCACACAAAACCATTCAAAAATATATCCACCGTACCCCGGTTTTTACTTCCTCAGCAATCAATAAGATTGTGGGGGCTTCCCTATTCTTTAAGTGTGAAAATTTTCAGAAAGTAGGAGCCTTTAAATTCAGAGGTGCCTGCAATGCAATTCTTTCTTTACCGCCGGGAAAAATAATACATGGAGTGGCAACACACTCCTCAGGAAATCATGCAGCAGCACTTGCCCTGGCCGCAAAGATAAATGGAACTCCAGCTTATATTGTTATGCCTGTTACTTCTCCTGAGATAAAAAAAACAGCAGTGGCAGGATACGGAGCACAAATAACTTTTTGCAAGCCTACCTTACAAGACCGTGAAAGTAAACTGAAAGAAATAGTTAAACAAACCGGGGCAACAGAAATTCATCCTTACGATAACTTCCAGGTTATTGCCGGTCAGGGTACTGCTGCAAAGGAGTTGATTGAAGATACGGATGAGCTCGATATAATACTGGCTCCAGTAGGAGGAGGAGGCCTGATCAGTGGAACAGCCATTTCCGCAAAATATCTTTTACCCGGATGCAGTGTGATCGCTGCTGAACCCGCTGGTGCCGATGATGCATTCCGTTCCTTTAAATCAAAAAAACGATTGCCTTCAGAAAATCCAAAAACCATAGCCGACGGATTGTTAACATCATTAGGGGAGCGTAATTTCAAAATTATTCTTAACCAAGTCGATGAAATTGTTACTGTATCTGAAGAAAAAATTGTGGAAGCTATGCGAATGATCTGGGAACGAATGAAAATAATTATCGAACCCTCTTCTGCTGTTCCCCTGGCAGCTATTCTCGAAGGAAAAGTTCCCGTTAACGGTAAAAAAGTAGGAATAATTCTCTCCGGAGGAAACCTCGACCTGAAAAAATTACTATTCTGAAAACAAACTGTTTTCCCGTTTCTAAAAAATTCAAAATGTTATAACAAGGGACTAACTAAATGAGCTAATGACTCCCGGAACTTGAAAAGCCAGCCACGGTGAATCCATTCTTTCAATTTGACCTCACGGCTATGATGCAAATCATACTTAAAAAATTTCTCCAGACTGGCAGTAAAAGCTTCATCATAGATAAAAGCATTCACTTCAAAATTGGTTTCCAGACTTCGAAAATCAAGGTTAGTTGTGCCTATTGAAGAAAAAACATCATCAACAATAAGAAACTTGCTGTGAATAAAGCCCGCCTGATAAAAAAAGATCCTCACACCTGCTTCCAGTAACTCTTCAATATAGGAAAATGAACTCCATTTAGGAATGACAGCATCTGATTTTTCGGGTATCAGAATCCGTACATCTACCCTGCTGAGCGCTGCAGTCTTCAGTGCAGCTACAATTTCAGCCGGAGGCATCAGATAGGGCGATGCAACATAAATTTTGCTTTTTGCACCGGCTATTGCCGAAAAAAAGGCCTGACCTATGTTTTCCCAGTCTGAGTCAGGACCACTGGCTGAAATCTGGACAGGAATATCATTGTTATGGCTGAGAGGAGGAAAATATTTGTTCCCGGTAAGATTCTCATGAATAACGAAATACCAATCGGCAGCAAAGACAACCTGTAAACAACCAGCAGCATCCCCTTCAATCTGTAAATGGGTATCCCGCCAGGGACCAATTCCTTTTGCCCCTTTCAAATACCTGTCGGCAAAGTTTATCCCTCCGGTAAAACCAATTTGTCCATCAACCACAACAATTTTTCTGTGATTACGATAATTCACCCGCGAAGTAAGCCTGGGAAACCGTACCTCCATAAAAGAATATATCTCAACCCCGCTGTTTCGTAAGTCTGAAATAAATTTCTTTCCCAGGCCCCAACTTCCAACATCATCAAAAATTATTCGCACCTCAACGCCACTTTCGCTTTTGCGAGTAAGCAAATCTTTTAACTTTCTGCCAATCTCATCGTCTTCAATGATATAATATTCCATGTGAACATGATGCTCTGCTTTCTCTATCGCATCAAAAATGGCAGAATAAGTGTCAGCAGCATTGTTTAAAATCTTTAATCTATTTCCTGTGGTCAATAAAGCACTGGAATTTTTTAATAACAACCGGATGATATTCCCCTTGTCTTGTACTTTAGGAGGAAGGTATTTCATCGACTTTTCAACCTGACGAAGCTGACGGAACGAAAGCTGGCGGTATTTGTTCAAACTTTTTAATCCCTTCCGGGAAAATAATTTCCGCTTTCGATACTCCTGGCCAAAAAACAGATAAAAAACCACACCAAACAAGGGCAGCAAAATCAACACCAACACCCATGCAGCTGTTTTAAAAGGAGATCTTTTTTCCAAAATGATCATAATGGCCACAGGAATGGCTGTAACCAAAAAAATGAGGGAAAATAACGACCAAAAATCCATTCCAAACCGCATGGCAAATTGTTGTTTTTTGTAACCGTGTTAAATTTCATAAAATTTCCCGTTAAAAACAATTTTGGAATAAAATTCGTATAAAAAAATTAAATGCAACCTTTGATGAAACAAATACTTTTATATACAGGAATACTGATTTTTACAATAGCTTGTTCATCTCAAAAAGGAATCTTAAAAATTGAACAGAACAAAATCAAGGCTGAAGCGGAAGATTCAGTGGAATATGAACTGATTGTGTTTGATTCCGGTTTTGAAACCTGGTATATGATTCAAAACTCTCCGGCCAATTATCGCTCGCAGCCTTACTATGAATACTGGAACCAGCAGTATATTACAGCCTGGAACTACCATGCATCCGCTTCACAGAGAAGCTCTTTTTTTGAGCCCATCATGGGCTGGTATCCGTCTGTTGATTATGGTTTTGAATTGAATCACAAGTTGTTTTATTACTTTCAATATGTTGAAAGAGTTTTAAAAATTCAAATCATCCCCGAAGGCCCCAAAGGCATTGTATTCTGATGTGAATTCCTGAAAATTTCAATCCAGTCGAAGTCAAGTGCTTCGCTTTCAATTACTTTTTCAGTTATTTTTGGAGCCTGAACGCCTGCCAGGAACAATTTATTTCCAATAAAAACGTGAGCCTCATCCCATAAACCAGAAAGGATGAAGCTTTCCAAAAGCTTTTTTCCTCCTTCCACAATAACCGACAGTACATTCCGGCGGTAGAGTTCGCCAAGTATTTGTGGTACCTGGTTGTTTTCAAAATTAATTTTTACCAAATCACCCATTCGGCTTTTATCATTTGATATTCCGTTAAAAATTAGCGTTTTTGCAAAACCGTCAAACAGATTTAAATTGTCAGGCAGCTCCAGGTTCTTGTCGATTACTGCCCGCAGGGGATTTCTGCCCGCCCAGTGCCGAACAGTAAGGGAGGGATTGTCTTTTCGGGCTGTGTTATAGCCCACCAGAATGGCATCTTCTTCAGACCGGATTTTATGCACCAGCCTCAGGGCAAGACCACCAGTGATCCAGGTGGGTTCGCCATAATCTTCCTGCTCCCGGTCAACATCAATGAATCCATCAAGCGTTTGAGCCCATTTCAGTATAACATAAGGACGGATTTTTTCATGAAAAGTAAAAAAACGCTTGTTCAAGTCCCGGCATTCCGTTTCCAACACACCAACCTCAACATCAACTCCAGCCTTGCGAAGTTTTTCAATCCCTTTCCCTGCCACCTTTGCGAACGGATCAATTGTACCTATAACCACTTTTGGAATTCGTTTTTCAACGATCAGGTCGGCACAGGGTGGTGTATTCCCATGATGAGCACAGGGTTCCAGGGTTACGTAAAGAGTGCTTCCCCCCAACAGCTCCTGATCAGACACAGCAGCAATAGCATTCACCTCGGCATGGGCTCCTCCGTACTCCCGGTGAAACCCTTCGCCAATAATTTTTTCGTTATTTACAATAACGCATCCGACCATTGGATTAGGCGATACGTTCCCTGCTCCCAGCCTGGCCAGTTCTATGCATCGCAAAATATACTTCTCATCGGTTACCATTAGTCTGAAAAATGTACCTTTACCCCGCCAAAAGTAACACAATGGAGGCGACAATTCAATATATAAGACAAGAATTAAGCGGTTTTTATCCGGAAACCGAAATCAAGGCTTTTGAACGGCTCATCCTTGAGCACGTATACGGATTAAGCTTCACTGACCAGGTAGTGTTGCGCAAACAAAAATTAGATCATACTTGTAGAAAAACAATCTCCGAAATCATTCTGCGGCTGAAAACTTATGAACCCATCCAATATATTCTCGGTGAAACAGAATTTGGTGGCTTAACCCTGAATGTTACCCCATCGGTGCTTATTCCACGACCAGAAACAGAAGAATTTGTTGAATGGATTGTGGCAACTGATATACCGGAAAATTCAAAGATTTTAGATATTGGCACAGGCAGCGGGTGTATTGCCTTGTCATTAAAAAAGATGCTGCCAGAATCACAGGTTTCAGCCATCGATATTTCAGCAGACACATTACTTGTTGCCAGCCAAAATGGCCAACAGAATGGATTGTCCGTTGATTTTTTTCAGGCCGATATTGTGCATTGGGAAAATTACACCTGGAAAAAATATGATCTTATTGTGAGCAATCCTCCATATGTTCGTGAATCAGAAAAACAGGCTATGTCGACCAATGTACTGAGTTACGAGCCTCCGGGAGCATTATATGTTCCCGATTCCGATCCGCTTATTTTTTATAAAAGAATTGCAGAATTTGCTTTGCATTTTCTGAATGATAGCGGATATCTCTTCTTCGAAATCAACGAAAATCTGGGAAATAAAATGATAAACCTTCTGAAAAAATATAAATTGCAACAAATCGAGTTGAAAAAAGACATTTTTGGCAAAGATCGCATGATCTGTTGCCGGAAATAAAAATCTATGAGAGCCGGAACACCTAAAATTTTTACATTAAACTTCCTAAATTATAAAAAACTTTGTCAATTTTACATCCTGTTAAAAGGATATAAATACAGGATGTGAGAAGATTGGTAAAATTTGTTTTGTTGTTGATTAATCTGGTGGCATTGTTAGCCCTGTTAACTACCTATCTTTCCGGACACATATCACCCGAAGAGTGCTGGATTCCTTCATTTTTCGGATTAGCTTACCCGGTAATTTTAGGCATTAACGTTTTTTTTGTCATTTTCTGGCTGATCATCCGGCCTTATTACATGTTGCTTTCACTTGTTTGCATCCTGGCAGGTTGGGGGTACATAACACGCTTTGTGCAACTGAGTGAAAAACAAACAGAAGCAGGTGACCTGAAAATCATGTCTTATAATATCCATCATTTCAGGGGGAATGGAAAGCTGACGCAACAACAAACAGCAAATGAGATCACTCTCTTTTTAAAAGACCAACAACCGGACATCATCTGCCTTCAGGAAGTCAGGTTGCGCCAGAATAATATCTTCAGTCTCCAAAAAACAGTGGAAGAACTGGATTTTATTAACCACTACCAGTTTGCCCGTACTAGCAGTACTTTTGGTTCAGTAACCCTCTCCCGGTTTCCGATTGTGCATATGGGTGAAATACGTTTTAATAATTCCCGTAACATCACCATTTATACCGACCTGCTGATTCAGCAGGACACCTTCAGGGTTTTTAATGTCCATTTGCATTCGTATGGTATTGATCCACGTGATTATAATATCATTGAATCAGGTGTATCGAACGAGAAAGATTTGAAAGAAGCCCGTGAAATGGGAGCCAAACTTAAGAGTGGATTTCAGATGCGGGCCAGTCAGGTAGACACCATCCGGGATATGATAAAAAAAACACCCTATCCTGCCATCCTGTGCGGAGATCTCAACGATATTCCCGCATCATACTCCTATCAACAGTTGCGTAAAGGAATGAAAGATGCTTTTGTCAGCTCCGGGAAAGGAGTAGGACGTACTTATTATAACAAATTACCTGCTTTACGCATTGATTATATCTTTCACAGCCCGGAATTTCAATCTTTCAACTTCCAGACTCATAAATTTAATCATTCTGACCACCGGCCGATATCAACAGTTCTGGTAAGAAATCAGGAAACCAGGGGTAAAAACGTGATTGAACGAACACAAAAGAATTAAAAAACCTACAGGTAGGTAGGTTAGATCAAAAAAACAAAACGAATCGTTTTCCTGATCCTCCAAAAAATAACAGCTAAAATGTATTGGTATACCGGCAATCTTAAAATCAGAGTAGAAATCATAAGGATTTTTTCTCCGATAGAATTTCGATTGCAGTCAATTGATCTTTTCTGAGTTGTTCAATCAGCGCTTCAGCGCCGCTGAATTTTTTCTCATCCCTTATTTTGCCTGCAAATACCAGGGTAATTTCCTCGTTGTAAATGTCGTCCGAAAAATCAAAAATATGCACCTCAATGCTCCGGTTATCGGCATTTTTATTAAAAGTAGGCCGGGTTCCGATATTGAGCATTCCCCTGAGTTGTTTTCCGTTGAACTTCACTTCCACAGCATAAACACCATAGCCGGGAATAATCTTATTAGGATCAGAAGCCACAATATTTGCAGTAGGGAATCCTATTTTCCGTCCCACACGTTTTCCTTCCACAACTGTACCGTGCAGGGTAAAAGTATATCCGAGCAGCTGGTTAGCCCTTTCAATACTGCCCTCTTCCAGCGCATCACGAATACGTGTGGAACTCACATGGTCGTTACAAACCGATAAAGCCTCCAGCTTTTCAATTTTAAATCCTAAACGTTCTGCACATTGCTGCAGATACCCGTAACCGCCTTCCCTGTTTTTTCCGAACCGGTGATCGTACCCAACAACCAGACAATGGGTATGTAATTTTTTCACCAGAATATCTTCCACAAATTCAGAATAAGAAAGTTGTGAAAATGCCTTTGTAAAAGGGAAAATGATAAGATGATCGATTCCTGAACGGGCAAACAAGGCTTTTTTTTCTTCCAGGGTAGTAAGTAGTCTCAGATTGGTTTCTTCCGGGGAAACCACCAAACGGGGATGTGGAGAAAAAGTAAAAATCACCGACTCTCCGTCATAATCCCGGGAAATATCCTTTAACCGGGAAATGACCTGCTGGTGGCCTAAATGAACCCCATCGAATGTTCCGATTGTAACCACCGGATTTCGGGCTTTAAAACTGCTAATATCGTTATGAATTTCCACTTTTTATTTTGCCTGCCGGCGAACATAAAATTTTTTCTGCAATTATCCGGTAATAACTCTGGAAAAAATTGATGGATACAGAAATATTAAATCATGTTAATTTCCGGAATTGTTTTTACGGGACAGGGGAAATTCTTAATTTTACCCCTTTAATTTTTCATATATTAAATGAATATCAGAAAGTTAGTAAATATCAGCAACATACTTATTGTGGGGATCGTTGCGTTATTCGGTACAATTAGTTGCAGTCACGAGGAAGGATACTTTACCGTAAGTGGAAAAATTACCCATGCAGAAGGAAAAATGATTTACCTTGAGGAGCTGCAGGTTTCATCCTCTGCAATAATTGACTCGGTAAAAATCAATAAAAACAGTGAATTCCGGTTTACCGGACATACAGGGATCCCTGTTTATTTTCTGCTGAAGCTGTCTGAAAACAAATTTATTACCTTATTGGTGGATTCAGCAGAGCAAATATTCATTGAAGCCGATGCAGCCAATTTTGAAAGAAACTACAGGGTGGAAGGATCAATGGGATCGCTGCAGGTAAAAACCTTGAACGACTTTCTGGCACAAACCCGTAAAAAGTTGGATTCCATCAATTCACTACAAAATATTTATAAGGGAAATCCCGATTATTTGAAAATGAAAACCGTGTGGGATACTGTAATTGATTCGATTAAAAATAATCAAACGAAGTTTTCAAATCAGTTTGTTATGAACAACCCCTTTTCAATGGCTAGTGTTCTTGCTCTTTATCAAAGATTTGACGACACCGAGTACATCGTTAACGATTTGCAGACCATGCGTGTTGCTGCCTCTGCACTAAACACAATATATCCCGGTTCAGAGCATGTAAAAGCGTTATATCAAAATACACTTCAACTTATCCAGGAAGAAAAAAATGCCCGGTTACGCCAGATCATCCAGGAACAGGGGCAAAACAGTCCGGAGGTTGTTCTGCCTAACCCTGAGGGAAAAGAAATCGCTCTTTCCTCTTTACGGGGAAAAATTGTACTGCTCCATTTCTGGTCGTCTATGGATCGTGATTCGCGAATCCTCAATGAAGCACTACTTGAGGCCTATACAAAATTCAATAAAAAAGGATTCGAAATTTATCAGGTTAGCGTCGATAAAAACCGGATGGAATGGATCGATGCTATTGATAGGGATGGATTGAAATGGATCAATGTGGGAGATATGGAAGGAAGCATCCGGGCTGTCAATTTTTATAATATAAAAACGATCCCATACAATTATCTTTTGAATGAAAATGGAGAAATAATAGCCCAAAATTTAAGAGGTCCCGACCTCAATACTATCTTGTCACGGCTACTTCATTAACATGATAAATTGTTAAAACCGCTGCAGATTGTCTCAGGAAAAAAAAATATACTTTGTTTCAGACGTACACCTTGGTGCACCAGCACTTAGCAATAACAGAGAACGCGAAAAACTGTTTGCTGCCTGGCTGGACAGCATCAAAGACGATGCCGAAGCACTATACCTGATGGGTGATATATTTGATTTCTGGTTTGAATACCGAAAAGTGGTTCCCCGAGGTTTTACCAGAATACTGGGACGACTAGCAGATATGTCTGACCAGGGTATTACCATCCATTTCTTTGCAGGAAATCACGATTTATGGTTGTTCGATTACCTCCCCAAAGAAATTGGACTGACACTTCACCGGAATGAATATATTACCGAAATCAGAGGAAAAAAATTCTACCTCGCCCACGGTGACGGACTTGACCCGGATGATAAAGGATACCTGTTTCTAAAAAAAATCTTTAACAATACCAGGCTCCAATGGATTTTTGCCAGGCTTCATCCTAACTTTGCCTTTCATTTGGCACACCAGTGGTCAAAATCGAGCCGCTTATCCAAAATAAACCGGAAAGAAGAATTTAAAGTTAAGAATGAAAGTATGTATAAATTTGCAAATAATTATCTGGAGAAGGAATGGATAGATTATTTTATCTTTGGGCACCGTCACCGGATGGTCAATTTGGAAATGAGAGAGAATTCAAAATTTATACTGCTGGGAGATTGGATTACACATTTTTCTTACGGCATCTTCGATGGGAAAGAATTTGTGTTACAACAATTTAACAGCAAACATGAAATAGATTTGTAAAAAACCATGATGAAAAAAGTATATACCCGAATTATTGGAACCGGATGTTATCTCCCTCCCAAGATAATTAAGAACAATGATTTTCTGGAAAATAAATTTTTTGATTCTGTAAAAAAGATACCACTCGAAAAATCAAATGAAGAGATTATTCAAAAGTTTCAGGAAATTACAAATATTATGGAGCGCCGTTATGTTGGCGACGACCAGGTCACTTCTGACCTGGCAGTAATTGCGATCAATGAAGCAATTGAAAATGCACAAGTATCAAAGGAAAGCCTTGATTTTATCATTATAGCCCACAACTTTGGAGACATCCGGGCCGACTTTCAGCAAAGCGATATTTTACCTGCCCTCGCCAACAAGGTAAAAATGAAATTACAAATTAAAAATCCATCCTGTATTTGTCACGATGTAATTTCCGGATGTCCAGGATGGACACAGGGAATGATCATTGCCGATGCCTATATAAAAAGCGGAATGATGAAAAGAGGTGTTATTGTTGGTGCCGATGTACTTTCACGTATCTCCGATCCTCACGACCGTGACTCCATGATCTATGCTGATGGCGCCGGTGCAACGATTGTAGAAGCTGTGGAAAGTGATGAACCAACAGGAATTCTCTCCCACTCAAGCCGTTCCGATTCCATTACTTATGCCAATCTGCTAACTCTTGGCGAATCATGTAACCCTGATGCAAAGGGAAACAACCTCTGGATAAAAATGGAAGGCCATAAATTATACATCTATGCCATTAAAAATGTCCCCGGCGTTGTGAAAAAAAGCATTGAACTGGCCGGATTGCAATTAACCGACATTAAAAAAGTACTGATCCACCAGGCAAACGAAAAAATGGACGAAGTAATCCTGAGCGGGTTATTCAAACTTTATGGACAAAAAGAAACTCCTGAAGGAATCATGCCCATGAGCATCCGTGACCTGGGAAACTCATCAACAGCTACTGTTCCTACCCTGCTGGATCTGGTACTGAAAGGAAAAATTGAAGGACAGAAAATAAATCCCGGCGATTATATCGTTCTCTGCTCCGTAGGCGCCGGTATGAACATCAACTCTATCGTTTATAAATGGTAAAAAACTTCCTCATTCATAAACTTCTCCATTTTGGCAAATTGAGTCGGATCTTCAACCGATCAAAATTTTAATCTTAATTGACAAGCAATACCCAAATGCCCGCAAGCTGAATTCACCCGTATTCGTGCTGTTTTTCATTCCCCGGGAAAACAAATCAAAGCTCAGACATTCATTTTCCAAAAAAAGTTGTAACGGATCCTGGAGGCGCTGCATAAATCAGTTGATTTTCCTTAAGGGAAAATTCACCGAGGGATTTGTACCTGTCTGCCGGTTGCCCTTCGGCATCAACTGTACGGTAGGCTTCAAAATATATGCTGTTGCTCCCCCTTACTTCAACGGCCACGGTTTTTTCCCTGTCTGAAATATTGGTAACAACGAAGGCATCGGAATTTTTTGTGTTATTTTTCGCAAAACCTATGACGGCAATTTCCGAATCCATGGCATATGTAGATGCAACAGCCATGCCAGGTTGCCCGGCCCGGGTGATCTGTTTATAAAAATAATACCCTTGCCGTACCTCGTAAGTTCCGTCTTCATGAACCGTAAACGCTGAGCCCGGATTAGGATCGCCCTTTACCCAATGGGGCGGTCGCTGAATTCCTGCCCAGGGAATAATGCCGTTCACTTTTGATGTGTATATGTTGCCGTGCATCTCTTTAATATTATTTGCATCCATCTCGCTCCAGCTTGTGGAAGTTACCCATGAATGCAATTCCGGCCGCTTGCTTCGAAGCAGGTCATTTGTCAGGCTGTTGTGTTCGCCAAACCATCGTCCGTAATTTCCGCCGTAAAAACCATGTGTGGTGATCAGTTCCAGGTTATCCACAGCAGAGGGATCATCGTAAATAGCCCGTGCATATCCCCAGGCATAAAAACGGTACCAGTTGGATGTTTCACCGGGTGTAACCCCCACATCACCCAATCCGGCTGCTTTGAGCATGGGGGGCAGCATATTGATATATTCCACCACCTGTTCGTGCGGCCAGAAGAGATTGTAATCATCGCCTGCCCAGGTGGTAAAACCTTCCTGGTTCCATCGATACCAGTCTTCACCCTCGTTATGCAGCGACAAATACCTGACGGGAAACTTCTCCTTCTCCTTTAAAAACCGGACCCAGTCAATCATATATTTTGCCAGCTCCTCTTTAAATCGGGGATCCAGATCTCTCCCCCGATACTCTTTCTGCCGGGTCATAAATCCCGGAGGCCCATAAAGGGTTGTAATAATTTGCAAATCGTCACCCCGCTTCCGGGTAAGCTTAAGACCCTCCCTCACAAAATAGCGCATATTTTCCGTGGTCCTTTCATGGTTATAAGGTCCATAGGGTTCTGTTTGATGGTTGGCATCAAGGAACATCTTTACCAAACCTGCCTTTAGCCCATCCTCCCCAAAAACATCATGCACTATTTCCTGTTTTTGCGCTTCAGACAATAAGCTGAATCCGCCGTATTCCTGTTTAAACTCATCGTAATTATAAGTGTGAGCGGTTTCTACGTAGTTAAAACCAAAACCGTCCCATTCACGCAAGGGTTCGTCGAAAAATACTCCCGCTTTTACTGCCGAAAAATCCAGTGACTGGGAGAAACTGTTTGTCGAATGAAATTTTATTCCCAAAAAAATAGAAATAAGGAGAAAATAATTTGATTTCATCTGTTTTCAATTTATATTTTTTAGCCTTAATCTCATAATTTAGAAGGCATCCCCACAAATAATCCGTTCAAATTGCTTATTCTGCAGACCCCTTTTCAATTTTCAGGCAATTTAAAAAAAGATATTCTTAAAAACAGAATTCCGATTCACATAATTGTTGAAAAATCAATGGGAACGTTGCCGGAAAATGATCTCTCAAAATGGTTTTATAGTCAGGCAGTAGTTCCTTACACCCGGCATCACCCGGTATTTCTGTTGCTGTCTGAGTGCTGTTCCGCCCACGCCGCTTACTTCGTAATCCACATTTAAAATGGTAACCGGAGCTTCATTCAGCTGGTAGGTGTACATGGCCCTGTCGAGGTTGTCGGTGCTATGCTTATGCAAGCTGAAATTCAACAACTTATCACTCTGGAACAGCAGACCTTTACACTCTTCGTTCTGTATTTTCAGCCAGCGCACATCGGAACGGTTACCATAGTCCTGCGGTATGATATAGGGTTCGTACATTTCTACGGCAGAGGATTGATAAACACTAATTTTTGCACCTGTTTTCCGGTCGGGATAATTTTCAAACGGTCCGCGCCCATACCACTTCACCAAGTGAAAAGTTTTTGGCAACTGAAACTGCAAGCCGATTTTCTGAAGCATATCGGGCATGGGACCATTGGGAATAATCTCCTGTTCCAGATGGATTGTACCATCGCCCATAACTGTCCATACCTCTTTCCGCTCAAAGTATGAAGTGCTTCGGCCTGTATAAGCTGTCACCGATGAGTTGACACGACTAAAAGAAAAAGCAGCTAATTTTATTACAACAGAATCGTCGGAAACCTGTGTTACCAAAATCTCATCCACTTCGGAAATCATATCACGCATTCCCAGGGTGCGAAGCTGGTTGTCGATGCTTCGCCCCAGTCCGGGAGTAAAATTCCGTTTGTTAAACTGGCCGCTTCCCCACGGATCAATATCATTGGCCAAGGATGCACGCCATACGTTAAACTCAGGTCCGTTTTCCAGGTATTCCGTTTCATCAAACTGCAGCGAGGTTAGTTTTCCTGTTTTTTTATCCATCGTGTAACGAAAATTTCTACCAGTGACTACAATGCTTTCTTCATTTTCAGTTGATGACACAACTCCGTTGACAGAAATGGTGTTTTCTACTTGAATTTCAGCTGGAACAGCCATTTGTTCCCAGGCAATTTCGTGTCCTGATTCGGCCCATTTGGTGTCCTCCTTTAATAAAAAGGCAACGGTAAGCAGGCATTCGGAATTGCTTTTAAGTTGTGGCATCCGGAAAGGAATGGTTTCGGTAATCGTTTCTCCCGGTGCACAATTGGCCTGAAACAATCCAAATTGAACGGTATCCCCGTCCACTGTCAAATTCCAAAGTCCTTCCAGTTGGCTCAGGTTTTTAAACTGATGGCGGTTCGTAATTGCTATCCGGCCGTTTTTGATATCAACCGCTTCAATTTTAAGCGGCTGTCCCGACTTTTTTATCTGATAAATCTCAGGTTGAATCCTGCGATCGGGCCAGATGATGCCATAGGTACGTCCGCCAAGACCTACAGCAAAAAAGTCACCATCTTTTTTATCAGTTTCAAAATTGAGATACAGTACTGCATCCTTCTTATTCACTTTCATTTCATTAACAGACAGGGCTTTATTAAAAATCTTCACCTCGTCTATCACCATTTTTGACAACCGTCCCGAATACTCGCCCTGGTCGTGGGTATCGGCTTCCCTGCCTATACACAACGGGAAGGGGGTTAAGCTGATCTCGCCATTATGCAGGGTTTGTGCGATCCGTTCCCCGTCGACAAAAAGTTGCAAACTGTTGCCATCGTAAATACCGGCTATGTAATGCCATTCTCCATAGAAATCCTCTTCTACCCGGGCTTTTGCCGTGATCCGTTTGCCTCCGCTGTGAATATAAAACTCCAACATTTGGGCATTTTCCATATGAATGCCGTACTGGTATTTTCCTTTCATCAGAAAGGTGTTAGGCTGGGGTATCTCAGACGGTTTCACCCAAAATCCGATGGAAAGCTGTTCTGTCAGATCGAGGCTGGGATCGCGATAAAACTCCACCCAGTCGTCATGCCCTGAAAATTCGAGGCCACGGCCGTTAATCCCCTCCGTAAAAACCGGCCTTCCCATGATCTGTCCGTCATTTTTCGCAGGTGACAGGTCGGGCAAAATCCATCGTGGTGTTTTGATGCCCGGGCTGATCCAGTCCCAGATTGCCCCACCGGTCAGCCTCGGGTATTTCCAGATCAAATTCCAGTATTCATCCATTCCGCCCAGTCCGTTTCCGGTGGCTGCCAGGTATTCATCCATAAACGAAGCACGTGTATCATTTTCCGGGAGCACTTTGCCGTCTGCCAGGTTCTTGTAGTCGTTGGGCAGCCAGTATCGCGGGCCCACAATATCCTCAAACGGGATATAAAACGTATTTCCGCCATACATCCAGGCAGGGCGGCCTGGATCAATTTCCTTGCCGGTTTGGATGACCTCCCTGATATTGAATCCGCTGCCCGATTCATTTCCGGCACTCCACATGACCACCGACGGGTGGTTTCGGTCGCGGTAAACCAGCTTGCGGCTCCGGTCCTTATACATCTCAGTCCATGCCGGATCTTCCGACAAATATTCATTAGCATGTGCTTCATCACCCACCTCATCCACAACGTAAATCCCCAGCTCATCAGTCATATCCAAATATTCAGGGGTTGGCGGATAGTGGCAGGTACGCACACAGTTAATATTAAACCGCTTCATCAACACCAAATCCTGCTTCAGCATTTCCAGAGGCACAGCCTGACCGTGTTCAGGGTGATGCATATGACTGTTAACACCGTTTAATTTAACCGGAACTCCATTTACAGTGAAAATATTCTTGTTATATTCCACTTCACGAAATCCAATTTTTCGGGTAAATGCCTCAAGGATTTCACCTTGATTATCTTTTAACTGTATGAGCAATACATATAGATGGGGAAACTCTGCTGACCATTTTTGTGGATTTTCAACCTGAGTGGTTATGTTTACCTTTTTTTGTGACACGCCTTCAATCTTGAATGAAAGTGATTGAATCCCCCCATTCAAAACGGATTGGTTCATCGGATCAAGTACTTCCATTTCAAGGATGCAGGCAGATGTCACTTCTTTGGCGTTCTGAACATCAACTTGCACCATCAGCTTGGCATCGCGATATTCCTCATCCAAATCGGTAACTACATAGAAATCATGAATATATGTTTTGGGATATGCCACCAGTTTTACGTCGCGATAAATACCCGAAAGCCGCCACATATCCTGGTTTTCGAGGTACGAACCGTCGGAAAACCGCAACACCTGAACCGCCAAATCGTTTTCACCGGTTTTAATGAATGGCGTGACGTTAAACTCTGCCGGTTCAAATCCTCCCTGGTCATAACCTACTCGTTTGCCATTCACCCAGATATATGAAGCTGATTTTATCCCCTCAAACCTCAAGATAATTTCCCTGTCCTTCCAGTTGGCAGGAACCTCAAATGTACGTTTATAGCAACCCGTTGGATTGTAATAATCAGGGATGAAAGGCGGATTGCTCTCAAAAGTAAGGGCAATGTTTCTGAATTTAGGATGGCCGTAACCTTCCATTTGCCAGTTTGAAGGAACTTTTATTTCATCCCAGTCTTTGACGTCAAACTTAGGATTCCAAAAGCCTTCCGGTACCTTTTCCGGAGTTTCCACCCATTTGAACTTCCACAATCCGTTCAGAAGCTGAAAATTTTTACAACCCGATTTATTATTTGCCAGGGCTTCGGGCATTGTTGAAAAGGGCACATGAAAAGCGTGGGGTGCATTCTGGCCTTTTTCAAATACGGCAGGATTTTCCCAGTCATCCGGGATAAACTCAGGCTCCTGGGAGTAAACAAAAAAAACAGGAAGTAAGGCAAAAAACAATAAATACAGGTAACGTTTCATGGCTTCATATTTTAGTGGATTCGACAAAAAATTATAGATAAAAGTAAACAATCTTTTAAAATAAATATTCTCTTTCAGATTGGCATCCATTATAGACAAAAAACCTCCCGGATTATTTGATTTTTTGTTTATTTCCATGTTATTTTGAAGTAACAAAACCAAAAAACAATAAACCATGCGTAATCTTATTCTGTCTGTTGTTCTGATCATTATTCTTTCATATCACACCCAGGCACAACAAAAAAGCAATGGAATAGAAATCAATTTTTCGCTAATACATCCTTCGAGACATGGCTTGAGCGATTATAAATATTCAGCTGATCCAGCTGCAGAGGTGCTTTATTTCACATCGGTAACGAGTCGGTTATCAGTAGCAGGAGGTTTGATGGCCCAAATAGGAGAGCACAACTGGAAAGAATTAACGGGGTATACTTTTACCGGTGAAGATGGAATGCCTTATCGCTTACGAACTGACTACTCTCGTCGACTTTCTTTTTTCAGTCTTGGTGTTCCGGTAAAACTGGAATGGATATGCAGAAATTCCTTTTTTCACTCATTTTTTACGGGATTTACCGGCGGAAAACACCTGGAACTAAGTCTTGCTGATTACCTGGATTCAGCCCATATTGCCGATTTGGAAACTAACTACAACCGTTTTTTCTGGGAAATTAACCTTGGTTTTCGAAAAAATTTATACCAAACCCGGGGAGTAACATTTACCCTGTCGCCAAAGGCAGGCTACAGGAAGAACAGTCCGGACAAGTCTATAGGGGAAGATAATTACATATTTTATGGCCTGGGCGTGAGCGCAATTTTAACGGCAACCGGATCGACTGCATCCGGTCGCGCAAACAACCCATTTCACCGGAGAAAATCGGGTATCGCGCCTGTACGGCTTGCCTCATCAGACATATCGCGATGAAGATCCCGGGCATTTTGCAGTGGGATCCGAAAACGGAAAGGTTTACCAACAACGATCCGGCTAACTCATTGCTGAACAGGCCCCGGAGATATCCTTACGGAACAAATCATGTGAGGGTATAATACCCACCTTGCAACATACCATGAAATTTTTCTTATTATTGTAATGGTTAACAAAAGGAATTACATCAATTTAATCTAATCTTTTCAAACAAAATGAATCTGCTTTTTACCAGTCTTTTATATTTTGGGTGTTTTGTCTTTACAATAGCCGGGGCGGGAAACCCTGTGACAAAAAATGACAGGGAAGAACAGAAAAACAGGTACGTTCAGGGTTGGAATATCTTGTCAGATGATGAAAAACTTGCAGAAATGGTTATTGAGCACTCCAGGGATTACAGTATTAATCACCTGCAGCTTTCACACCATTTGATCATGGATCTGCGACATGCAAAAAATCCTGCACGGGCAGCCCGTATCAACCGGCTTGTCAACCGGGCCCACGAAGCAGGAATCCCAAAGGTCCTGATATGGGATCATATGCTCTATCCCCTGGATTATTATCCGGAAGAATTCAGAACCGGCCCCGGCAACCTGATTGATCTTGACAACCCTGAATTCTGGGCCTGGATCAAAAACGATTACCGGGAAATGCTTCGTCTTGTTCCTGAAATTGATGGTCTGATTCTTACGTTTATTGAAACTGGCGCCCGTATCGAGAATCAGTATTCCCGGGTATTAAAAACCCCACAGGAAAAACTGGCAGCCATGATCGATACGATTTCATCACTGATTATCGATGAAAAAGGACTCGAATTGTATGTCCGCACCTTTTTCTATACCAGGCAGGAAAGGGAAAACATGCTCAACTGCCTGAATCTTATTCAAAATGAAGGCCTCCGGGTGATGACAAAAGAAGTTCCCCACGATTTTTTTCTCACACACCCGTCAGCTTCCTATGTCGGCAACATTAAATTTCCGGTAATCATTGAATTCGATGCCGCACACGAATACAACGGGCAGGGAATTATTGCCAGCATTTTTCCGGATCTTCACCTCAAACGCTGGGAATCCTATAAAAAACTACCGAATGTTATTGGCTATGTTGCCCGCTCACTTTCGGAAGGACTGACAGACTTAAAGGAAGTTGCCCTTGAAATGTACCGGTACCCCTTTAAAGGCCCGGTGGGACAATTTGAATGGGAAGAGGATATATACAGGGGACTTGCATATTACAACGCGATTCAAAACAGACAGTCAGACGGCTACACGCCAAAAACCTTTCCCCAATTTCCCTATAAGGGAATACCGCCAAAAGAGCGGGAAAAAATCTGGTATGAAGCTTTTAAAGATAATGAACGTTAACCTGACTCTCCACTTTCCAAAAGAAAAATGAATACCTCGTATCAGCCAATGAACCAGTAAGTGAAATAATAAAAAAATATGAAACAACCATGACAGTTTTTGACACCAACGAATATGATTATATTAAATTTTCCTTTACACCTTTGCGATGAAAAATAAACAGATGAAACAGATGAAGTTTATTGCCTTTTCCCTCTGCGTTCTGATCCTTAGTATTCCGGCAGGATGCGTACAAAGAAAAAAAACAACGGACCCGAAGGTTGCGAAGTCAGCTTCCGGCAACATACAAACTCTGACTGAAAACGGGGCATGGTGCTGGTTCTCCGACCCGCGGGCTATCTATTATTCAAAAACTAAAATTATTACCGGTTGGGTAAAAAACGACGGCTCAGTTGAAGTGGCTTCGCTGAACCCTGAAACACAGGAAAAAAAATTTCATGTTATTCACCCACAACTGGAAGCAGATGACCATGACAATCCTGCTTTTACCGTTTTGGCCGACGGGAATATACTGACCATGTTTGCCTGGCACGGTGGAAACAAGGGGATTATTTACAACCTCACAAACAACGGGCCTGACATTCAGTCTTTTGGGAAAAATGTTATTTATCTTCCAAAAACAGAGGAGCTTCTGAATAAATTCCCTAAAGAAACTTATACCTATGCCAATCCCTTTGTTTTGAAAGATGAGAATAACCGGCTGTTTTCATTCGGACGGTGGATCGGTTACAAGCCCAATATGATCATTTCCACTGACGACGGGCATACCTGGAAAGAGCAATATGTCATCATCAGTAGCGAACCGTTTGATCCGGATAACAGGCCTTACGCGAAGTACTATTCTGACGGGAAGTCAAAAATACACCTGATCTTCACGGATGGCCATCCGCGGAATGAACCTGGAAACTCTGTTTACTATTGTTACTACGAAAACAGGGCGTTCTGGCGGGCCGATAATACAAAAATCTGTAATTTAACTGAGTTGCCTTTTACGGCCAATGAAGCTTCACTGGTTTACCGGCCCGGAAATAATTCGGGAAGGGCTTGGATTTCAGATGTTGTAACCAAAAATGATGTCCCGTATATTTTATACACCCGTCACCCGGAAGAAACGGATCACCGGTACCATTACGCCTGGTACAACAAAACAAATAACACCTGGGAAGACCATGAAATTTGTAAGGCCGGCAAATGGTTCCCGCAGACTCCCGAAGGAGAAACGGAACGTGAACCCCATTATATGGGCAATATGACTCTTCATCCCCTGCATCCGGAAACCGTCTACCTTTCACGGGAAGTAAATGGTGTTTTTGAAATTGAAAAATATAAAACATCTAATGGTGGTAATTCCTGGGAAATCAACTCCATAACAAAAAATTCTATCCACGACAATGTGAGGCCATACGTACCAAGAAATCAACCGGAAGATGCCAAAACCGTGGTTCTTTGGATGGAAAATAAAAAATACATTCATTACACAAATTTCGATACCCGAATTCTTTATTTCGTAGATAATCAATAAAAAACTTGTCTTAAATAATTTTAACCCATGAGAATAACACCATCAGACTGCCTATATTCAGATAAAATTATAATTTTGTAGCTGTGTACGTTAACAGAATTCATTTATAACTTTAATGAGATGAAAATAGTTTATAGTTTTTTGGTTTTCACCCTGTTTTTATGGGCCTGTTCGGGAGGAAATAAAAAGAACGAAACTCAAGAAAACCAAAATATGTTTACAGGAGCCAAAGGAGAAGTAAAGCTGATGACCCTCGATCCGGGCCATTTTCATGCAGCACTGGTACAAAAAACCATGTATGACCAGGTTGACCCTGTCGTGCATATTTATGCCCCTGAAGGGAATGAATTAAAAGCGCACATGAAATTGATCGACAACTATAACAATCGTTCCGACAATCCTACCTCCTGGCAAACAAAAACATACACAGGTAAGGATTTTTTTGAAAAAATGCTGGCAGAAAAACCTGGTAATGTAATGATTACAGCAGGGAACAATGCCCGAAAAACCGAATATATATTAAAAACAATTAGCGCAGGGATCAATGTTCTGGCTGATAAACCTATGGTAATCAGTCCTGCGGAATTTCCTAAACTTGAGCAGGCCTTTCAGGTAGCTGAAGAAAAAGGGGTGATGCTTTATGACATCATGACTGAACGATATGAGATCACTACTATGATTCAACGTGAGCTTTCCATGATTCAGGAGGTTTTTGGAAGTCTGCAGAAAGGAACTGAAGAAGAGCCCGCGATTACCAAAGAAAGTGTACATCACTTCTTCAAGTACGTATCAGGCAGCCCGCTCATTCGTCCGGCCTGGTTTTTCGATGTACAACAGCAGGGAGAGGGGATTGTTGACGTTACTACACACCTGGTAGATATGATTCAGTGGGAAGCATTTCCTGAAGTGACATTGAAAAAAGAAGATGTGGAGATCATTTCTGCAAGCCGTTGGACAACCGATCTTACCCCGGAAATGTTCGAAACAGCTACCCAACTGAAAGAATACCCAGACTATCTGCAAAAGGATGTTGATCAGGGGTTATTAAAAGTCTACAGCAATGGTGAAATTAACTACACCCTGAAGGGGATTCATGCCAAAGTATCCGTCATCTGGAATTTTCAGGCTCCGGAAGGTGCTGGTGACACGCACTACTCAATTATGCGCGGTTCGTTGTGCAACCTGGTGATCAGACAGGGTGAAGAGCAGGATTATAAACCTACTCTTTATGTAGAAGCTGGTGAAGGTGTGGATCCTTCTGCTTTTGAAGAAAAATTAAAAAAGGCAGTTGAACAGGACCTCGCTGCCTTCTATCCCGGATTGCAACTTATATCATCCGAAAATAACTGGATAATAGAGATCCCTGCAAAATACAAAGTGGGTCATGAAGCACATTTCGGACAGGTAACTGAAAAATACCTGGACTTTTTGGTGCAAGGGAAAATGCCTGAATGGGAAGTACCCAATATCATCGTGAAATACCATACGATTATGGAAGGTATGAAAAGGGCAATGAAGTAGCTCTCCCTATTTCTTCCGGATGATCGTCATCCCGTCTCTGAAGGGCAGAATGACTTTCTCCACCCGGGAATCATCCCTGATCATTTCATTGAAAGCCATAATCCCACGGGTCTGTTCATCACAGGATCCGGCTGAATCAAGTACCTTCCCACTCCATAAAGTATTGTCGGCAAGGATAAATCCGCCAGGACGAACCTGATCAAAAAATAGTTGGTAACAGGAAGAATATTCTCGTTTATCGGCATCTAAAAAAACCAGGTCGAACGTCTCATCCAGGGTAGGAATTACCTCCAGGGCTGGACCGGTAATTTGTATAATACTCTCTTTTAATCCTGATTTTTCTACATATTCCCGCGCTAAAGGCTCAAGTTCATCGTCTACTTCAATCGTGATCAATTTTCCCCCCTCCTTCAGCCCCTTAGCCAGACAAATAGCTGAATAACCGGTAAATGTTCCGATCTCCAGAATCCGGTCAGGCTGAATCATCCGGGAAAAGAGATAGAGTGCCTGCCCCTGTATATGACCTGAAATCATCCGTGCACCGTATATCTTTAGGTGGGTTTCCCTGTCTAATTGCTGTAAAAGCGCATCTTCCTGATCGATATGATCTAAAATGTATTTTTCAGTTTTTGCTTCCTTGTCCATGTGTTTCCGGTGAAATGTTATTGATAAACCAGGCAACTCAGCGAGGAGGGATCAAGCACTTCGTTTGCCACTTCTATCAGATCAGACGGAGTAATCGATTCGATTTTACCAAATACAGTTTGCATTGTATCAACTGCATTAAACAGGAGGTAACTTTTCCCGATCGACAACATAAAATCCTCGTTGTTTTCCGCAGCAATAGCAATCTGTCCCTTCATCTGTTTTTTAGCTTTACTTAGCTGCATAGTTCCCAGTTTTTTCTCACGAAGCAGTTTAAATTCTTTCAATACCAAATCAGTAGCTTTCTCCAGATTTTCATGTTCAGTACCGAAATACACATTAAACAGCCCTGTATCGGAATAAGCCGTATAGCCGGATTCAATGTTGTAAGCCATTCCTTTTCGTTCACGCAGTGCCATATTTAATCTGGAATTCATTGCCTGACCACCCATAATATTATTAAGTAGTACCATAACAATTCGCCGGGGATGCATGATATTGAATGCAATATTTCCCATCAGGCAGTGCGACTGGAAAGTATCTCTTTTCACCAGTCGGTTCCCAGGAACGTAACTCTCAAACTTTTGACGATCCTTTTGTCTGTATTTAGGTTCAGCCCATCCAAAATATTTATCCATCAGCTTTACTAATGTTGCAAAATCAATCTTTCCAACAGAAGAGATCACCATTTGATCGGTATGATAATTTTTTTGGATAAACCGCAGAATATCGGTACGACTGAAAGCTTGCAGGTAGGCTGGATTTCCAAGAATATTCCGGGCTATGGGGTGCCCATCGAATACAAGCTCCTCAAATTCATCAAAAATAAGATCAGATGGAGAATCTTTATAGGAATTAATCTCTTCCAAAACCACCTCTTTCTCACGCTTTAACTCCTTTTCGGGATAGATACTATTAAAAAGGATGTCGCTGAGCAATTCAGCCGTACGTTCATAGAATTCAGAGAGGAAGGTAGAATAGAGAGTGGTTTCTTCCTTGGTGGTATAAGCATTCAGCTCACCTCCAACATCTTCAATGCGGCTTAAAATATGAAAAGCCTTGCGTTTTGTTGTGCCTTTAAAAACTGAATGCTCAATAAAATGTGCCAGGCCATGCTCTTCCTGTTCCTCATCGCGCGACCCCGTATTGATTAAAATTCCCAGGTGGCTAACCGGGGAACATGTTGGTTTGTGAATGAACCGGATACCATTGGGCAAGGTATATGTTAGAAAATCATTTTCAACCATTTAAAAAACAAATAAGGGTGCAAATGTAGTAAAAGAAAAGCGTACTCCAATCAGGTTCATTTGTCCGTTTTTTATACATCAACAGATTTGAATTAAAATTTCTTTGTGAATTAAAAAAAATATATACTTTTGCAGCACTATAACAATGGGGTGCCATAGCTCAGTTGGTAGAGCAACGGACTGAAAATCCGTGTGTCCTTGGTTCAATTCCGAGTGGCACCACAAGAATTGCTACAATGATGAACAATATTTCTTTTTACTGGTATTTTTATTTTGGTTCAGGCAACGGGATCAACCAGTAAGGTATTGTACTTCGTGAAAATATTTTACTAAAGGTCCCGGAAGTTCCGGGGCCTTTTTTTGTGATTAAAATTTTCTCTCATGAAAACAACCATAGTTGGTTTGGGATTAATTGGAGGTTCGCTGGCAAAAGATTTAAGGCGGTTACATTTTGCCACAGAACTGATCGGTATTGACACCAATGAGTTACACACAAAACAGGCATTAGAGCTAGGTTTGGTTGACCGGATCGAATCTCTGGAGGAGGGGATTGAAGGATCCGATTTGGTGATCATTGCCATTCCGGTGGATAAAGAGCTGGAGGTTTTACCTGCTGTTCTTAACAGGATTAAAAGTAACACTACGGTGACCGATATGGGTTCCACAAAAAAAACGATCACCCGTTTGGTACAAAATCATCCACGCAGACGGCAATTTGTTCCTTCCCATCCCATGTCGGGAACAGAGGATTCAGGTCCGGCTTCGGCATTGGAAGAGCTGTTCAGAGGGAAAATTGCTATCATTTGCGACCATGAACAGAGCGGTCCTCAGCACCTGGCATTGGTTGAAAAAATGTTTCAGACCCTGGGAATGGACATTGCTTATATGACATCTGATGAGCAGGATCACAGCACTGCATTTGTTTCCCACCTCCCCCACGCTGCAGCATTCGCTCTGGCAAATGCTGTCCAGGCAAAAACCGACAGGAATATAATTTTTGACCTGGCAAGCGGAGGATTTCGATCCACTGTTAGATTGGCAAAAAGTTCCTGCTCCATGTGGAAACCCATATTTGAACAAAACAGTGAATATGTGGTTAATTCTCTGGATGTTTATATCCAGCACTTACAGGAATTTCGCAACTGTATGAAGAATAATGAATTTGACAAACTTGAAGAGCTAATAACGAACGCCAACAGCATCAGGACTATTCTGGATGGAGAAAATAAAACTTTCATTAAAAATGAAGAAAAAATTGTGAAACTTTATACCAAAAAGCAATGAGTAATACAATAGAAATTAACCCAATAAAGACCTGGCTTCCACGGATCAACAATCCACTTCTTATTTCGGGGCCATGTAGTCTTGAAACGGAAAAGCAAGCTCTTGAAACAGCAAGGCTTTTAGCGAAAGATCCCCGGGTTTTTGTTTATCGTGGAGGTGTATGGAAGCCACGCACCAGGCCAGGCTCCTTCGAGGGGGTAGGTTCAATTGGCTTAAAATGGCTCCAACAGATAAGAAAGGAAACGGGGCTCCTTGTTGGAACTGAAGTAGCCAATGCACAACATACCGAAGAAGCCCTGAAATCAGGTATTGATGTGATCTGGATTGGGGCCCGGTCAACTGCCAGCCCTTTTGTGGTACAAGAAATTGCCAACGTAATCAAAGGTTCCCAGGTTGTTGTAATGGTTAAAAACCCGGTGAATCCCGATGTGCAACTCTGGATTGGTGCCATCGAACGAATTTACCAGGCAGGAATTAAAAATATAGTGGCCATTCACCGCGGATTTACCCCTTTCAAGGAAACGAATTACAGAAATTATCCCAACTGGACTACTGTAATTGAATTGAGACGACTCTTGCCCAGCCTGCCCATCATTTGCGACCCGAGCCATATTGCTGGAAAAAGAGAATACCTTTTTGAAATTGCACAAAAAGCATTCGATATGGGCCTGGAAGGCCTTATGCTGGAGTCGCATATCGATCCGTCATGTGCACTCAGCGATGCTGAACAACAACTGAAACCAGCTGAATTGGGAAAATTACTCGACAAACTGGTAATCAGACATGAATCGGCAAACAATGTAGATTTCGAAAACAGACTCGACATGCTGCGAAACCGTATTGACAACATTGATTCTGAATTGCTTGAAATCCTTTCATCCCGAGTGGAAATTGTTAAACAAATTGGCCGGTATAAAAAGGAAAATAATGTGACAGCCTTACAAATGAACCGTTGGAGTATGCTGATGGAAAGCCGGGTTAAACTGGGTAAAAAACTCGATTTGAACGAAACATTCGTAAAAATCCTGTTTCAACTGATCCATGAAGACTCTGTCCGCATGCAAACAGAAATTATGGATTCGGAATAGAGTTCTTTCTCAACAAAGCTAAACTTCGCTTCATTGCTTTTTCGATGGAATGAAAATCAAGGATTTTCTTCCCAATGTAAATAAAAACAATTCCAAGGGGTGCGGGATTATTTTCCGCTTGAAGCAGCTGTTTATTTAAACGGTAAGCTTCCCGCATCCGACGCTTGACCAGATTTCGAAATACTGCTTTTTTAAAAATTTTAGTGCTGACGGCAAAAACAACCTTGGCCGGCCCTAAGCCCTTTGATTCAATCTCAGTATAGACAATTTTTAAAGGATAAACCAGGAAAGTATCCCCTTCTGTAAACAATTTCTCTATCTGCTTTTTGCTGCAAAGCCGTTCATCCTTGCTTAGAATAAAACGTCTTTTCTCTGATCTATTTTCCGGAAATTTTTCCATGCAATAATAAGAAAAGTGTATCCGGACAAATTGCGGTAACGATGAAGAGATACCTGCCCTTTCCGGTTCAGCTATTTTTATTCACCTTTTTAATATACTCCTCCAGCGCCATAGTCATGGAAGGAGACTGAGCAGTGGGAGCTTCAATGTCAAGCCGAAGACCGGCTTCACGAACTGCCTGGGCTGTTGAAGGACCGAAACAGGCAATTCGTGTTTCATTCTGATGAAAGTCGGGAAAATTCTGAAACAGTGATTTAATACCCGATGGACTGAAAAATACAAGGATGTCATAATTTACATCCCGCAGGTCAGACAAATCACTTCCAACTGTCCGGTATAAAATAGCCTTCGTGTAATGGAATCCTCCTTTATCCAGCAACTCGGGAATCTCTTGCTTATGAATATCGGAAAGAGGAACGAGCAACTTCTCATCCTTGTGCTTCTTCATAATATTGATCAGATCGGAAAACTTACCATCACCGTAAAATATTTTACGTTTTCGGTAAACAATATATTTCTGTAAATAGTAAGCAGTAGCTTCAGAAATACAAAAATATTTCATCGTATCCGAAATAGTGAGCCTGAGTTCCTGACTTATCCGAAAAAAATGATCGATCGCCGTACGACTGGTAAAAATCACTGCTGAATGCTCCGGAATTCGTATTCTTGTTTGCCTGAATTCTTTCGCAGAAATGCCTTCAACCTGAATAAATGGCCGAAAATCAATCTTAATATTATTCTTTTCAGCCAGATCAAAATATGGTGATTTTGCCGAAGTAGGCTTTGGTTGTGAAACCAGTATACTCTTGATTTTCAAAATTCGCTCTTTTTAATTAAACTATTCCCCCCCCTTAAACTATCAAAACCTTATATAATAAAACCAAGGGTAAAAATTCAAGGGTACAAAAGTATAAAAACAGATAGAATATTGAAAATTGTTTCCTGAATAAAGTTATAAATCCTCTTAATATCAATAAAAAATAGAGCATGAACACAATAAAAATACCCAAAAAAATTATTATACCCACTGGTCGAATAGGTGAAAAGGCTATTAAAATTACTACTGGGATTAGGAGTATTCCGGTAATCCGGTTAAAATTGCCCATGTTGTAAACATACTCTTCTGTATCAACAGGTTGTTCAAAAAGAAAACCAATGAATCGATAGAGAAATTTTTTCAGCGTGAAATAGGCTACAACAAAGATCAGGCTTGTCAGATATAGAAAAAAATTATGATATAAAAAATCGAGCTGGTAATAATTGATCAACTGATAAACAAAAGCTGAAAAAACAAAGTAAAAAACAATATCAAGTTGAAATGCCCCTAAAAGCATGGAACTGTTTTTTTCCTGAAATAACCGGTACGAAGTTGATTCATTGACCACCGAATGAAAAAGCTGTCCTAAATATTTATTCCAGCTGGTTCTTACTGAAGCAAACAGGACAATCACCAAAAGAAGGATTAATGTCAGCCAGTCGTTATTCAACTGGCGTATTTGTCGTTCAGGTAAATGAACGCCATCCACTTCAAGGCTTGTAAAATTTTTGGACAGATCTCCCGATCGTGGTTCCATATACCGGGAAGAATCAACCAAAAGATTCCTTTCGCGCATCCACCACCAATATCTCAGTTGCGCTAAAGTGGGGGGAGCAGGCTGTGTATCAGCGGAATCGCTATCTCTGCGAAACACCTCCCTGGTTTCTATGGGCTTCAACGGTCCAGAAGAGAGATGCTCAAGGTTGATTCCTCCAAGACCGGGTAAGCCATGAATATTTAATAAAGGTTGAGCAACCTCAATTGAATCCGCCTGATATGAATATTCACTCTCCATAATTCTGGCACAAAGATATCAATACAAGGATTATTCTCTTGAAAAAAGGTAGGTTAAGTTCCTATTTTTTCTAATTTTGAAAAATTTGAAAATGTAATCATGATGAAACGACCATGATAAGTGACGCCACAAACGAGCAGAATTATAGTTATGGGAGTTCCATCGAATTCCTTAGAAAATTTTAAATAAAATGAAATGAAAATGACATTAGCACAACTCTATTCCAATGCTTTTCAGAAAAACTGGAATAATTTAGCCTTTTCCGATTACGAAGGCAAAGATTTTAAATATAAAGATATTGCATCTACAATTAAGTCATTGCATCTTTTCTATCAATTAACCGGACTGCAACGGGGAGACAAAATTGCAGTTTTGGGGAGGAATTCAGCCAACTGGGGAGCTGTATTCTTATCAGCAATATCTTCAGGAATCGTTATCGTACCCATTCTCCCTGATTTTAATGAAAGCAATACCAATCATATTATTAATCATTCGGAGTCAAAACTGGTCATTGGGGCAAAGTCCCTTTTAGATAAAATAGATTTCAATAAAGCCGAAAAACTGGAGGCTGTCCTCACATTGGAAGATTTTTCGTTGCATGCAGCTAAAGATGAAAACCTCAACTATAAACTAGCTGATGCTTTTCAGTATTATAGAGAGAATAAGCTGGAAAAAGAAAATTTCAAATTTGAAGAGTGGGACAAAGAAGAAACCTGCATAATGTCTTACACATCAGGAACTTCCGGGTTTACAAAAGGAGTAATGATTCCGGAACGAAGCCTGGTTTCCAATATTATTTTTGCCCAGGACCACATGCCGCTTCAACCAGGCCATAAAATCGTATCATTTTTACCCATGGCACATGTTTACGGATTATTATTTGAATTCCTGTTTCCGGTTACACTGGGCTGTCATATCACCTTCCTGAGCCGGATCCCATCGCCAGCTATCATTACAAAAGTATTTGGTGACATAAAACCCCATTTAATCTTGTCAGTACCGCTGGTAATTGAAAAAATCTATAAAAAACGAATCCTGCCAACCATCGAAAAACCGATCGTGAAAATTTTACTAAAAACTCCTGGTATCAAAAACATTATTCAAAATAAAATCAAAGAAAAATTGACAGATACTTTTGGAGGCAGATTCGTTGAAATTGTAATTGGCGGAGCTCCATTAAGCGCTGAGGTAGAACAGTTCTTCAGGCGAATTCATTTTCGCTTTACCATAGGTTATGGTATGACTGAGTGTGGTCCCCTGATCAGCTACGATGCATGGGATAAAACCTTACCATCTTCCGCCGGCCGCATCGTTGACCGCATGGAAGTAAGGATCGACTCGGAAGATCCCTACCATGCAGTTGGTGAAATACAGGTACGTGGTGAAAACCTGATGACCGGTTATTACAAAAATGAACAGGCAACCAAAGAAGCATTCACTGCAGATGGCTGGCTCAAAACGGGTGACCTGGGCATTATCGACGAAAATAATTATGTTTTTATTAAAGGACGTTCAAAAAATATGATCCTCGGCCCTTCCGGGCAAAATATCTATCCCGAAGAGATCGAATCAAAAATCTCCAACCTGCCTTATGTCTCAGAATGTGTGGTTACCGAACGCCAGGGGAAATTGGTAGCCAAAGTGTATCCCGATTTTGAAGCCATGGAAACCGAAAAGTTAACCCTTGAAGATATTCCCAACATCATGGAAGATAACCGGAAAAAAGTGAATTCTGATCTTCCAAAGTTTGAACAAATCAGTGCATTTGAGCTGATGAATGAAGAATTTGAAAAAACACCCAAAAAAAATATCAAACGATTTAAATACATCTAAAAATATTTTTATTTTTTGTAACCGACTACTAAACTTAGTGCTTGTGATTTATGAACCAGTCAAATTCTTCCATCCCTGATCAATCAGGTAAACGTTTATTATCTCTCGATTTTTTCCGTGGAATAACCATGTTCCTTCTTGTAGCAGAAGGAACCGCACTTTGGAGTGTATTAATAAAAGAACCAGTTGCCGGTTCCTTTCTGGAACCTTTTTTCCAGCAATTTCATCACCATCCCTGGAACGGATTGCGGTTCTGGGATCTGATTCAGCCGTTTTTCATGTTTATTGTTGGGGTAGCGATGCCTTTCTCCTATGCCAAACGTCTGGCAAAAGGCGATTCTAAACGAAAAATTACCCAACATATCATCAAACGGTGCATCCTTTTACTCGCGTTCGGTGTGGGATTACACTGCGGATACCGGCGCGAGCTGGTCTGGGAGCTGTGGAACGTACTTTCACAACTTTCCGTTACCATCATCATCGCCTATTTCCTGATGCGATACAAGCCTTCCGTTCAGATAATAGTGTCATTCGGACTGCTGATCCTTACTGAAGCGGCATACCGGCTTTTCCCACTGGAGGGTTTTAATCAACCTTTTGTAAAGGATCACAATTTTGGAAGCTGGATGGATTTACTTCTCATGGGAAAAACCTCCTCAGGAGGATGGATAGCCATCAATTTTATTCCTACTGCTGCTCATACCATTTGGGGAGTAGTTGCCGGACAACTCCTTCTCACCAATAAACCAGAAAAAGAGAAATTAAAAAAACTCATTATTGCAGGATTGATTATCCTCGCTGCCGGCTACTTGCTCGACTGGACTTCCATCACCCCAATTATTAAACGAATTTCCACTTCCTCTTTTGTGATGGCTTCCGGTGGTTGGTCTGTTTTAGCCCTTGCACTCAGCTATTGGTTTATCGATATCAAAAAAATCAACAAATGGATTTTTCCTTTTGTGATCGTCGGAATGAATCCAATATTTATTTATATGTTTTCGCAAACAATAGGTGGACAGTGGTTTAATGAATTTACCGGCATTTTTGTTCACGGAATTCTTGGCTGGTTTAATGCCTCTGAATTCCTGATGGCACTGATGACCTCTCTAACTGTTCTGGCTCTTGAATGGCTTTTATGCTATTACTTGTTCCTGAAAAAAATATTCTTTAAAATTTAGTGAAATTTATAACCAGAGGAACTTATCTATTCTGTATAGAATTCAAAAAAACTCATTAATTCATCATATGCTGAATAAGATTTAGTTGAAAGACGGTGCTGATCAAAAATTTCTCCACTTTTATTCTATCCTTATAGCCATCTCTGCGGTTCATTTTTATCTGCGCTCTTTTACCTCTTTTGCATCAACCACAATAAAAATTTTATCCGAACGACGGATTTTGGTATCAATAGGAACAGAAATGCGTTGACCCTTCAAACCTTCTTCAACAGGTTCCATATCAAATCTAATTTCGCTCACTATAGTTTGAATGACTCCGGTGGTTGGGCCGGTAATAATAATTTCATCACCGGTATGGAGGTTACGGGTTTCCAGCTTAAACTCAGCTACCCTGATGTTGCTGAAATAATTCAGACACTTACCTATATATAATTTCCGTCGGGTAGCTTGTGATCCATAATTAGCACTCCATTCTCCCAGTCGCTGGCCCAGGTAATATCCGTCCCAGAATCCCCTGTTGAATACTGCTGCCAGACGCCTGTTCCATTCCTGAATTTTTTCTTCAGTGAATGTATTATTCAAGTATGCTTCCACTGCTTCGTGGTAACACTCCACAGTAGTTTTCACATATTCCGGTGAGCGGGCACGCCCTTCAATCTTAAGTACCGATACACCTGAATCCAGAATTTTATTCAAAAAATGAATGGTCTTCAGGTCTTTTGGCGACATAATATACTCATTATCAAGTTCCAGTTCGGAACCTGTCTCTTTGTCGGATACCAGATATGCTCTCCGGCATGTTTGCAGGCATGCTCCCCGGTTGGCAGAAGAATTCATTTCGTGCAGACTCAGGTAACACTTACCGCTTATTGCCATACAAAGAGCTCCATGTGCAAACATTTCCAGGCGGACAAGGTTCCCGGAGGGTCCAATTATTTGATGCTTCTTTATCTGATTACTGATCTCCATGACACGCCCAAGGTTCATTTCTCGTGCCAGTACCACAACATCAGCAAACTGAGCATAAAATTTTAACGCTTCCAGGTTGGTGATATTGATCTGCGTAGATATATGTACCTCCATATCAATAGACCGTGCATATAAAATAACCGATATATCGGCGGCAATTACTGCTGAAACACCGGCCATCTTCGCCGCATCAAGAATGGAACGCATTTGTTCTGCCTCATTATCAAATATTTCCACATTAAGAGTGAGGTAAGTTTTTACGCGATACCCTGAAGCAATAGCAACAATTTTTTTCAAATCCTCCAGAGAAAAGTTGCTTGCAGAGCGGGACCTCATGTTCAAATGCGCTACTCCAAAATATACCGATCCGGCACCACCTTGTATTGCAGCCATTAATGATTCGTAAGAACCCACAGGGGCCATAATCTCAATTTTTCTCTGTTCCATATTTTTCAATCTCGGAACGCAAAGGTACATATTTTAGAAGAAGAACATTAATCCTATCTTTGCATCGAATTTCAACATAAAACAAGCAGGAAAATGACGATAATGCAATGACGAATTGCGAATGCTGCCGAACACCTTTTTAATAAACAGTGGAGTGAGGCAAATACCATAAACATCTAACAATATTAATGAGATAATAGAATGAAAAGCAGAAAAATTCGGGTACGTTTTGCTCCAAGCCCAACGGGACCACTCCACATGGGTGGAGTTCGCACAGCTCTATTTAACTATTTATTTGCTAAAAAGCACCAGGGAGATTTCATTTTACGGATTGAAGATACCGACCAAAACAGGTTTGTTCCCGGTGCTCAGGAATACATCATCGACAGCTTGAAATGGTGTGGATTAATCCCTGATGAAGGTCCGGAAATGGGTGGCCAATTTGGACCATACTGCCAAAGTGAACGCAAAGATATCTATAAAAAATATGCCAACCAGTTGCTGGAATCAGGCTGGGCATACATTGCTTTTGATACACCCGAAGAAATTGATAAACTCCGGTCAGAAGCTGAATCACGAAAAGAAACTTTTTCTTATGGAATAGGGTCACGGGAAAAACTGAACAACTCATTGCATCTTCCGCTTAGCAAAGTAAATGAAAAACTCGCTGCAGCGGAACCCTATGTGATTAGATTTAAAATGCCTGAAGATGAAAATGTTACTGAACATGACATGATCAGGGGTCAGGTCACCTTCAACACAACCAAAAGCCTCGACGATAAAGTATTGTTCAAGTCGGATGGAATGCCTACTTACCATCTGGCCAATGTGGTTGATGATCACCTGATGCAAATATCACATGTGATACGTGGTGAAGAGTGGTTATCGTCACTCCCCCTGCATGTTCTGCTTTACCGAGCACTTGGATGGGAAGAAACAAAGCCTGAGTTTGCCCACCTTCCTCTTATCCTAAAACCACAGGGGAAAGGAAAACTAAGCAAACGCGACGGCGATAAATTGGGATTTCCTGTTTTTCCGTTGCAATGGAAAGACCCTGATTCAGGAGAACTGTACCGTGGTTATCGTGAAGATGGTTACTTTCCGGAAGCCTTTATCAATATGCTCGCATTGCTGGGATGGAATCCGGGCACTGAACAGGAATTTTTCTCTTTGGATGAACTCACAAAAGTGTTCAGTCTCGAACGAGTTGTGAAATCAGGTTCCAGGTTTGATCCGGAAAAAGCAAAATGGTTTAACCGGCATTACTTCCAGCAAAAATCAACAGAATTGCTGACCTCCCTTTTTATTCCGCTGTTGAAAAAAAATGGAGTTCAGGCTGATGAAAAAAAAATACATCGTGTAATTGTTGAAATAAAAGAACGTTGTGCGTTTATACCGGATCTTTGGGAACAGGCAAGCTACTTTTTTTTGCCTCCCGGATCATACGATGAAAAAACAATCAAAAAACGCTGGAAAGAAGACACCTCAGAAAAACTATCTGCTATTGCACAAATGCTGGAAACAATCGATAGTTGGAATGCGGAAACAATCAAAGAGAAATTTTCTGATTTTATGAACAATAAAAACTGGAGCTTTGGCGATGTGATGAGTCCTCTCCGGATTTGCCTGGTAGGTTTAAACATGGGGCCCGATTTGTTTGTAATATGTGAAATCCTTGGAAAAAATGAAACAATTTCACGAATCCATACAGGATTGGAAAAAATAAACTGATCTGTTTTCAATCCGGCAAACCGGTGGATTAGGTTGTAACTCTATATTTTCCAGATAATTATTGAAGCAGATATACGCAATAAAAAAAATGAGTACATTTATGGCTGGCAAAACTCAGGGATGAGTTGCGATAAAATAACTAATAACTAAAACACCATGGACAAATCACCTTTCATTCAACCATTCAATCGTCGCAGGTTTATTCAGCTCACAGGGTTGGGAGTAGGCTCCGGGATCCTTGGATTACATCAGGCTGGCTGCTCAGGAAGACAAACAGAAAAACAACCAGTAATTCAAGGATTTGATGATACATCAGATAATCCGGATCCCTCCAAAGGATGGGTTCCTGTTTCTGATCGTAAAATCCGGATGGGCATTGTAGGTTACGGGGTCTGCAGATTTGGAGCTGATTTTGGATTTCAGGATCATCCCAATGTTGAAGTAGTTGCTGTCAGTGATCTCTTCCCCGATCGTTGTGCAAAATTAGCTGAAGAAACACATTGTAAAAAAACCTATCCTTCGTTGGAGGAACTGGTAAAAGACGACACTATTGAAGCTGTGTTTGTAGCTACTGATGCCCCCAGTCATGCCCGCCATTGCATTGAAGTACTCAAACACGGTAAACATGTTGCATCTGCTGTTCCAGCCGTATTTGGATCTCTTGAGGATGCTGAGGAGCTTTTTGAAGTAGTAAGGCAAACCGGTTTGAAGTATATGATGTTTGAAACATCCTGTTTCAGGGAAAACCTCTACGCCATGCGGCAAATATATCAGGCCGGAGGATTTGGAACTCTTGCTTATGCTGAAGGTGAATACTGGCATTATTCCAAAAACGGGATTGCCTCCTATCAAAACTGGCGGCATGGGATGCCCCCACAATGGTATCCAACCCATTCCGATGCCTATTTTGTTGGAGTTACAGGAGGGAGTTTCCTGGAAGTATCCTGTTTGGGTATTCCCAGCCAAATGGAACGTTATCAGCCTAAAAACAACAGCTATGGCAATCCGTTTGGCACAGAGATATCCCTGTATCGTACAAGTGAAGGGGGGATGGCCCGGATGGGCAGAAGCAGCGATACTTTTGGACATGGCTACGACTCCGAGACTGGCCGGGTGAGAGGAACAAAAGGCTCATATTATGCTGAATATCAGGGAACAGAAACAAACCTGCCTAATCTGGTCAGACCACCACTCCCACCTAAAGTGTCACCCGGGCATCATGGGGGATCTCACGGCTATCTTACCGACGAATTTATCCTGTCGATTATCCAGGACAGAAAACCACTCGTCGATATAGCTATGGCACTTAATATGACTGTCGGAGGAATTGTTGCCCATCAATCGGCAATGAAAGGAGGAGAATGGATGAAAATTCCACAATATAAACTCTAATCTTCCTGATCCTCTGAAACCTTTCTTAACATGTTTATAAATGGCAGGCAATGCCTGAAAAAAAGCTTATAACCCGCACAAAGGTAATTAAGCCCGGGTTCGCCTTGGGGAGTTTGGATAAATCTGTTTTTTGGACATTCTCCGTTACACATCTCCAGCACCTCACAACTCTTGCAATATTGGGGAAGGTTTATTGATTTCAGTTGCCCGAATTTCTGCTGTTCACGACTGTCGAGTAGTGCTGCCAGGTGATTATCCCGAATATTCCCTAAACGATATCCGGGTTCCACATAATGATCGCATGAATAAAAGTCGCCATTGTGTTCCAAAACGGGAACCCCCCCACAATTCTTTTTAAAAATACAGAGGGTGTGTTCCCTGGAAAACGCTGACCGTAAAGCCTCGTCAAAAATCTGAATATCAATTGCTCCAATATCCCGATCAATCCACTCATCAAAAATAGTTATCAAAAAACGACCAAAAGCTTCCGGTTGTACTGAACCGGGAGAAACTTTTAATGGAGCCTCCGGGTTATATTCCACTAACGGAAGAAAGGTAATGTAACGGGCACCCAGTCTCTTAAAAAACCGATAAACCTCTAAAGGATAATTAACATTCCGTGCGTTCACTACACATAGTATCTCCGAAGTTATTCCATAGTGCTGCAGTAGCTCGTACCCTTTCAGTGTACGGGCAAAAGTGCCACTGCTCTTTTTATCTTTTCTATACCAGTCATGTAATTCCACTGGTCCGTCGATGCTTATCCCGACAATAAACTGTTCCCGGTCAAAAAAACAACACCAGTCGTCGTTCAACAGAGTACCATTGGTCTGAATACCATTGATTAGTTTTTGGCCGGGAAGAAGATACTTATGCTGCAGAATAACGGCCTTCCTATAGAAGTCAATCCCAGCCAGGGTGGGTTCACCTCCATGCCAGGAAAACATAACTGACGTGTCAGTAGTGGCTTCTATGTGTTGCGAAATGTATAACTCAAGAAGTTCATCAGACATCAGAAGTGGCGAAGATGACTGATACAGACTGTCTGTTTTCGAATAGTAGCAATAACGACAAGCCAGGTTGCAGTGGGAGCCAACCGGTTTAACAAACAGTTGAAATTCACGAAATTTTTCTGGCATTACCATGCTGCCCAAATATTTTTCAGCAAGATTATAGTAACCTTTTCAACTCAATAAAATTACTAATTTTCAAAGGTATCAGACCGAACCCGCATATTTCTAATCCCATTTTTTGTGGCATGACTTGTCATGCTCATTTCAATGGAACCCATCCGTAATTCCTCCGTATCCTGCTCGTTTCAATAAACTCAGTTTTTTATCAGAAAAATATTATCTTCCGGTAAAACATCATAACCACTGAGGATTGGTTTCAAAGATAACAACAAGGTCAAACAAAAAATAAAAAATCAGGTAAAACATACAGTTGGAAACGAGATAACCGGATCAATCTATTTTACGTATAGATAAAAGTATTATTTTTATTCTAAAAAAAATTAAAAATATGCATCATCAAATCATCAGCCTTTACGGAGAATACAGGAAGAGCAGATCCGACCGCCGCAATTTTATCAAGAAGCTTATAAAAGTTACTGGCAGTACAGCATTAGCGACAGCCGTTCTTCCGGTTTTGGAAAATAACACCCTGATTGCTGCTGAGAAACAGCAAAAAATAAAGGATGTTATTGGAGGGTTTATGGTCTATCCTGCAGAGACGGGTGAAATGCGGGGATATCTGGCAAAGCCATCAGAAGGGAAAAAATTTCCAGCGGTAATAGTCATTCATGAGAACCGTGGATTAGTTCCACACATCCAGGATGTTACACACCAGATGGCTCAGGAAGGATTTCTTTCTCTGGCTCCCGATGCCCTGTCTCCTGTTGGTGGAACTCCTGATGAGGTTTCAAATGTTGGTGAATTATTTGGAAAGTTGGATAACAAAAACACTATTAAAAATTTTGTTGCAGCAGTTAAATACCTGAAAACCCATCCGAATTCAAATGGCAAGGTAGGGTGTACAGGTTTTTGCTGGGGAGGAGCTATGACCAACCTGGTTGCAGTCAACTCACCTGACCTGGATGCAGCTGTTCCCTATTACGGAAGAGTGCCCGAATCCGTTGATGTTCCGAAAATCAACGCACCGGTTATGGCACATTTTGCCGAAAACGATGAAAGAATCAATGCCGGCATTGAAGGTTTCAAGGAAGCCATGAAAAAAAATGGCAAAGAACTTCAGGTGTTTATTTACACTGGAACACAACATGCGTTTAATAACAATACCAATCCGGAACGGTATAACGAAGCAGCGGCAAAACTGGCCTGGGAGAGAACCATAAAATTCTTCAGGAAAGAACTGAAGTAATCTTTCTCAATGAATCATTCAAACCGGCAATCATCAGATCATGGTATTTTTTTGATTAAGCCTACTTTAACTGCTTTGCAAGTTACAAATTTTGGTTAAATGCTGGCAATCATTAAATTTATGCCCAAATAAAAGCAAACTACCTGAAATGAATAAATACATTTTCTCATTCCTGTTGTTTTTATGCACTGTTTCAATCCATTTATACGGACAAACCAGCCATCCAGGTCATGCAAACAGGCAGATTTTGGTTGAATGGAAGGATGGCACCCCATCAGGAACCATTGAAGTTTTAAACGGTGTGCTCACTGACATTGAAATCACGAAAGGAAAGGGAAAAGCCAAAGGAAACACCTTTGAATTTCGTACTTCAGCAAACAACCGGATGAAACTATCTTTCGATTCCATAAAAACTAACCCAGGTTCCGGAGCTACTGTGGTGACTATCAATACCCATGAAACTCCTTTCTCATTCTTTTTACGGGATGTCAATACTCGTTATCCTATTTATATTCCTGAATACAAGGTGGTGGTTTTGCCTATGGGGTTCACTAAATCATATGATGAGGTTGAAGCCATGATTCAAAGCAGGCAACTGCTGACCAAGTATGAGCAAATTGAAAAAGAGCCGGAAGAATCGTATGATTCGGTAAAAGAAAAAACCCGAAACCAGTCGGTCCCCACCTGGTTAGGGATCAGCAGAGATATCCGCATCTTCCAGATTTCACCAAGCCTGGAAGATATGCCAGGGGAAACCGATGTAATATCTCCTAAAAATGCAGCCGGGTCACTCACCCTTCCGGCAACAAACAACAGAGAAATAAACTATTTATATACTGCCGGCCGTGGCCAGGGAGTTGAAACAAATGTTTCCAGGCGCCTGGAAAATGGGGTCCTGCCTATTCTTCATTCCCGACAGACCGATGATGACATGGATTACCATACCATCTTATTCACCTCACTGGAGAGCATGCCACTCGCAGAAAACACACCCATTGGAACCGACTTTCTGGTAGCAGACCACTATTCATCGGGGCACATGTTCACAGATGAGCAAAAAAAGAAGGTGGAGGAAAAGCTGGAAGAGTTTAAGAAGGAGCAATCAGAACAAACAGTTTTGTATGGTCGTGTTGAGGCTAAAAATACAGGTATGGTACCCCGGTACGCCTGGTTTAAAATCCCCAGGCCCGGCAGGGGATGGTGGGACAGAATAGCTTATTCATACGATAAAATAACAGGATTCTCGTCCTATTCTGAAAATCAGGTATTCTGCGTTTCAAAGTTGAATGGAAACCCGGTAATGCAGGAAGAAACTGCCCTCCTGGTTGAACCAGGCGAAACGGTTACCCTGGAGTTTTATCTGCCCCACTCACCCCTCTCACAAGAACGAGCAAAACGATTATTCAGTCAATCTTTTGAAACAAGATATGCGGAAGTAAAAAAATTCTGGCAAAATAAACTCAATCGTGCAACAGCATTGAGCCTGCCAGAAAAAAGAATTGATGAAATGGTCCAGGCAGGATTGTTGCACCTCGATTTGATCACTTACGGCAAGGATCCTGACAACACTCTGGCTCCAATGATTGGTATTTACTCCCCCATAGGAACAGAGAGTTCTCCAATTATTCAGTTTTATTGTTCTATGGGATGGTTCGATAATGCCCGGAGAACGCTGATGTATTTTCTGGATAAACAGCATAAAAACGGATTGATTCAAAATTTCGGAGGATACATGGTTGAAACCGGTGCAGCTTTATGGTCGATGGGAGAATATTACCGGTATACAGTTGACAACGACTGGGTGACACAGGTAGCTCCCAAACTGAAAAAATCATGTGAGTACCTGTTGAACTGGCGTGAAAAAAACAGGAAGGATCATTTAAAAGACAGAGGATACGGCATGATCGACGGGAAAGTAGCTGACCCTGAAGATCCTTTCTATCAGTTCATGTTAAACAGCTATGGTTATTTGGGGGTAAGCCGTGTAGCTGAAATGCTCAAACAGACCGATCCCGGATATGCAGAACAGTTAAACCGGGAAGCAGAGTTTTGGAAGCAGGACATCTTGTCGTCATTTAATCATTCCATGGCCCGTTCACCTGTTGTTCCCCTGGGCGACGGGACCTGGTGTCCAACTGTGGCTCCCTGGGCAGGAGCTGTTGGCCCGCGCGCACTCTATGTGAATGAAGAAACATTTTTCTCGCATGGAACATTTACTGTTCCTGATGTGATGTTAGGACCATTATACCTGGTATTTTGCGAAGTAGTTGATCCTCACTCACAGGCTTCAAAAATGATGCTGAATTACCACAGTGAACTTTTCTTCCAGAATAATGCCGTGTTCAGCCAACCCTACTACAGTCGGCATAACTGGATACAGTTGAAACTCGGAATGGTCAAACCATTTCTGAAAACCTATTACAACACTTTTTCAGCTCTGGCCGACCGCGAAACCTATACTTTCTGGGAGCATCTATACCACGCTTCTCCTCATAAAACACATGAAGAAGGATGGTTTCTCATGGAAACACGATGGATGCTCTATATGGAAGAACAGCAAACCCTGAAACTTCTTCCAGGAATACCTCGCAAATGGCTGGAACATGAAAAAACAATATCCATTGACAATGCATCCAGCTACTTTGGTTCGTTTTCCCTTCAGGTCAATTCTCATATCAACGAGGGGTATATGACCGCAAAGATGAGCTGTAAAACAGACAGAAAACCAGAAATAGTTACTATTCGTCTCCCCCATCCTGAGGGGAAAACCCCCCGAAAAATTACAGGTGGACTCTATGACGCAGAATCAGAAACAGTAACTATCTCCTCTTTTACGGGAGAGATAGATATCAAATTGGAATTTTAAAAATAATACCACTATGAAACCACTCTCCACAGTTCTCATCCTGCATTTCATTGTTCTTCTCGCCACAACAGGCTGCAAAAGTCCGGCCGAACAGCCCGGGAGGCCGAATATTCTATTTGCTATTGCTGATGATGCTTCCTGGAAACATTTTGGGGCATACGGATGTAACTGGGTAAAAACCCCCGCGTTTGACCGGATTGCCAGGGATGGCATTCTTTTTACACGTGCCTATACCCCCAATGCCAAGTGTGCCCCATCAAGAGCCTGCATTCTAACCGGACGTAACAGTTGGCAACTGGAAGAAGCTGCTAACCACTCCCCTCTTTTCCCTGCAAAATTTAAAACCTATGCTGAAACGCTGGCTGAAAATGGCTACTGGGTAGGCTCCACGGCAAAAGGGTGGGCTCCCGGAGATCCTGGCGAAAGGAACGGAAAAAAACGGGAACTTACCGGCCCAAAGTTTGATAAACACAAAACCACCCCCCCGGCAAAAAATATATCAAACAATAACTATTCAAAAAATTTTGAGTCATTTCTGGAAGAAAAACCGGAAGGATTGCCATTCTGTTTCTGGTATGGTAGCCTAGAACCACACAGACCTTATGAATATGAAGCCGGAATACAATATGGCGGAAAAAGCCAGGAAGAAATTGATGAAGTTCCAGCATTCTGGCCGGATGCAGATACTGTCCGCACCGACCTGCTTGATTATGCTTTCGAAATTGAATACTTCGACCTTCATCTGCAGCGTATGCTGGAAAAACTCGAAGAGAAAGGCGAGCTGAAAAATACCCTGGTGATTGTTACAGCCGATAATGGCATGCCATTTCCACGGACAAAAGGGCAGGTATACGAATATTCCAATCACCTGCCTCTGGCTGTCATGTGGCCGGATGGTATCAAAAATCCCGGACGGATAATACATGATTTTGTAAGCTTTATTGATTTTGCCCCTACCTACCTTGAACTCGCCGGATTAACTCCCGGAAAAACCGGCATGGAGCCTGTAACAGGACGTAGTCTGACAGAATATTTTTACACCCAAAAGGATGGAAATGTGTTTCCGGAGCGCGATTTTATGCTCGTGGGCAAGGAACGTCACGATGTTGGACGCCCCGATGATCAGGGATACCCTGTCAGAGGTATCATCAAAGACAATTACCTTTACCTCCAAAATTTCAAACCCGAACGCTGGCCCAAAGGAAATCCAGAAACAGGATACCTCAACTGCGATGGCAGTCCTACAAAAACCTATATCTTAAATACCCGAAGGAAAAAAGGAATCATGGAGTACTGGCAACTCAATTTTGGAAAAAGAACTGCGGAAGAACTATATAACATAGTCCAGGATCCCTACTGTTTGAATAACCTGGCCGAAGACAGCAACTATGCAGACATTCAAATGAGCCTGAAAAATGAAATGGTTGAAAAACTGAAAGAGCAGAAAGACCCCCGTATCCTCGGGATGGGCGATGTGTTCGACAACTATCCCTACCAGGGTGATGTACAAAACTATTATAACCGCTATATGTTGGGTGAGGATGTACCCGCAGGGTGGGTAAATAAAACCGACTACGATACTGACCTGAAGTGATCTGAACAAATCATTACAGACCACTTCATTCGGAAATAATCAGTCCGGACACCTGGATAAACGAAGAACTGTTGAAACAGGTCTGCCCCTTTTACCAGAAGATATGGTAAAAAACTACCTGTTTTTTGCAGAAAATTAATCATGAGAACAAAAAAGATACAGATGAGACAGCAGTTGTTGCCCTATTTAAATGAGGGACAGACAGAAGCCGGATGTGATGAAGCCGGACGCGGATGTTTGGCCGGACCAGTGGTAGCAGCAGCAGTAATTCTTCCTCAGCATTTTGAAAATACAACCTTGAACGACTCCAAAAAACTTACTGAAAAACAACGACAAGATCTACGAATCATCATTGAAAAAAAAGCCCTGGCTTGGGCGGTGGAAATGGTTTCAAACCATGAAATTGATCAGGTAAACATTCTGAATGCCTCATTTCTTGCTATGAACCGGGCTGTTATGAAGCTAAAAATCACTCCGGAGCACCTTCTGATTGATGGAAACCGGTTTCGACCACAGACTCCTATTCCGTTTACCTGCCTGATTAAAGGCGATGGTAGATTCATGTCCATTGCAGCAGCCTCCGTTTTAGCTAAAACCTGGCGCGATGAATTCATGAAAAAAATCCATTCCGAATTTCCATTCTACGACTGGAACAAAAACAAAGGTTATCCTACCCGTAAACACAGGGAAGCAATCGTGAAGTACGGAATAACAAAATACCACCGACTCTCATTCCATCTGATTAGCAAACAGCTAAAAATCAATTTTTAAAAAATTTTTACTATATTTTCCGGCTTAATCAATTGTAACAAAATGTTATTAAAAATTAATAGAATTGCTATAAAGAAAATTTTAATGCTGGTATTCACCATCTTCCCTTTTTTCCTTATGGGGAAAAACGATACAGTGATCCTATTGGGGCCTAATGGTAAAATCAATCCTTCAGGAGCAGAAGTACTGAAAAAAGAGATAAAATACCGGAGTAAAAAAAAGGTCAGGATACGGACTTATAAATCAGATGCAGACACATGGCAACGGCTCTTTGTGGAGCGAATAAAAATTCAGGACTCTGTCACTTACCTCATTTACGTGAAAGGTAATCAGTTCTCTGATCTGATCACCCGGCGATTTGAAACCCTGCCAAACGGAACTCTTCAATTTACTGATTTTCAAAATGGAACAATAAGGCGCACAGGTCAAACCCTAAAAAAAATCCCACTTTTATTTCACGGCCAGGTGACTGAATATTATCCCGATGGTCAAAAAAAGTCGGAGGCTGATTATAAAAATAATGAATTGATATCAAACCGTAACTGGACTGTTGACGGAAAGGAGTATATTCATCATGTTTTCTATTCGGTAGAGCGTGAACCCCGGTACTTAAGAGGCACCCATTTGCTGCATGACCATATTTTGAAAACATTCAACGAATCGAAAGTGGATATGTCTGAAATGGAAGGGAAAATTGTGGTGGGGTTTGTTGTAATGGAAAATGGCACCATAGATGGGATACGCATTGACCAGGGATTAAACCAGGTCATGAACCAACTTGCCCTAAAAGCATTCCGTACCCTGGCGGGAGAATGGCAACCAGCCTTGCTCAATGGGGAAAATGTTCGTTATTATCAACTCTTCCCCATTCAATTTATTTACCATAAATTTGAATTTGACTACCTCGAAATGAGGGGCAGCATGCTCTACTGGGATATAAACTAACCTTCAAATCAGAGAGAACTCCCGATTTGAACATCCGAATAAACCCATTCGTTGTCATTCGAAGTTAAGAAGCCGGAGCGACTTTATCATTACATGGCTAAACGTTAAAGAAGAGACGCCAGGTATCCCTCATCCTCCTTTAATGTCTTCTTCATGGATGCTTCCACTGCCAACTGGTCGCAACGTTCATTCAGCTGGTTATTGGCATGTCCCTTCACCCATACAAATTTCACAAAGTGTTTTTTATAGATTTCAAGAAAACGCCTCCAAAGGTCGGGATTTTTTTTGTTTTTAAATTCTTTCTTCACCCAGCTGAACACCCATCCTTTCTCCACAGCATCGGCAACATATTTTGAATCGGTGTATATAGTCACTTCACTTCCCCTGATTTTTAGTGCTTCAAGGGCTACGATAACCGCCAACAGCTCCATCCGGTTGTTGGTAGTAAGCCGGTAGCCTTCTGAAAGCTCCTTACGAAACTGCCCCGAGATAAGTACAACACCATAACCTCCCGGGCCAGGATTGCCACGGGCTGCACCATCGGTGAATATCGTAATGTTGGGTTTTACCATGAAAATATCAATTACCTGTACAAAGGAGTAGGTTATTTTTTAAAAATCCAAGATTTACCTCCTATTCCCAACCCGGTACATTTAAAATAAACATCTATAGTTGATCCGTTTTTCAAAAAACCATTCATTCCATGTTAAAAACAGAGCTGTTAACTATGTTGATGTTCCTGGGTGTATATTTTGGCACTGCCCAGGATAAAATTATCACTGTGCCAGGCGTTAACCATTCATTGTAAAATAAGCGGGTAACAAGAAATTCAATCCATTTCACTCAATCTGATGAAATAGTAAACACCCGATCAACCATCAATAGAAAGGATGTAAAATTGTAGTAAATCAACGAAAAAGAACGGTTCGAATCTGGAAAAATTTCCAGTGATCAGCAACCTGAAAAATGGCGTATTTCCAGCAGCTGCCGGAAACGAAGTCTGGGTAATAAACAATTATCCGGCAAACGTTTACGGTGATTCTTATCTCAGGCCAATTGAACGGATAAAAATATAATATTAAACAAATACAGGCTTTACCAATTAGCAAGGCCTGTATAAAGAAAAGCAGATTTTTTTCTTTTATTGAATAATTTCCATTTCATCGACAAGGTGGGATGCGCCGGCATATTTATCAATAACCCACAAAACAAAACGGATATCAACGTTAATACAACGTTGCAGTTCAGGTTCAAACGCAATATCACCGCTCATGGCTTCCCAGTTGCCGTCAAAAGCAATTCCGATCAGTTCACCGCTTGCATTCAAAACCGGACTTCCCGAATTACCTCCGGTAATATCATTGTTAGAGATAAAACAGGCATGTAATTCTCCTTTTTCACTGGCATACCGTCCAAAATCCTTTGCCAGCAACAACTTCTTCATCCGTTCCGGAACGTCAAACTCATCATCGCCCGGTATTTCTTTTTCCAAATACCCGTCGGCAGTAGTGTAATACTTATAAACAACTCCATCGCGCGGTTCATAATCGAGTACCTGACCATAAGTAAGACGCAACGTGGAGTTTGCATCCGGGTAAAATCTCTTATCATCCTGCATTTCAATTAATCCCGCTAAAAACAACCGGTTTCCCAGGTCAAGCTTATCATCCATTTCTTTCACCAGATCATTCATCTCCCTGAATTGATCAAAAATATGATGAGCAGCCTGAAAAGCCATATCTTTTTCCAGCGATTTCAGTGTTGGTTTTTCCAGGAAATCATTCAACTCATCCGGATCATCGAAAACCGATTTTTTAAACATCTTCCTGGCGTATTTCTCAAAATCACCTTTATATTTTTTTTGTATCGTTGAGAAAAATTGGGGATGAAACTGAGGATCAACATTATTAGCATATAACCTCATGAGTTCAGCAGCTACTTTTTGATCTGTTTGAACATCATAATCCTTAAAATACAAATCAATTCCGTTGGTTACCCGGCTTTTTACCATTTCTAAAAATTCTGGCTTTGGGTTATCCTCACTCAGCAACCTATAAAGCGGAAGAGCCCGATAGGCAAACATAAAAATTTCTGGACCACGCAACAGGGCTTCAGCCATGTATTCCTGAGCTCTTTTTAATTCTACATCGCTGTATGCATCCCGAATATAATCAAGAGCCTTTCCATATTTAGCTATTCTCTCCAAATCGGCATTAACCCACCGGGTAAAATCCTGTTCCAGGGCAATTTTTCTTTCTACCACATTCAGGTTATCCAGTCCCTTATTTTGTCCGATACTATATTTATAATAATTTGAACTTCTGGCATACTTGGAGGCGTACTGAATACGGGCTTTCTGACTACTGCCCATGTATTCATCGATGATACGGAGTTTTTCCTGTCTGACTTCCATCCGAACAGGGTTAGTCACGTTCATGATATACTGAACTCCATAGGAAGTTTCATACCGGTTTGTCCCTCCGGGGTATCCCAAAATCATGGCAAAGTCACCATCCTGGACGCCTTTAAGTGAGACTGGCAGGAAATGTTTTGCCTGGTAAGGAATATTCTCCTCCGAAAATTCGGCTGGCTTACCGTCAGGGCCGGTATAGATCCGGAACATAGTAAAATCGCAAGTATGACGAGGCCACATCCAGTTATCGGTATCACCGCCAAATTTACCCAGTGCCTGCGGTGGCGCACCCACCAGTCGAACATCATTAAATGTTTCCGTTACAAATAGAAAATATTGATTGGAATTAAACAAGCTGCGAACATATGTTTCGTAATGTGATTCCCCTCGGGCTTCCTTTTCAAGCTCCCGGGCAACGGATTGAATCTCTCTATTCCGTTCCTCCTCATTCATATCTTGGGAAACTTCGGCAAGTACTTCATCGGTAACATCCTCCATGCGTACCAGAAATGATACTGATTTTCCAGGATTGGGAAGTTCTTCTTCCCGGCTCATGGCCCAGAATCCATCCTGAAGGTAATCATTTGCAATACTTGAATGGGACTGAATTTCATCGAAACCACAATGATGATTTGTCAGTAACAGTCCTTCTTTTGAAACCAGCTCGGCAGTACAAGACCCTCTGTCTAATGCAACAATTGCATCCTTTATACTGGTATGGTTAATATGGTAAATATCCTCAGCACTTAACTGAAAACCCAATTTCTGCATCTCGGAAATATTCAACTTGTTTACCAGTGAAGGTAACCACATCCCTTCATCAGCCAGTGTATTCCCAACCAACAATGTGGAAAACAACAGCACATAAATCAATCTTCTCATAAAAAAAATAAATAATATTTGTAACCGGCAAATATACAATTTCCATTTTCATTAGCTTGACAATCATGCCGGCATTCATGGCAATTCAGGTTAAAAAAACAAAAACAAAACAACAATATGCCAATTCTTGTTAAATTTGTCGTTTTCAAATAACAACAGAAAGCAGGTAAAACGCTCATGAAAAAAAGGCTATTTAAAAAACTGAAAGACCGCTACCGTTTAATCATTTATAACGACACTACATTTCAATCGGTTTGGAGCATTAAACTAACCCGGTTAAAAGTGTTCACAGCTATCAGTCTTTTATCAGCTATTCTTGTTATTCTTGTTATTTTACTCATAGCTACTACCGGATTACGGGAATATATTCCGGGTTATCCCAAGGCGGAATTTCGTCAAATGTTGGTTTTAACCACATTAAAGATTGATTCACTGGAAAATGAAATTTATAAACGTGACCAGTTTTTCAAGGATATTCAAACCATTATTTCGGGAGAAGTGCCTGAAGATCACTTAATTGTTGATACTACAGATAATTTCAACATGATAGAAATCGCGAATTACAATCATGATTCGGTTTTTCAGGACAAGTTACTTGCCGAGCAGGTTAATTTATCCATGAACCCGGAAAATTCCCGGAAGCTTTCACTCAGTCAAATTCATTTTTTTTCTCCTGTCAAAGGACTGGTTACCAACAAATTTAATTCAGTTACTGATCATTTTGGCGTTGATTTGGTCAGTGAACCGAATGCCATGATTTCCTCCATCATGGATGGTGCCGTGATCTTTTCGGGGTGGACCATAGAAACTGGTTATGTAATTTATATTCAACATGAACTGAACTTAGTATCTGCATATAAGCACAATTCAGAACTTTTAAAAAGTAAAGGTGACCGGGTGAAAGCGGGGGAAGCCATAGCCATTATTGGAAATACCGGAGAACTAACTACCGGACCGCATTTGCATTTTGAGTTATGGCATGAAGGAACCCCCCTCGATCCGGAGCAATACATCAGTTTTTAAACACATAGTCACACAACAGTTTTCAAAGGGGTAAAAATATTTAATAATTGTGTAATGTTCCACTTGAAACCTACTTAATTAACCATTGAAAATCAGATGAAAAAAATTGCCATACTTGGCTCAACCGGTTCAATTGGAACCCAATCGCTTCAGGTGATTGAGAATAATCCTGATTTATTTCAGGTAGAAGTATTGACAGCAAACAACAATGTTGATCTTCTCATTGCTCAGGCCAGGAAATATCAACCCAATGCTGTGGTTATTGTCAATACCGACAAATATAAAATCGTATCAGAAGCCCTTCATAACGAACCCATAAAAGTTTATGCGGGAATGGATGCTCTGAACCAGGTGATACAAATGGAAACCATCGACATGGTGATTACAGCTATGGTGGGTTATTCGGGGCTTATTCCGACCTGGCATGCAGTAAATGCAGGAAAAAATATTGCTTTGGCAAACAAGGAAACGCTTGTCGTTGCCGGTGAAAATATCACTCAACTGGCTATTGAAAAGCAAGTTGATATACTTCCTGTTGATTCAGAACATTCTGCCATTTTCCAATGCCTGGTGGGAGAAATTGCCAATCCCGTGGAAAAAATAATGCTTACCTGCTCAGGCGGACCTTTTCGCAACAAAACTTTAGATGAGCTGTCGTCTGTAAGGGTAGAAGATGCGTTGGCCCATCCAAACTGGGACATGGGTGCAAAAATTTCCATTGATTCCGCAACTTTGATCAATAAAGGGTTTGAAGTGATCGAAGCTCATTGGTTATTTGGCCTCCCGTCATCAAAAATTGAAGTGATTGTTCACCCCCAATCCATTATTCACTCCATGGTGCAGTTTGAAGACGGGTCGGTTAAAGCCCAGCTTGGGCTTCCCGACATGCGGTTACCCATCCAATATGCGCTGGCATTCCCCCAACGCATAAAAAATAACTTTCCCCGGTTCAACATTTTAGATTACCCTTTCCTGGAATTTGAACAGCCAAATACAAAAATTTTTCGTAACCTTGCGCTCTCTTTTGAAGCACTGGAGGCAGGAGGAAATGTTCCCTGCATATTAAATGCTGCAAATGAAGTGGTTGTACAGGCTTTCCTGGAAGAAAAAATAGCCTTTCTGGACATGCCTGATATAATAGAAAGAGCCATGCAAAAAATTGATTTTATACAAAAACCAAACCTGGAAGAATTAATTCAGACCAATGCCGAAACAAGAAAGATCACACAGTTGTTTATTAAAAAAAACGGAAGAAGATAATACAGCATGGAAACAATACTGATAAAAGCTGCCCAACTGATTTTAAGTCTTTCCATTCTTGTCATCCTGCACGAGTTTGGACATTTTATGTTTGCACGACTCTTTAAAACCCGGGTTGAGAAATTTTACCTCTTCTTTGATCCCTGGTTTTCTCTTTTCAAAACAAAAAAGGGAGACACCGAGTATGGAATCGGTTGGCTGCCATTGGGTGGATATGTCAAAATCTCCGGAATGATCGATGAGTCGATGGATAAGGAGGCCATGGCTCAGCCTCCCAAGTCCTGGGAGTTTCGCTCCAAACCCGCCTGGCAAAGATTGCTCATCATGCTTGGAGGGGTTATGATGAATTTTCTTTTTGCACTGGTTATTTATATCGGGGTTCTTTACGCCTGGGGCAAGGAATACCTGCCATCCCAAAGCGTTAAGTATGGAATAGTTGTAAATGAAGTCGGAGAAAAAATTGGATTACGTACCGGTGATAAAATATTAACTGTTGACCGTAAACCAGTGGAAGATTTTATGAAAATTATTCCAACTATTGTGCTCGACAATGCAAAAAGCATACAGGTTGACCGAAACGGTCAACTAATTGATGTAGAAATAACTGACACGGATCTGTCTCTTTTGTTGAAAAGCAAATCGGTGATAACCCCCCGGATTCCTTTCAGAATGCGCGTAGAAGGCTTTACTCCGGATTCACCGGGAGAACAGGCCGGATTAGTTGTTGGCGATGAAATTACAGGAATAAACGGAAAAAAATTTTCTTTTTATGATGAATGGAACAGTGAGCTGCAAAATTTGAAGGGTGAACCGGTTATGCTTACTGTGCAGCGGGAAGAAAATTTAGTCGATATTCCTCTTCAACTCAACGAAGCGGGAATGATTGGCATCAAAATCAATCAATTTGCTGATGAGGTTTTTGAATTAAAAACCATCAATTACGGTTTTCTGGAATCGATCCCGGCCGGAATCCGGCTCGGAGTTCAAACCACGGGAGACTACCTCAAACAGTTCAAATTGTTTTTCAAACCGGAAACTAAAGCGTATGAATCACTGGGAGGATTTGCTACTATTGGAAATATCTTCCCGTCAACCTGGAACTGGTTTTCGTTTTGGAATATGACTGCTTTTATTTCCATTATTTTGGCTATCATGAACCTCCTTCCTATCCCTGCACTCGACGGTGGTCATGTCATGTTTTTGAGTTATGAAATGATCACCGGACGAAAACCTGCAGAAAAAATTTTGGAGTATGCCCAGGTAGCCGGTATGATATTACTTTTGGCTCTTGTTCTTTATGCAAACGCCAATGATATAATAAAAATGATTAATGGAACCTTTTAAGTAAAAAAATTCTATTTTTGTATCTGAATATTTTAACTTTGAATTATGAATCTATTTGTAATTGCTGGATTTATCGGGCCACAGGAAATAATTATCATTCTCATCATTGTCCTTCTCCTTTTTGGCGGCCGTAAAATACCCGAATTAATGAAAGGCCTGGGTAAAGGGATGAAAGAGTTTAAAAAGGCAACAAAAGAGGGTGACGACGAAGACGAAAAAGCAGAACAGGGTAAAATTGAAAAATAGAAAATTTCGCATTACCCCTTAAATCCCGTTACTGATACTTACAGCAACGGGATTTTTTATAAGACAACATGAATATTCTGATCATGAAACTGGTAAGATTTTTGTTGCAGCTATTTTTATTAAATTTCAACCCATGAATAAAAATAAAGTTTATCTCGTCTTATGCCTTTCTGTTTTGGTGACTTTTTTCTCATGTAAACAAAAAGAGGACTCCGGGATTTCAAAAAATATCACAGGAAAACCCGGTGAACTGGTTGTTGTGATAAGTAACCAGGCATGGGAAGGAAATTCAGGAAAGGTAATCCGTGAAACAATGGCTCAGGAACATCTGGCTTTGCCGCAGGATGAACCCCTGTTTGATCTCATAAAAGTACCCCGTGAAGCCTTTACCAGCATTTTTAAAACTACCCGGAATATTATTCAAACTCAAATCTCTTCCACTGTTGATTCAACGGGAATAACCTTTATGAATAATGTGTGGTCAAATCCTCAGGCTGTTGTTATTGTTCAGGCAAAAAATGAAGAGGATTTTATAGAACTTTTCCACGAAAATCATGAACGAATCCTCTCCTTCTTTCTGAAGGCAGAACGAGACCGGTTAACTATGAACTATGAAAAATATTATGAACGGGGAATATTCAACGTACTAGAGGAAAACTTTGATTTTACCATGAAAGTTGGACCAGGTTTTCAAATTGCCAAACAAAAAGAAAACTTTATTTGGTTAAGGTACGAAACTCCTGAAATATCGGAGGGAATTGTGCTCTATACTTTTCCTTATGAGTCGGACAGTGCTTTTACAGCGAACTACCAAATTCAGGTCAGGGATAGCCTGTTAAAGATGCATATACCCGGAACGGTTCCTGAAAGTTACATGGCTACCGAAAAAAGAGTTGACCAATTGTACAATTTCCGCCATCATCATGGAAATTATGCTTCAGAAATGCGGGGGCTGTGGCGACTTATCAATGATTATATGGGTGGCCCCTATATTTCACTTGCCGTACTGGATGCAACAAACCAACGGGTAGTTGTTGCTTACGGCTATGTTTATGCCCCCAGCAAGGATAAAAGAAATTTTATACGGCAGGTTGAAGCTATGGTTTATTCGCTGAAATTCAACAACCAGGCTGAAAACGATAAACTAAACAGCCAGCTGAAAATGGGAAATTAAACTTAGAGACTGTTTTAAATTTATCCATTTATTCTATTTTGCGTCTTTTTCACTCATACTGCTGCAAAATTTCCTTAAATAGCTATGGCTATTCGCGTCAATTTTGCCTTGTCTGAGCAAAAAATGCATCAAAATATTTCTAAAAAACAAAATCAAAACAGTCTCTTATAATTTTACTTTTCCTTAATAGCTGATTCTTTCAAAAAACAGCCTTCATTATCTCTTTGACATTGTCTGATATGCCGTAGGTATAAATATGAAGAGCCGGAACGTTATGATTCACCAGGTCTTTAGCCTGATAAATGGCCCACTCGGTGCCTACCCTTCTTGCATCTTCATTATTCTTACATGCTGCTAACTCTTTCGATAAATCCTGAGGTAAATCTATACTGAAAATTTTAGGTAAAACCGTTAGTTGGTTTTTTAGATTAACAGGTTTTAACCCAGGAATGATGGGAACAGTTATTCCAATGTCCCGGCATTTTTTCACAAAACGATAATACACCTCATTGTCAAAAAACATCTGGGTAACAATATATTCAGCACCAGCATCCACCTTTTGCTTCAGACAGGCTAAATCCTGTTCCAAATTTGGGGCTTCAAAATGTTTCTCCGGGTAACCCGCTACTCCGATGCAGAAATCAAGTGGCGTATTATTTTTTAATTCTTCTTCCAGGTATACCCCTTCCTTCAATTTCATTATTTGTTGTACCAGCTCACTGGCATGGCTGTGCCCTTCTTTTTCAGGCTGAAATATATGCTGGTTCTTGATCCCGTCGCCCCGTAAGGCTAATACATTTTCAATGCCGAGAAAATGGAGATCGATGAGAACATGCTCCGTTTCACTTTTGGAGAATCCGCCACAAAGTATATGAGGTACAACAGGAATTCCGTACCGGTATTGAATTGATGCTGCAATGGCAACAGTTCCTGGTCGTTTTCTGACCGTTCGCTTCAGAATGGTGCCATCAGCTAATTCCTTAAATTCCAATTCATCACGATGTGTTGTAATATTGATATATTGTGGATTGTAATCCAACAGGCTCTCAATGGTTCGGTAAATATGATCGGTGTTATTCCCTTTTAAAGGAGGGAGCAATTCAAATGAAAAAATTGTTTTTTCTGATTTTTCTAAGATATCAATAACCTTCATCTCATCTTTATTTAATGAATTAAAAACCTGGTATTTTATCTCCCAAAGGGCTGAACAGACCCGGGAGTACCACTCCTTTGCCGGAGCATATTATTTTGTGGCTGCTGCGAATCAGTTCCTTCCTGGCGGGCTTTTTCTTCAGCCTCCTTTCTGAGCTGCTCTTCAAGTTCCTTGTCTCTGATATTTTTTGTAAATGTTGGGTCATAATCCAAACTCCAGCTCAGGTTGTTGTCCCAATTCGACCTTACTTTAATCACTTCATGTATATAAGCTACTCTTTCGGGCTGATATTTATCCTGGTAACTTCCAGTATCCCACTTTCCATTCTTATTTTCATCAAAGACTACTTTAACCTTGTATTTTTCGGGTTCCAGGTAATCAAAGGTTACCTTGGAATCATCAGTTATCACTTGTTGTGTAATAACAGTTTCTTCGTCGTTATTTTCCAATAACTGAACCAAAACCTGGCCGGGAACATTTGTGATATCCAGATTGATGATGCCATAATAGTCGCTGCTTTGGGTTTTAAACTTTCCCAGTAACTTTTTACTGGTAATCCCATAAATATTTTGACATGCAGCAGAATCGATTTCAAGAACATAACTGGTTTCACTTTCCCAGGGAAATGAGATTTGATAAGTTCTCCAGGCGGAGGTATCTTTTAAAAATTGAAATGACAGATTTTTTTTGAGGGAGTCGTCAGCATAATAGAGCTTAATGGCTGATTCATCCAGATAGGAAACAGGTTGTGGAGAAGCCAACACAATATCTTTGTTCAATCCGAAGGCACCGGTACTCAAATTGGTAATCCAGTTAAACTGGGCTACAGCAGGAATTTCCTCGATCTCCTCATCCCGGTCACGTCGTCTTTTTCTTGATTCCTCTTCTTTTTCCTTGAAATGCATTTCAACTGTATCCTTTTTCAGGTAGAACTGGTTTGTTGTATCGAGCATATAAAAAGACAGTTCCATAAAGAGCGTTTCTCTGGCAGCTAAAGTGGTGTCGGCAATCCACATGGTAAGGGAATCAAACTTTTGGTTGGGTTCGAGAATAAACCAGTCGTTTTTATTCCTATTCAATTCAACCGGAGAATTCCTTTCAACTGCCGATGAATCTACAACACCACCATCACCATTAACCAACCGGACATGAAAGGAGTCGCGCACTGATTCATTGAAAACAAAGGTACACATGAAACGCGAATCACGTCTGGAACTTTTTAAATACTGATCATAAATACTTTCTGTAAACTGCCTCAGATAGACTGGTTCAGGAAAAAAATGAATATGACCGGAAATTAGTAGTGAATCGGCACCGGCAGCCAGTGTATCGGGATCGGCATGATACTCAGCTGACGGCACAATAACTGAATCTGAAAAAGCAATTTTTTCAGCTCCTTCGTTGTATAACATGTCGTTATTCATGTCGGAAATCGAAAAAATATGGTATTTACCTGCAGCAATATTATCAAAAAGAAATAATCCATCATCATCCGCTTTGGCAATATAGTTGGGTCGCAGGGTATAAACAGCTGAGTCGTGCAGGTTTTTATGAAGCAGCACCAGGGCATTTTCAACCGGTTCAAGATTGAAAGCATCCGACACCCTCCCGGCAATCCTTAGGGTATCTAAGGTATTACCGGTACTAAATGAAAAACGAAGGCTTTCATATGGATTCCGTTCGTTGTTATCAACGATAGAATTTTTAAAATCAAGTGAATAGGTAACACTATCGCGCAACTTTTCATTAAACTTAACAATCAATGATTTCGACCGGGTAAGAATCGTAGGACGTTTTTCCAGTGGAGGAGAAACCACCAGCTTTTCCAAAATCTGATCGGGAATAATAAACTCATCGAATGTAAGTCTGACCTCTTCCCCTTTATAATTCAACGCCTGATAATCAGGATATGTTCCGAGCAAAACAGGAGGAATGGTATCCTGTGGCCCGCCCGTAGGCATTCCCTGATTCGCACAGGACGAGGCCATGATTATCCAGATCAATCCTGCAATAAAAACATATGGTAACCTGAAGCGGAGTTTCATTCAAACAAAATTAATTTAATGTATGGCATTGCCGGCAAATATAATATCAAATTCATAGTACAATAACCTGACCTATGGAACTCGCCTGTGGTATTAATTATTACCTTTCGTGCTAATCTGAACATGCTCGTATCATCATCTAAAAAAAAGAACCACAAACATACAAATTCCATCAAAGAAAGTAAATGGATGGGTGTTAAATTAGATAAAAACAAAAGAATACTCGGTTCATTTTCCGATAAATTAATTTAAATTGCAGATGTTTTAATAAAATACTATATGGTCAAGAGAAATAAAAAAGAGCATAACAAGCTCAAAAAATTAGTAACATTCAACAAGAAAAAACTTAAAAATGCCATTATAAAGGTTTTACATGAAGAACCGGGGAAAATTGTAAACTACAAACAGATTTCTTCGTTGCTTGGCATTCGTGATTCGGATGAACGTCGACTGGTAAACATAGTACTTGAGGAGATGAAAGACGATGAATACCTCGAGCAGGTTTCCAGGGGCAGGTACAGGATGAAATTAAAAACCGGCGCAATTTGTGGGATTGTGGATATTCAGCCACAAGGATTTGCTTACATATTGAGTGATGAAGTTGACCGGCCGGTTCTTGTATCCTCTAGAAATCTGTTCCATGCGATGGATGGCGACAAAGTGATGGTTCATTTGTATGCCAGGAGGAAGAAACATGACCTGGAGGGTGAAGTAACGGAAATATTGGAACGGGCGAAAACACAATTTGTTGGAACTGTGGATATGTCTGCAAATTTTGCTTTTCTAATACCTTCGGGGAAAGCAGGATTTGATATTTTTATTTCCAAAGAAAACATCCATGGGGCAACTGATGGGCAAAAGGCCATTGCTGAAATTATTGAATGGCCCGCAAACTCACGTAATCCCATGGGCAGAATCATTGAGGTGCTGGGTAATCCTGGTGAAAACAATGCTGAAATGCATGCCATCCTTGCTGAATTTGAACTCCCCTGGAAATTTCCGGAGAATGTAGAGCGGGCAGCTGAAAAAATTCCTGATGAGATTTCACAGGAAGAGATTAAAAAACGTCGCGACTTCAGAAAGGTTACCACATTTACCATCGACCCTGCCGATGCAAAAGATTTTGATGACGCCCTTTCTCTTCAAAAACTCAAGAACAACAATTGGGAAGTTGGCATACACATTGCCGATGTTACTCATTATGTCACCCCCAACTCTCTGATTGAGGAGGAGGCACAAAGCAGGGCAACATCTGTATACCTGGTCGACAGGGTTGTCCCCATGCTGCCCGAACACCTCTCCAATGGAATCTGTTCACTCAGGCCCAATGAAGACAAACTATGTTTTTCGGCTGTTTTTGAGATGACCGATGACGCGCGGATAGTGAACCAATGGTTCGGGAAAACTGTTATCAACTCCAACCGGCGCTTCGCTTATGAGGAAGCCCAGGAAATAATTGAAACAGGCAAAGGGGAACTATCGGAAGAGATACTGAAGCTTAACAACCTGGCCATCAAATTACGGGAGGAACGATTTAAAGATGGTTCAATCGATTTCGACAGGGTAGAAATAAAATTTAACATCGATGAAGAAGGAAAACCCCTTTCCGTTTATTTTAAAGAAGCCCAGGAGGCCAATCAGCTCATTGAGGAATTTATGCTCCTGGCAAATAAATATGTAGCTAAATGGGTAGGAAAAACTGAAGGACAAAAAAAACCAAAGACTTTCGTTTACAGGATCCACGACAGGCCGGATGCTGATAAACTGGACTCGTTCAACGCTTTCATCAACCGTTTTGGTTATGGTATCCAGCTTCACTCAGCCAAGGCAATTTCCAACTCCATGAACCAGCTTCTGCAAAAAGTCAAAGGTGCCAAAGAACAAAATGTAGTGGAAACGCTGGCAATCCGGACCATGGCCAAAGCTGAATATTCCACCAGAAATATAGGCCATTATGGTTTGGCATTTGACTTTTATACACATTTTACTTCGCCCATCCGGCGTTATCCTGATATGATAGTTCACCGGTTACTGGCCAAATACCTCGAAGGGGGAAGATCAGTTCAGGAAAAAAAATATGAAGACCTTTGCCGGCATTCATCCGATATGGAATCCCGTGCCGCCAACGCTGAACGGGCTTCCATAAAATACAAACAGGTAGAGTTTATGCAGGACCATTTGGGAGAATCATACCCGGGAGTAATCTCAGGAATTACCGATTGGGGAATTTATGTTGAACTGGAAAACAAAATTGAGGGGATGATACCCATCCGGGAACTGGACGATGATTTCTACATCTTCGATGAAAAAAATTATGCATTGGTTGGCAGGCATAAAAATAAAAAATACCAGCTCGGTGATGACATTAACATCGTCATCTGGAGAACCAACCTGGAAAAGAAACAACTTGATTTCAAACTGGCAAAAAATAAAAAAAGGCACTAAAATTCATACCTCTAGCTTTTTACATTCTGTTTTTGCATCATCTGGCACCTTCTTCAATCAGCTAAATGGATGAATTCACAAAACAGGAAAAATAATTAACTATATTTGTTTACTTTTTATACAAAGCTAAACGGGAATTCAAATGCAGACTATTTCTGAAAACGGCACAAAAAGAGATTTGAACCGGGAAAACATTCTTAAAATTGCACGGGAAATCTTTAGCAAATACGGTTATAAAAAAACGACTCTCGATGATATTGCAAATGCTGTTCGAAAAGGGAAAAGTTCTCTTTACTACTATTTCAACAGCAAAGAAGACCTGTTCCAGGCCGTTGTCGTAAAAGAGGTGGAAATTCTGGCCAATGCACTGGAAATTGTTATCAACAGGAATACGGATCCGATTGAAAAGTTACGGGACTACATCCTGACAAAACTCACCACATTCAGAAGCCTGGCTAATTTTTATCATGCCATTGAAAACGAGGTTACTGCAGTAGAATTCATTGACAAGGTTAAACAAAAGTATGAACAGGATGAGATTCGTATTATTAAACGAATTCTCATTGAGGGAGTGCGGAAAGGCGAATTTGAAATATATGATTTCAATTTAGCAGCCATCGGTATCACTACCGCCATCAAAGGGTTGGAAATGCCTCTGTCGGCAGGAAACTACGGAGCAGTCAACCTTGAACGTAGCGTTGATATTATACTGAAGATTATCTGTTATGGTATCATGAAACGATAACTGCAGGATCTCTGTTTTTAATGTGCAAGATCGATTTCCATTCGTTGACCGTTAAAGGTGGCTCTGGAAAAAGCATTGAGCACTTGTTTTTCATAACGTTGATCCACCTCAAAAAACGAAAAGTTTTTTAACACCTCAATTTCACCAATCTCCACACTTCTTTCGGATAAATGCTGATTCACCAGGTCGATAATCTTTCGTTTATTTATACCGTTCTTCTTTCCCAAAGATACAAAGAACCGGGAAAACTCATATCCACCTCTTTTTCTGCCACTTGTTTTATTTGAACCTTTTTTTGTTCGCTTGCTTCTTTCATTGATCCTGGGCTCTCTTTCGCCAGCATGGTTTTCCACAACGTTAATATCAGAGGCATTTTGGTAATACTGCAAAAAACGGTTAAACTCAACGGAAACAAAGCGTTTAATTAAATCATCCCGATCAATCCATTCCAACTTTTTATAAATCACTGGCATGAATTGCTCGATCTCAGAATCATTCACTTCAATTTTCTCGAATTTATCGACCAGGTTAAATAGTTGTTTTTGACAAATTTCAGTACCAGTAGGGACAGGTTTCAGGATGAATGATTTATTCACCTTTTTTTCCACTTGTCGCAGCTTACCCTTTTCCCGGAGATGTATCAGCACGATTGAAATTCCCTTTTTTCCGGCTCTGCCTGTTCTTCCGCTCCGGTGGATATACACTTCCGGGTCATCGGGAAGGTTATAATTAATCACATGAGTCAGATCGTTTACATCGAGGCCACGTGCAGCAACATCGGTAGCCACCAGCATTTGCAGGTGTTTATTACGAAAGCGTGCCATCACATGATCACGCTGTGCCTGAGACAGGTCTCCGTGCAGGGCATCAGCGTTATAGCCGTCCTGCATCAGTTTATCTGCTACTTCCTTGGTTTCGGCACGTGTTCTGCAAAAAATGATTCCATAGATATTCGGATTAATATCTGCAATCCTTTTTAAAGCCAGATACCGGTCTTTGGCATGAATAAGAAAATAATGATGCTCTACATTTTCCGCTCCGGTATTCTTTTTCCCGGCAGATATCTCAAAAGGATTGGTCATATACCGGTTAGCAATCGAAATGATTTCCCGTGGCATGGTTGCCGAAAACAACATGGTTTGCTTTTCGGAAGGTGTAGATTCTAAAATGGCATCCAGGTCGTCTTTAAATCCCATGGACAACATTTCGTCTGCCTCATCAAGTACAAGCCATTTAATTTGATTAATCTTTAGTTTCCCCCGTTTGATGAGGTCCAGCGTTCTTCCTGGTGTTCCAACCACAATGGAAGCACCCCGTTCCAGCTGATTAATCTGCTTTTTAATATCTGCCCCACCATAAACAACCACAATATTCAATCTTTCAGTAAATTTTGAAAAATTCACAAGGTCACTGGCAATCTGAAGGGCAAGTTCCCGGGTCGGACTTAATATTAATACCTGTGTATGATGCTTTGATGTATCAATTTGCTGAATAACTGGCAGTCCAAATGCGGCAGTTTTACCTGTTCCGGTTTGCGCCAGTGCTATCATGTCGTTTTGATTTTGTAACAAATAGGGAATTGCCTTTTCCTGGATGGGGGTAGGCGTTTCAAACCCCAAATGGTCTACAGCTTGCTGAATTGCAGGACTGAGGCCCATCTCTTTGAATGATATCATGTAAATATGTCTAAAAAAATGTGGGCACAAAAGTAATCCTTTTATATGAATTTCAAGATTTTATATCCACATCTGGTAAATTTTAACAAATAGATAATTCATTCCGGACAAATGAGGCAATCCGGACAGCATTTTATTTAAGAATCAATTGATATACATTGAATAATCCACGATTTGAAGATATGCTAAACTTAAATGCACTAAATTTGTTCATGTAATAGTTCAAGGTAACAAAATGAACCAAATGATCAAATTAAAATGCAGAAATATACCTCCCCGGAATAAACTTATGATTATCCCGTTTGTTGTATTCAGCTTGTTTACCTTGACTTTACAGGCACAAAAAGACTCCATTGTTCCCTTTGAAAAAAATCCGGAAAAACTGTTGGGAAAAATTGATATCAGAACACTTACGAATAATGGATTTAATTTCTGGTACGACGATTTTTCAGGTCACTGGTCGGGCGTGGGATTAGGTTTTAATCTGTTTCTAAACCCGGATTATACGGACTATACATCAAATTTCATGGATAACGACATATTCCGCTCCAATACGACCTATATCAACTTTATACAACAAAGTATCGGCATACAGCGTACCCGCAATACCATCGGTCTGGTAACCGGCATGGGAATCACCCTGCAGAGTTATCGATTAGATAATAATACGACCATTCAAATATCAGATGCGGGCATCATAGAGCCTCAAATACTCTATTTCGATAAGAATCAAAAATCAAAACTTTCTATTGTTTCTTTGGTTGTCCCCCTTCTTTCCGAATTTCAGATTCCTGTTAACCATTACAAAAACAGGATATACATTTCCGGTGGATTCTATGGAGGCTTGCGGCTTAGTAGTCATACAAAAATTAAATACCGAATAGATCACAAAAAAGAAAAATTGAAAACTCCAGGTCATTATTACCTGCAGGATTTCAAATACGGACTGATGATGCGGGCAGGATACCGCTCAATTCATCTGTTTGCAACTTATGAACCAGTATCCTTGTTCAGGAATAGCAAGGGGCCGGATTTAACTCCGGTAACATTTGGTATTACATTAATAAGTTTTTAAATATGAGACCTTACATTTTAGAAGAAACCAACTGGAAACAGATAACAAGTCAAAAATACGATGTTGCCATTCTACCCTGGGGTGCTACCGAGCCACATAATTACCATTTGCCATATGGTACCGATTCACTAGAAACAGCACGTATTGCAGCAGAGGCAGCAGAAAAAGCCTGGGTCAGGGAAGCAAAAGTAATGGTGCTGCCCACTATTCCACTGGGCGTACAAAACCCGGGCCAGATCAATCTGCCTTTCTGTCTGCACACCCCTCCTTCAACCCAGCTGATTATCCTGGAAAATATTGTCAGAGCGCTTTATCATCAAGATATTCGCAAACTGATTGTAATGAACGGACATGGAGGAAACGATTTCAAACCCCTGATTCGCGAAATCCTACCCAAATTTCCGGGTATGTTTATCGCCTTAAATGAATGGTTCAAACTAGTCTCCAATTCCGAATTCTTTGAAGAAGACGGAGACCATGCCAACGAAATGGAAACCAGTATTATCATGCACTATTTCCCACAATTGGTGCTACCATTGGATCAGGCCGGAGAAGGAAAAGCTAAAAAACCAAATCTGCTCGGACTAAATAATAAAACAGCCTGGACTCCACGTCAATGGGATAAAGTAACCGACGATACCGGTGTGGGAAATCCCAAAAAAGCAACCGCGGAAAAAGGGGGGAAATTTTTGGAAAAAATTACTTCCCAAATTGCTGAATTTATAGTTGAACTGGCTAAAATAAATATAAACGACCTCTACACATAAACCGGATAGAAGCGATTTTGTCAAATCCGGATATAAAATCAAAAAAATTATTTATTGAATGATGAGAAATAAACTTATTGTATCACTGCTTGTATTATTAATATGGGCAGGAAATCGCGGTGTTGCATACGCCCAGCTAAAAGGCATCAGTTACAGTTTTACACCTTTGTTCGATTATTCTTATACCGCTAAAAACTCAGGCTTTGCCAACAGCCCTTCTTTAGGTGGCCAGTTTGGTTTTGGCTTTGGAGAGTATATCGGTCTTAGTGCTGTTTATTTGAAATCAATAAACGGAAATACCAACTTTGGAAATTTGACCGGCACCCAGCTTCTCCTTTCTGATAAACAGGCATCATTGGAAAGGTTAGGTGGAGAATTTCAGGTAAACCTTAGCCAACGTAGGCTTATTCCATATCTCACACTGGGAACTGGTGTGCAGACTATTTCAACCGAGAATACAGAAAAAAACAAACAAATTTATTTAAGTTCCGGAGCTGGCCTCTCTTTTCACCTGTTTGACAGAATGAATCTGGGACTTCAGGCGGTACATACAACCTATCGGTTAAATGCTTATCATGCACTCTTGACTCCAGAAGAATGGACAGCATCCAGAGTAGACCTAAGTGAAAATTCTTCAAGATATATTTCCGATTGGTCGGCAAGAGTTAAACTATCCATTATCCTGGGAGGCATGCGTACAGGGAAAATGAATGAAATTGACCAGGCTTTACTAGACCAGTTCAGCGGCGGACTTAAAGGATTTAGTCTACAGGTTGAACCCACACTGATGTATGTTAATTTTAAACAAAACCTGCCTTATAACGATGCTTTTTATACAGGTTTTAGCACAGGATTCGATTTCGGTCCGTTTATTGGTATCCGTGGGTTTTATTTGCATGCAATGGATGAGTCCTCTTTCCTTTCATTCAATAAATCGTCCATTTGGGGAGGTGAAACAAAATTCAAACTCAATGTTGCCCAGGGAATGGTTCCATTCCTGACATTGGGCGGGGGTCGAATTAACGCTCTGAATGGATACATACCCGAAAACGGCCTTGAACCCGAAAATAAGGTATTCGCATCCGGAGGACTGGGGTTGGAACTTCCTCTTTCAAAACGAATAAAAATTATTGGATTTGCTCAGGGATTGCTCACTTCCATGCAAGAAGAAAAAGAGCTGACAGAACCGGAAAATATTATTACCAACGTAGCTTATGGAGTGAAAATCGGCTTTTCATTGGGGAAAAAACCTGAGTCAGTCGAAAATTTAATCACAAAAAAAATGAACGATCTCAAAATTGATTATGACTCCAGGAAAAATAATGAAATAGATCAGATGGTTCAGGAATACCAAATTCTCCTAAATGAGAAAAATGAAGAATTAAAAAATAAAAATGCCGTTATTGATTCATTACAAATTTCAGCACAAAATAATCAAGCTGATATACATACATCTGAAGTATCCGTATCTCAACCGGAAAAAAGCGGCAGTATCATTCAGGTAACCCCCGATGAATTCGTCTCTATTATCAGAGCGTTTAGAGGACAAAGTGCAGCATTCAACCAGCAGGTTGAAGCAGTTGACAGCATTAAGTATGGAAAAAACAATATGGATATATACCGGAATGATACCCTTACCCTGTACGAAGAACCCGAAGAAATAAGTACCATTCCCCCATACACGATAAAAGATACCCTTGATATCCGGGACAGTGTTGTGGTTTATCCGCATCAGCAAACAACATGGATCGACTACGATTCATTGAATCAGTCTGTTCTATCCTTACAACTTGCTATTGATTCCATCCATGCCAAAATCGATGAATCCAATACGGTTGCTGATCATCAAAGGAATGAATTTTCTTCCCTGCTCTCCGGAATCCAAACCCGCTTAATCCAAATAGAACAGCAAATGGTTAGATTTTCGGAAAATTCAGATCAGGTAAAGGTTGCAGCAACAAACTACAGCAACCTAACGAAGGAATTAAAGGGAACAAATAAAAATATTGATGATATCGCCAAGCAGCTTCGTAAACTGGAAAACGAAATGAAAAAATCCAGAAACCAACCTATACTGGTTGGAATAAACCAGGAAATATCAGAAAAATCCGCTTCAGAAAATACGAAAAAAGAACCAAATACTTTCAACTACTCACATATGTCTGTTTTGGGGGGGCTTGCTTTTGGTGAAGATGCTTCATTCAACCTTGGCCTGCGAACAAAATATATTATCTCGGATTCATTCTTTAGTTTGGTTCCGGAAACCTTTATAGGATTGGGCTCGCCTGTTCATCTGGGATTTTTTGTTAACGCTGTTTATGATATCAACCTGAAGAATTCAGAAACAGTCCCCTATTTCGGCATCGGAACAGGTGTACTGACTCCCAATGAAGAATCGTTCACAGGTGTTTTTAATATCATGCTGGGTGCATCTGTTCCAAAAATCACTAAGGGTTTGTATTTTGATTTCACTACCCGTAATTTCTTTAAATACAATCAGATTTCGGTTGGTTACTATTTACCTTTCTGATAAAAGGTAAAGGAAAGTATTTGTTTCACAAGAGAATAGCAAATGATGACATCACGGTACCGACAAATTATAATCCTGGAGTTTGAAAGGAATATCCACTTATAAACAGGTTGATGTTATTAGAATAACAACAATTATCATTGATTGATTCCAAAAGAATGCAGTTATTTGAAATAAATAAATAGAAACGATATGAGACTTTTACTGATTAGCAATTCCACTATGCCAGGGGAAGCCTACCTGGACTATCCAAAGTATGAAATTCAAAAATTCTTTGGAGACAAACCGGTAACTTCGTTATTCATTCCTTATGCTGCGGTTACTTTTTCTTTTGACGAATATTGTACCAGGGTAGAAGAACGTTTTGCAGAGGTTGGGCATCATATTGTGGGCATCCATACCCTTCCTGATCCGGTAAAAGCTATTGAGGAGGCAGAAGCTATTGTAGTGGGTGGTGGGAACACCTGGCAGTTGGTGCGAATGTTGCACGACAGGAAGTTAATGAATCCGATCCGTGAAAAAGTGTTTAATGATACCCCATACATAGGTTGGAGCGCAGGTGCCAACGTGGCCTGTCCCACTCTGCGCACAACAAACGATATGCCCATTATTGAACCACATGGTTTTGAATGTATTGGTTTGATACCCTTTCAGATCAATCCGCATTATCTTGATGCCAATACCATGGGGCATGCCGGAGAAACCCGAGAACAACGTATCAGGGAATTTTTGGAACTAAATCCCAATATTTGTGTTGCAGGATTGCGTGAAGGCACCATGCTCAAACTAGACGGTAAAAAACTGGAACTGATTGGAAACCGGAAGTGCCGAATGTTCAAGAAAGGGAAAGAACCGGTAGAACTTTCATCAGATGATGACTTTAGCTTTTTAATGGAAACAGGGGTTCTTGCCTAAGAGACTGTTTTGATTTTGTTTTTTAGAAATATTTTGATCTGTTTTTTGCTCAGACAAGGCAAAATTGACGCGAATAGCCATAACTATTTAAGGATATTTTGCAGCAGTATGAGTGAAAAAGATGCAAAATAAAATAAATGGATAAATTTAAAACAGTCTCTAAATTTACCTGATAATTTTTTAACACAAGAGGGTATTTCTAATCCAATCATTAAGTTTTAATTGATTTTGTTCTTCAATTTTTCTGATAATTACCGATAGTAAACAATTCACTACCTTTGCACAGGAAAATCAGAACAGAAAATGGAACTTCTTTCAAACAATTATTTTGCCCTGTTTCTTATTGTAGCCCTGGGTTTTATTTTGGGGCGCATCAAAATAGCAGGATTGTCCCTTGATGTATCAGCTGTAATATTTGTAGCGCTGATATTTGGTCACTTCGGAATTGTCATTCCCGAAGATTTTCAATATCTTGGTTTGGTATTGTTCATATTCACCATTGGGATTCAGGCGGGTCCAGGTTTCTTTGAGTCGTTTAAAAAAGAAGGGCGGCAACTGGCCACATTTGCTTCATTGCTTATTATAATAGCAGCGCTGATCACCTTTGCCATAATCTTAATTTTCAACATCGACAAGAATATAGCAATAGGTTTACTTACCGGAGCGTTAACAAGTACACCAGGTTTGGCTGCAGCCATTGATCTTACCGGTTCACCACTCGCATCCATTGGATATGGAGTGGCTTATCCGTTTGGGGTAATCGGGGTAATCCTTTTCATCAGGTTTCTTCCCAAAATTATTGGAATTCCTTTAAAAAAGTCAGAAGAGGATTACCAGATGAAAATGAAGGAAGAGTTTCCCGAAGTTTTACACCGCAATTTTATTGTGGAGAATGAAAATGTAACTGGAAAATCAATTGCTGATTTACGGATCCGATATATGACCAGGGCTGTAGTTTCCAGGGTAATGCACGAAGGATTGGCGGTAACTCCAAAACCTGAAACCATACTCTGTAAAGGGGATCTCATCAAAGCTGTTGGTACCGAAGAAGCATTAAAAAGAGTTGAATTACTCATTGGTGCTCCTACAGAAGTAGAGATTCCACTCGACAGGAATTACGATGTACGAACTGTTTTAATCACCAATAAAGACGTCGTTAACAAAACCATCGGACAGATCAATTTACTTCAAACCTACAACGCAACCATCACCCGAATACGCAGGTCGGGAATCAACATTTCACCCACACCCAATTCTAAACTTTTTTTTGGAGATAAGCTGATTATTGCCAGTAGTAAAGCTAATATGGAAATGGTTATCCGAATATTTGGTGATGACCAGAAGCGCCTTTCCGACACCGATATATTACCTGTTGCATTGGGTATTATTCTGGGTGTTCTGGCAGGAAGAATCAATATTATTCTCGGAAATTTCTCATTCAGTGCTGGCCTCACGGGTGGAGTTCTGATTGTTGCCCTTATCGTTAGCCGACTAGGCAAAACCGGTCCTATCCTCTGGACCATGAGCGGCGCAGCCAATCAGTTGTTACGGCAACTGGGGCTGATCTTTTTCCTGGCTTCGGTAGGAACGGGGGCAGGAGCAGATATCATGAATACATTTGAAAAGTATGGATACCAGCTATTTCTGTTTGGCGGCATAATAACTCTTGTCCCGATGGCCTTAGCTGCATGGGTAGGAAAATGGTTATTTAAAATGAACCTGCTGACCATGCTCGGAGCAATTAGTGGAAGTATGACCAGCACACCAGGATTGGCTGCAGCCGATTCCATGACCAGCACCAATGCCCATTCCATTGCATACGCTACAGTCTATCCGGTAGCCATGGTTCTGCTTATTGTGTTGGTACAGATAATTATTCTGTTGGTATAACCTAGAGTCTGTTTTAAATTTATCCATTTATTCTATTTTGCGTCTTTTTCACTCATACTGCTGCAAAATTTCCTTAAATAGCTATGGCTATTCGCGTCAATTTTGCCTTGTCTGAGCAAAAAACAGATCAAAATATTTCTAAAAAACAAAATCAAAACAGTCTCTTAGTCTGCCCCCCACACCGATTTTATTTTGTATATATCGAGAGCCCGAACAACAACTTCTCCCCCACTATTGAAGAGAACCAGATCTTCAGCCCCTTTTACCGGATTAAAGCATTGGGATATAACTGCTTGTCCTTCATTAGCAAAAACTTCAACGGAAGCCCGATCGACCAAAATTTCAAGGATTATTTTGTTATCAACCGGAATCAAAGGTACAGTGGTTCCCAATAAAGAAAGGGTTCCCCTTTTTACATCATATAAAAGCTCTGTTCCGGTCTCTTTCTTACTATGCCGGATGTAAAAACCCAGGGTATTACACGATTTCAGGTCGAACTCACCAACTATATGTAAACAATCGCCTTTTACCTTCTTTACAATATTCTGATTTATTCCGGGGATAATTTTAACATTTTCCCAGTTATAGTGTTTATCCTGAATAAGTTCAATTTCAGAAACAGGCTTTCGGGTTACTTGATATCCAAAATTATAACGGGTTAACTCCAGTTGGGTAGGGAATGTCATTTGTCCGTTGAAGGGCATATCCGGGAAGCTGCCTCCACGCATCCAGGCGATTTGGATAATCCTGCCGTCCTCCTTCGGTATGTTGCTCCAGGTTTGGGTTGCATAATAGTTTTTCCCATAATCGCTTTTTAACTTTGCTGTTTCTGGTGAAAATTCTTCCCCGTTGAAACTCCCGATCAAGTAGCTGCCATCCCCGTCAAAAAGCACCCATTTCGTCTCTTCCGGCCGGTTAGTTACCCGCATAGGCATTAAATCGGGGCATTCATAAAATCCAAAAATATGACTTTTATACTCCCAGTCGACCAGGTTATCAGAGGCATAAAAAGAAACTCCTTTTGCTTTATCGTCTGCCGAAGTTTTGCGGTAAAGCACCATGATATACTCCTGGGAAGGTTCATACCAGACTACCTTAGGATCACGGGCATCATCGGTTTCATCATACGGAATCACCGGATTTCCCTCAAATTTCTTCCATGTACGTCCCTTATCGGTGCTGTAAGCAATCCGCTGTCCACAATGTTGTGAGGTATAAAATACCACCAGTGTTTTCAGATCCCCTTCCTGTTTTCCGAGTAAATTTTTCTCATCCACAATAGCCGATCCCGAAAAAGCCGTGCAATACTCTTTGTCTTCTGAGTTCTCATCAGGATAAATAGCTATGGGCAGATGTTCCCAATGGACCAAATCAGTACTTATCGCATGCCCCCAATGCATAAAACCCCACTCCTTCCCCTTCGGATTATATTGATAAAAAAGATGATACTCGCCATCGTAATATACCAGGCCATTGGGGTCATTGTGCCAGTTTTTTTCTGGAGTAAAGTGAAACTGCGGACGGTAAAGTTCGTTGTAATATTTTTTCTCCGGTTTTGAAGCAATTAGTACAACGGAAAAAACCAATGCAAATAAAAATATTCCGACTTGCTTCATGGTGTAAAACTTTTCTGAATTTTGTTTGCTTATTACTGAGTGCAAGATAGGAATTTATTGCATGTAATGAAGCATTTTTTACTCATTCCCTATGGATAGTGCCGGTTGGTTTTCCCTATCTTCCAGATCCGACTGCCGAAAAATGTCCTGTTGCAGATGAGCCGCTTATTCATACCCCTCAAATCGTGTTTTTCCTTAAACATCTTATTTGAAATGATATACAATTCTACCACAGCAATATTAGTGTACTCTTTCTGTCCCATGCGTCAGATGTACTATATTTGTATAAAAATTGAGCATGACAGGAATCAATAGAGACAAACCGGTTTTAGGAGAAAACCTTACGGGCCGAAAAAACAAGCATAAATACGAAGGCAGCATACTAAAAATGCGCACCGAACATGCTAGTCCGGTCAATTATTTTCTACCTGTGGGGGATCAGGAAATTGAAATGAATGCATTAATTGGCCACGAAATTCATATGCTTTTCACCGGTCAGATCCATTGCATTGCCTGCGGTAAGATCACTAAAACATCATTCAGCCAAGGATTTTGCTACAGCTGTTTACAAACTGCTCCAGAAGCCTCAGAATCAATCATACGGCCCGAATTATCCAAAGCGGAATTTGACATTGCCCGCGACCTGGATTGGGCGAGGAAACACGACCTCATCGATCACGTCGTTTACCTGGCTGTTACAAGTGAACTCAAAGTAGGAGTTACCCGGCACCATCAACTCCCCACCCGATGGATTGATCAGGGTGCCAGTTATGCCATCCGACTGGCAAAAACACCTAACCGGCATATTGCAGGCATTATTGAAGTATTCCTGAAAAAATATTTTGCCGATCGAACCAATTGGCAGGAAATGTTGAAAACCGATGGCAAAACCGATATTAACCTGCCTGAAGAAAAGAAAAAAGCCCTTGAACTGCTTCCCCCGGAGCTACAGAAATATTCCTGCATCGACCATGAAATCGTTTCCATTCATTACCCACTGGCTGAACCTCCTCAAAAAATAAAAAGTGTAATTTTTGATAAAACGCCGGAAATAGAGGGAATATTGAAGGGAATTAAAGGCCAATACCTGGTATTCAATGAGAACAGAGTATTGAATATCAGAAAACATAATGGATACTTTTTGAAAATTCAATATTAATTACTCCAGAAAACACCCCCCGATTCACTTTTTTTATTTTGCCACCTGTAACAATTTATGTTAGTCGGCCGTCATATGCAGTGAATAAGATCTTTAAAGATCCATGACAATAAACGAATATAACCAGGCAGTTAACTTGTATTCAGACCGGCTATTCCGGTTTGTGTTAAAAAGTATAAAAAATCAGTATACAGCTGAAGATATCGTACAGGACAGTTACGAAAAACTTTGGAAAAGCCATCAAAATGTGGATGGCCAAAAAGTAAAACCATATCTGTTTACAACTGCTTACCATACCATGGTTGACCGGATCAGAAAAGAAAAACGGTCGGTCTGGACAGAAGAAAATGCCTTGCCGGAAGAAAGCCATGAAAACCATTATAACGACCTGGGAGAAGTGCTGAACATAGCCCTGAACAAGTTGCCGGAGATCCAACGCATGGTGCTCTTATTACGTGATTATGAGGGATATTCATATAGCGAAATTGGAGAATTGACCCGGTTGAATGAATCACAGGTAAAAGTATATATTTACCGGGCCAGGGTATTTCTGAAAAATTATATTGGAAAAATGGAAACAGTGATTTAAAATGATAATTACAAGAAACAATTACGAAACCTATTTTTTAGATTACCTGGAGGGTGTTCTGGATGAATCACTGGTAGACGAGTTTATTCTTTTCCTTCAAAACAACCAGGATCTAAAAACTGAGCTGGAGTTAGCCCGCATGGAAGGACTCAAACCGGATGATGTTGTTTTTCAGAAAAAAAATACATTGTATAAAGAAAAATATGACCTGCAGGACGAATTGGATCAAACTGCCATTGCCCGCCTGGAAGGAGATCTGACAACAGCAGAAAAAATTGATTTTGAAAAATACCTGACCCAACACCCGGAAAGACAAAAAGAGGCAGCGCTTTTTAACCTAACCCTCCTGGTTCCTGATGTATCTGTCATCTTTGAACATAAAAGAAAACTCTACCATCACTCTGTCGGAAAATTAATATTGCTCTGGACATCCCGCGCAGCAGCAATCCTGGTCCTTGCGTTCCTGATTTATCAATTTCCTGGTTATTTTTCTTCTGAAAATAATCTTCCCAATAATCAACTGGTTGTAACGGAAATTCAGCCAGACAAGGAAAAATCTACTCCTGAAAATCCAAGAAATAAAACCATTAGTAAACCGGAACCGGCTGAAGAAAAGTACGAAAAAACTTCACCGGAAGTAAAAACTGAAACCCATACCCATCAAGCAGAAATTTTGAAGGATGATTTATATGCTCACTCAGAAAATGAAAAAAATACAGAAACAAGAATCCCCATGGAAATACCCAAGATGATAACCGGCATTGAACCCTTTATTTCAACCCAACAACCTGATTTAACGCTGGTAGAGATAACCATTAAAAGTCAGGAAAAACAAATTATGACAGGTGATGAGAGATTACTGGCTGATGTTGTCAAAGAGAAAACCGGGATAAATAATTTTTCATTATCAGTGATAGCCAGAGCAGGATTGTACCTGGTTTCGTCTGTTTCAAATGAAAAATTTAATTACCAAACCAACTCTGAAGGTGAAATAATAGAACTTAATTACGATTCACGATTACTGGCATTCACCATTCCTACAAAAATTAACTGATGATAAAACATACCGGATGTAAACACATAATGATCTGTCTGTAACAATACGGGTATCTTATGCGTCAGAGGAGCAAAACATTTAAAACAGAACAAATGAAACGAATATTTACCATTTTAATATGCCTGATTCTGGGCATCAGTATGAATGCACAAAACGATACCACTGAAGTAAAAGTGATGAAGAAAAATGTGGTAACCGTTTTGGAAGACGGGGAAAAGACCCAGGTAAAAGTAGGCAACAACAAAGGAATTGAAATAATAACTGATGACATGGGCGACACAACACACATCCGGGTTGGACGACGCAACTTTAAAGTTATTGATGGGAGCAAAGGTACCTTTCTGCAAATAGACAAGGAAGAAAAGAAAAAAGAATGGACAGGTAGCTTTAATCCGCATTGGGCAGGTCTGGAATTTGGCATGAACATGTATAGCCAAACCGACTATTCTCTTTATAACCAATTAAATACGGTTATTCCTCCCAATTTTATGGACTTACATTATGGCAAATCCATCACAGTGAACCTGAATTTTGCAGAGTGGGCTTTTAAAAACGAAGCCAATAATTTTGGTCTGGTAACCGGGTTGGGATTCAGCTTTATGGATTTCACTTTCGACCAGCCAATAACCATTGAAAAACAGGATGGCGTTGGTATTGTGATGCCCCGTGACCTGAGCCACCTCAGCAGATTAAAAAAATCAAAACTGAACGTTAGCTACCTAACTGCTCCACTCATGTTCGAAGTAAAAACACCATTACGAATGGGCGGTTCAAGGCTTTACCTTGCAGGAGGTGTGATCGGTGGCGTAAATATCGGGTCGCATACAAAGTATAAATCAGATGAAGGAAAAGAAAAAACACGTAGCAATTTTAACCTTAACCAGTTTAAATATGACCTGACCGGTCGTATAGGCTTCGGGGATTTCTGTGTCTTCATCAACTATGGGATGACCCCGCTCTTTAAAAATGACAGAGGTCCTGAATTACATCCTGTTACAGTAGGATTCTCGTTTCCAAATATTTAATCCGGTTCACAAAAGCATCCTTCCATATACCCGGGAATACTGCCTGATGATTTTTACTAAAAAATAGTTTATTTTTAATGCTCAAAAACCCGTTATGGATATGTTGAGCATTTTCCCATTATTAAGCTTTCTTTTATTCAGCCTTATTCTTACAGTACGGATCATCTACCTGCGAGTAAAGGGGATCAGGGTAAGCCCGGGCAACCGGAGATCCTGGTACCTGTTACTCCTCTATCCATTATATAGTTTTCTGTTTTTCATTTGGTTTTATGAACTGCTGGCTATGGCATCTCCTGCCATATCATCCATTTTCCCCGACTGGTTCACAAGGAAATTATGGACAAATTCCATACTAGATCTCATAGGGATAGCAGTAGTTGTTATGGCTTTGTTTTTTTGGGCATTAACACTTATTCATTTCAAAAAATCTCTGCGGTTTGGATTAGATCAACATACAGCAGGTGAGTTAATCACCACTGGTGTGTTCTCCTACACACGAAATCCCTTTTTTCTCTGTGTAAACCTTTTTTTTTCCGGGATGGCTCTATTACATACCAGTTTCTTCTTTTTGATCATGGCTTTGTCTGCCCTGATCAGTATTCACTTTTTCATTCTGAAAGAAGAAAAGTTTCTGCGCAGGCATTACGGTGAAGTCTATCGAGACTATTCGGCAAAGGTAAGGCGCTATTTTTGAAGTTACTTCACCACTACAGTTTTCACGTTCACAAATTCCCGGATACCCTGAGAGGAGAGTTCCCGGCCATATCCGCTACCTTTGATGCCTCCGAATGGAAGACGTGGGTCTGATTTCACAAAATCATTCACAAAGCAGCTGCCTGCCTGTAGTTGGGTTTCTGCTATCTGTTGTGCTTTCCCCATATTCATGGAAAAAACGGCAGCTCCCAGGCCAAAGGGAGTATCGTTAGCTACATGGATGGCTTCTTTTTCGTCTTTCACCCGAATAACTGATGCTACCGGGCCAAACAATTCCTCATCATATGCCGGCATACCAGGTTTCACATTTTCCAGAATAGTTGGTGGATAATAGGCTCCCTTTCGTTCGGGTATTTCGCCACCGATGACCACTTCGGCCCCATTTTTCACTGACATCAGTACCTGCAGATGGAGTTCGTCACGGATATCGATACGTGCCAAAGGTCCCATAGTTGTTTCACCATCACAGGGATCACCAAAAACTGCCTTATTCATTTCATAGGTAAAATACTCCAAAAACTCATAATATACCGGATCAGTCACAATAAACCGTTTAGCTCCGATACAACTCTGCCCGGCATTAAGCAACCTGCCTGCTGCACAAATCCTGGCAGCAGCCTTCAAATCGGCATCGGGTAAAATGAGGTAAGGATCGCTGCCACCCAATTCCAAAACACATTTCTTTAGCACACCTGCTGCAACTGAAGCTACACTTCTCCCCGCGGCAGTACTGCCGGTAAGACTTACTCCTTTTATGGCAGGATGTTCAATTACATCTACAACCTGCTCACTCCCAATTAGCAGTGAACGAAAAACATTTTCCGGAAATCCTGCCTCCCTGAAAAGATCCTCAATGGCTGATGCACAACCCGGTACGTTAGATGCGTGTTTTAATACTATTGTATTTCCAGCCATCATTGTGGGAGCAGCAAAACGAAAAACCTGCCAAAACGGAAAATTCCATGGCATGACTGCTAAAATCGTTCCTAAGGGCTGATAGCTGACATACGACTGTGAAAAGTCAGATTCAATGACTTCATTCTCTAAAAAATTCTCCGCATTAACTGCATAATAATCACATACCCATGCACACTTTTCAATCTCTGCAACACCCTCAAACAACACCTTCCCCATTTCATGTGCCATCAACCGGGCAAGTTGTTCTTTATTGCTTCTTAACAAACTGGATAAGTTCTGCATCAACTGACTACGTTGAAAAAAGGAACTCTTTTTCCATTGATGCCAACATTTATCAACCGAATTAATAATCTTCTGAATGCCTTTTTCGGTGTGATTATCATAAACCTTGATCAACTCACCGGTGGCAGGATTTACTGATTTCATCATAATGGCTGCGTAAAATTGATATTCATTATTTTTAGTTACTACGTAAAATTCGCCGCCGGGTTTTAAATTGACATGTGATTCATTTTTAATAGGCGTAGCTAAAAATGGCGATGATCAAGCTCACCAACTATTGAAGTACTGTACTACCAACAGACTCAAATTCTATAGAAAAGTCAAGTGAAAAATTATCATGAATCATATTGTCGCCCAATCCGGAAAAAAATTTACCCGAGCCATATCTGATGTCATACAACGTGCGATCAATTTCCATTTTTCCATTTGCTGAAATTTTTCCTGTCAAAAAGGAAACCGTAGCGTCAAATACAACCGGATGAGTAATTCCTTTAATGGTAAGATCTCCTGAAAATGTAAAGACATTTTCCGACTTCTGTGACGTTTTTCTTACAATCAGGGTAGAAACCGGATGCTTGTCGACAGAAAAAAAATCATCTGATTTCAGATGTCCGACCAATTTCCTATTTACCGCCTCATTACTAATATCTTCATTAACTATAGTGGTCATATCCATCAAAAATTCACCGGATAGAATTTTCCTGCTTTCTACATTCAGTCTACCACTCTTTAGCTCAATAGTTCCGAAATGTCCACCAACCACTTTCTTGCTGCTCCACTTCACTGCGCTCTTCGATTTATCCACAGAATATTCATCGGCAAATCCCTGTAGCGCAAATAAAAAGGTTAAAATAACCACTCCTGTCATGTTTCTGATAGTCTTCATCTTTTTCTGTTTTAATATTAAGAGACTGTTCTAAATATACGTTCTAAAAATAAAAGACAAAAAAGTATTAAATTTGTTTAGTTTCAATCGTTAATTTTGAATCACAACCAATTATAGTGTTAAAAATTTGAAGGTTCGAAAAAAAGGAGCAGGGAATGCCATTTGTATTAAACCAGGTTTTCTGTTCGTACCAGAAAACTGAATGATACAACCAGGTAAATAATTTTTAAATAATTTTTGAAGTTGTATATTTAGGGTGTGGAACACAACTCACCACGCCGATCATTTGTTAAGTTAAAACGAGCAAGTATTAACAGGCACAAAAGGTTATGAAATGAGAAGTATACAAAAGAGTCCAACAGAAGAAGAAGCTGATTTAAGTGGGTTTCAACTATTCAAAAAATTAGATCCCGAAGAGTTCAACCGGTTGAAGCAGAAAAAGACCTGTTCACTTTACAAGAAAGGTTCCATCATTTATCGTGAGGGGAGCAGGTTAACCGGTTTTTTTTGTGTAACCCGGGGGATCATAAAAATTTTTAAAACAGGAATTGATGGCAAGGAAC